>CAMHOW010000020.1 GCA_946186895.1 uncultured Fibrobacter sp.
CTTACGAAGATGCCGCTGGCTCCAAGGTCCCGACTGACGAAGTCGAAGAAAAGAATGGCAAGTTCTTCAAGAAGGGAACCGACATCGAGCTCAAGCAGATCGTGGCGAAGATGAGTAAGTCTCTCAAGAACGTCGTGAACCCCGATGACGTGGTGCGCGACTACGGTGCCGACAGCCTTCGTTTGTACGAAATGTTCATGGGCCCGCTCGACGCCGTGAAGCCGTGGCAGACCAAGGGCATCGAAGGCATGAACCGCTTCCTCGGCCGCGCCTGGCGCTCCGTGGTGGGCGATTCTGATGAAGCCCCGGTGTTCGTTGACGAAACTGCTCCGGAAGCTATCGAGAAGGTGATGCACCAGACCGTCATCAAGGTCACGAGCGACATCGAGAACATGAGCTTCAACACCGCGATTAGCCAGCTGATGATCTTCAACAACGAAATGATGAAGATGGACAAGCGCTACCGCGAACCGTGCGAAACCTTCGTGAAGTTGCTGCACCCGTTTGCCCCGCACATCGCCGAAGAAATGTGGAGCATCCTCGGTCACAACGAATCGCTCACGAACGTCGCCTGGCCGGAAGCCGATCACTCAAAGGCCGTGGAAAACACCGCGGAAGTCGTGTTCCAGGTGAACGGCAAGGTCCGCGCTAAGGCATCCGTCGCGAAGGACATGGACAAGGCCGCTCTCGAAAAGCTCGCCATGGACAACGACCGCGTCAAGGAGTTTATGAAGGGCAAAACCGTCGTGAAGTCCATCGTGGTCCCCGGCAAGCTTGTGAACATCGTGGTGAAGTAACGAGTTGTCATTGCGAGGCCGAAGGCCGTGGCAATCTCTGATAGCATTAATAAAAGACCGTAGCATCCCGCTACGGTCTTTTTTTTACCCGTTACAAAACATTAAAGACGCTAAAATCCCCAAAAGAATGAGTATGGGCAGCACTTTCAATAGCAAGGTGATGGCGCAAGCATCCCCTGCGTCTCCGGCCCCGAAAAGGGCCAAAATGCCCAAAATTATAAGGAAAGTCACCAACATAAGCCCTCGCCTTTATAAATATATATACGCCTAATGTCAGAATATGACATTTTGAAGATCTCTTTTAATAAAAATTCCCCTGTTTTTTTACAAATTCCTTCGTAGAAACGATACACTATGTACCGACACAAAAAACAACGAGGTCAATATGGCGGAAAAGGAAAACCAGGTGGAACAGGACCAGAACAAGGTGGAACAGAATCAGAACAACAAGCCCGTAAGTGAAAACGTCTTTCGCCATCCAAAGGAAGGCGAACCCGGCTTCGATGAGTTTATGAGGAGCCTTTTCAGGAGGGCGGGTTCGAACATGCTGAGGGAGGATGAAATATAAATGCTTAACCTGTTCAAACGCCAGTGGCTTCCGTACTACATCCGGGATTACATCTTGAAAAAATTCCCCGAAAAGCATTTTCGGGTGGAATTCCAGATTGGCGGCAAGATGGTCGCCCTGGCTCAGGTTGTGGGCAACGAACGTCATGTTAAACGGGGCTACGTCACCTATACCGACTCCGAAGGGAATACGGATACACAGTGGTTGTTCCTGCTCAGGGGTGAAATTACCTTTGACTCAGTAATCCATGCCAAAGACCAGTTCTCCCTGAATGGTATTGAACCCGGTTTACGTAAGCTTCCGCAGGTAGGCAAAGAAAAAGAAGTCGAAAAGTACCGCAAGATGCTCAAGAAAAAGCTCTCGGATGCCATAGACTACTGCCCCGGTTCTTTCTTGGACAGGCTTCACGAATACCCCATTACCGACATGCCCCGCTGGCGTCGCAAGCGCATTCTCAACCTACTTGCCAATATGAGCGAAGATGGAATACCTGCTTTTGTCACCTTTGACCTGGACAATGCGGCGCTTAGCCAGTTGGAACAGTTCAATGACGAATTGGAACTAGCCATGACGGTGGAGAATACGTATAATCCGGAATTAGACGAATAGTCTGTCAAAAATGGTGGGAGTTTTTATATTTCCACTAGATGAAATTCCCTAGGTCTAAATTTGCGGTGTACTGTGTGCTGGTGTCTTCGTGGCTGGCGTTTTGTGCTACATCGTGCGACGAAGGAGGATTTGAAAGCAAATATACCGCCAGTATTTGCGCCCAGAAACCAGCAGGCGTAGATTCCTTGAATTTACAGGTTACCTACCAGGCAGGGGATTCCGTTTGGGCTGACTCCAACTCTACGGTATCAGAATATGGCTCCTTTGACCGTCGCAATATGGCTTGCGTAAGTTGTATATGGAAATGTGACAGTTTGTTTTCGCTCAGTAGCAAAAACAAGATATCGGTTGATCTTTCTTTTTATTGTGCGGGTAAGGTAATAACATTGCCTACTTATGCTATTGACGGACAATCCCACCGTTGGGGTGAAGACGATATTGATTACCGCTTTGTGGAATTTGACGAACGGAAAATCAACGGGGAATTTGTGTTGGAAACATTTTTGCCTCCAGACGATACCTCCTGTGGCAGGTTCGTGAATTACGCCGTGTTGAGGTTGCCGTGATTCGCGTTCTTTTTTTGATAGCCTGCCTGGTGTGTGTGACCCTGGCCGACGCAGACGACCCGGCACAGCCCCGCAAGCGGAGGCGTCACCGTGCATCAGAATTTGTCTACCCCTATTTTGAAATCTCCGTAGGGGGGCAGTATTCAAAGTCCGATTACAAGACGGAATCTATCTCCCATTGGTACCACGATACCGACCGGGACGAAATGGTTTACGACAAGGACCTTTATTACAACATCTACTCCTTTGAGGGGTATGGCCCGCGCTTTGAGTCGAAAGTAGGTATACTTTTGTTCCAGCGAGGCATTCTGTTTCTTGATTTGGGCTTGGCCTGGTCTTTCGGGGATTCCTACTACAAGTACTACTCCCGGGACAAGGAAAAATTCAAGGAGAGCGGTGGTCAACTCTGCCCCTTTTATGGTTTTGGAGTCAAGGTTTATCCCTTCGTGAACGTGGTGTCGCTTTTGGATGGGTTCTTTGTGGGAACGGCGGTATCTTTTTTGGTCCCGGATAATTCTTGGGATAAGTACGACATGGAATATGCCACTGACGAAGTGGGCTATAAATTCGAGTTGGGAAACGTCTGGAAGGTTTCGGAGCACTATTTTGTGGGTATAACCCTGAATACGGCCATTTATTGGAGCGGTGTGGGTTCCAACAAGGAATACGGAGACGACGAGTTCCAGGTGGATAAGAACTCCAAGCGGGACCCCGTTGACGAGGTGAACACCCTGCAGTTGGGTGCCGCTGTGACCGTCGTGCGCAAGTAGGGCTTGCTTGCCCTGCCGCCGAGTTCTATATTTTGCATATGCTTAAGGTAATCAAGGCTATTAGCCGTCTGCTTTCCAACTACGCTTCCCCCTTTGTCATCGCAAGCGCCATCGTCGCATTCTTCGTTCCCATCGCCTTTGGCTGGGTTCACGGGAATGTATCCTCCATCATTCTCGGCGTGATTATGCTGAGCATGGGTCTTACCATTTCTATGGAAGACATTCGGAATCTGCTGAAGCAACCTTTCCACATTCTGCTGGGCGCCGTGGCGCAGTACACCATTATGCCCTTTGTGGCCTTTGGCCTTACGAAGGTTTTCGGGCTGGACCCCTACTTGGCGGTGGGTATCATTCTGGTGGGGTGCTGCCCGGGCGGAGTCTCTAGCAATGTGATGAGCTTTTTGGCCCGTGGCGACGTGACCTATTCCGTGAGCATGACCATGGTGAGCACCCTCCTTGCGCCGATCATGACTCCGCTTCTGGTACTTTGGCTTGCCGATACCAGCATCAACGTGAACGCGGTGGGCATGTTCTTGAACATTCTGTACGTGACGGTGGCGCCCATTACCATCGGGTTCCTCTGCAACCATTTCTTGGGCAAACGCCCGGTGTTCAAGGAAATCCAGGCGAACATGCCTGCGGTAAGCGTGATAGGCCTGATGCTCATTGTGGGCGGGGTTGTGGTGACGGTGCGCCCGCAGTTGTTGACCAACGGTTTTTCGCTAATCTTCTTGGTGCTGGCGGTGGTGTTCTGCCACAATGCGCTGGGCTATGTGCTGGGTTACAGCGTGGGTAAGCTCTTCAAGTTCAATACCGCCAAGAAGCGGACCATCGCTATTGAGGTGGGCGTGCAGAACGCCGGCATGGCTACCGTGCTTGCCATGGCCTTCTTTGCCAACCCCGAGAACGTGGCGGCCAACCCCAAGGCGGTGCTTTGCATGGTGCCCTGCGCCTTAAGCTGCGCCTACCATTCCATCAGCGGAACGGTGCTGGCCAACATATTCGCTTGGTGGGACAATCGAAAAGATTCCCGGTCAAAACGGGCCTAGCCCTAGCATGATGCCGATCCGGTGGCCGGTCTCGAATCCGAACAGGGTTCCCTTGTTGATGGTGTAGTTTATCCCCAGTTCTAGCGGTGTGCTGAACAACCTAAAGTCTCTTGTCAGGGCGAAGGCGATTTTCATGCCTTTGTACTTGTCATCCATCTTGCGGCAGTTCTTGGCCAGGTTGTGGTTTTCTGATTCCTGGATGCGGGCCTGGTAAAGCATTACCTCGCTGAATTTCCAGCCAGTGTTTTCGGCGTCACTCCACCAGAATTTCCACAAGATGCTGGCCTTGAACCCGATTTCGTCGCCGGGCCTGTAATTCTTGTCTTCTAGGAAGGTGTTGTACCGTAGGGCAGTTCCCAGCAGCAGGTGAGGCGTCGCCGGAAACAGTACGAAAGGCTCCGCATTCAGCCTATGGAAGCGTTCCTTTTGGGAACCTTCGCCAGGTGGGAATCTCCAACCCGCATCAAGCCCGAGGCTGCGGTAAAATAGGGTCCGTACACCCAAATAACTCTCGTTGAAACCGTTCACATGCAGGTTGCAGTAGTTGTGGATGTAACCTTTGGTAGAGAACTCGTAGCTGTAGCTTAAAAATCGGAAAGAGCTGCTGCCGTACAGGCTGAACCAATCGGTGATGGCGTATTCGGCGGAGGCGGTCATGTCGGTGCTGTAAACGTCGTCGTCCAGTTCCTCGGCCCCTTCTACGGAGAGGGACGTTGTCGGGAAGTGCAGCGGCACAAGCCCTTCGGTGGCGAAGGCGATACCCGCACAAAGCAGCAACGATAGTCCGATTTTCGTGGTCATCGATTTCAAAATATACGAAAGTTGTTCCGTTCCGTTTTTATCATATCTTATTACATTTACGTTTAATGTTTTATAGTTTCTCCACGAGATTGCCGCGTCGCCTTTGGCTCCTCGCAATGACTCCGCTAATTTTTTTAGCGAGCGGTCTTGCGTTGTCGTTTGCGTTGGCCGGCTGTTTCTGGGAAAGTCCCGAAGACAATCCGGAATACCTGCCTCTAGACGATTCCAAGTACCCTTATGCGGATTTGCCCCGTGTGGTTATCGAGACGGAAGGCTTTCACGAAATACGTGACCGGGAGACGGAATTTCCGTCGAAGCTCCAAATTTACGGCAAGGATACTTACGAGAGCGAGGTGTACAGCCTTACGGTCCGTGGCCGTGGGAATTCCAGTTTCAAGATGCCCAAGTACGGCATGAAGTTGGAATTCGACGACAAGGTCTCCCTTTTCGGCATGCCCAAGAACAGGGACTGGGCGCTGGTCGGCAATTTCGGTGATAAGACCCACCTGCGCAATTACATGATGTCTAGGCTTTCGGAATGGCTAGGGGCCCGGTGGACGCCAAAGATGCAGTTTGTAGAAGTCTATCTGAACCGCAAGTATATGGGACTCTACCTGTTATCAGAAACGGTGAAAGTGGGTCATGACCGTGTGAATATTGTCGAAAGCGATACCACCTTCCTGATTGAGAAGGAAGATTCCAAGAAATACGACCCGCCCTACGTGATGACGGACCGGAACTACTATTATCACATCAAGTCCCCAAAGGACCCTAGCGAAAAGTCTAAGCAGTTGTTGCTTTCGCAACTGAACCAGTTCGAGAATGCAACGCAGGCGTTTGTCCGCAAGACTCCGGCAGAAATTCGGGAATGGATTTCTATGGACGATTTTATGCTTTTCTATTGGGTCCAGGAGTTTTCCAAGAATGAAGACGGTAACTATGCCCGGAGCGTCTATCTTACTTGGGAAAAGGGTGGTCCAATGCGTTTTGGCCCTTTGTGGGATTTCGACCTTGCTTTCGGAAACGCCTCTAGAGAAAATAACAAGCCTGCCGAAGATTGGTACATCCGGAATTACCGCCAGTATGCCAATATCTTCCGTAGCAGCTGGGTAGAGGAAGTTGCCAAGGATTATTGGATTGCCCATCGGGAAAAGTTCCGCGCCCTGGTAGATAGCGTTCCCCTGTATGAATCGATCATCAGAAAGGCTGTCGAGAACGAATACCGGCGCTGGCCTATTATTTCTAACACGGAAAACTGGGCCTTGAAAGACCCCTACGATTCTTACGAAGAAGGCGTGGAGGCAATGGTGGAGTGGATGCGGAAACGCTTTGACTGGATTGACAGCAACCTTTAGGTTGAGCTTTCTTCCAGCCTGGTTCGTTCATCGTAGAGGCGCTTTGAAATCTTGGTGAAGGCCTTGACCACCACGGGGTCGAAATGCTTGCCGGCGCCTTCGGTAATGATATCCATGGCCTTCTCGTAGGTGAAAGGCTTCTTGTAGATACGTTCGGCCACCAGGGCGTCGAATACGTCGGCCACCGCCATGATACGTGCTGACAGCGGAATCTCTTCGCCCTTGATGCGGGTGGGGTAGCCCGAGCCGTCCCACTTTTCGTGGTGGAAATGGGCCATCTCGATGGATTCCTTCAGGTAATCCTCGTCCATGGTGGAACCGGCATTCTCCTCGATCTTTACGAGGATGTTCTTGCCTTCGGTAGTGTGGCTCTTCATGATGACGAACTCTTCGTCGGTGAGCTTGCCGGGCTTGTTCAAAATCAGGTCAGAGACTGCGATCTTGCCGATGTCGTGGAGAGGCGCCGAGCGTTTCAGCTTTTCGATGTATTCGTCGGTAAGGACATCCTTGAATTCGCCTTCGGCTTGCAGCTCTCGGGCGATGGCGTCTACGTAGTAGGCCGTCTTCTTGATGTGGTTTCCGGTGCTAGTATCGCGAGCTTCTACCATCTCGGCGAAGTTCATGATAATCTCGTCTTGCATGCGGGTGATGCGCTTGGTCTGTTCCTGCAGCTGTTTGATGTAATCTAGAGATTCCGTGCCCATCTTGAGCAGGGCTCCATGCAAGTGCTCGACCTCGTCGTTGGTGTGTATGCTCAGGGCTTTGAGGGATTTGAGCCCCTTGTCCTTGTCGGATTCAAGGTTGTAGGCGAACTGGGAGGAGGCGTAGGCCATGCGGTTGACGGGCCGCACGATACCCCGCTTTACCAGTTCGATGATGACGCTCATGATGATGATGGAGAGCCCGAAGAACAGCGAGAAGAACCTGATGAAGAAGGAGGCGTCGTCTTTGGTGATTTCTTCCATGGAAATGTCGGCGGCCACGTAGGCGGCGGTCTTGCCGTGGCTATCCTTGATGGGCTTGTAGATGGTCAGGAGCCAGCCGTAGGAGTCGTTGGAGATGATGGGCTCGATGGTGTCACCCTTGAAAAGCTGGGGTAGGTAAGGTTCGAAGCTGGGGTCAAAGGGAACAATGTCGCCTGGATGGCCCGGTTCTTCGCCGTCTTCTGTGGGCATGTCGAACACCACGTGGCACCCGTCTTCTAGTATCTTGTAGACGTAGAGGTACTTTGTCTGCGGGAAGCTCTTCTTGAGCCTATAGAGCCTGGACTCTTCTAAAACGTATCCGTCGGCTTCGCGTCCGTGGGCAATGAACTCATCGACGCGGTCTCCGTCGATAAATGTGCTGGCGGCCTGGGTGACTCCGTAGGCCAATTCAGTGAACTTGTCAATGGAAACTTTCTGGTAAAGGAAAAAGCCAATAGAACAGGCCAGGGCGCCGAGGAACAGCTCGGCGGTGATGACCATGAGCATCACCTTCCGGAGCAGCGAGTGCTTGGTGGTGGCGGCCAGTTCGTCTACATTGGGGTCCATGTGGAACGTGTGGTTGCAGAACTCCCGAATCTTACGGGGAATCCACCGGTAGACAAGCACTGCCGAAATAACCACGATGGCCTTGTCGAAGATGTCGATGATGATGTCTGCTAAAAGCTGTGCCCAGAAGTCGGGTAGCCCGCAGGAATCCCGCAATCCCAGTGCAAATGGGGCCGAAATGCCTTCGCCGATGCTGTAGCCGAACAAAAAATAGGTGATGATGGAACCGATGCCCCCGCCGATGAGGGCGAAGGTGAGGATTACTATCAAAATCTTGGGTATGCTTAAGAAGAACTTTTTCTGGTAGAATACGTAGGCGCTGCTGGCAATGAGGATGCTGATGACGCCGTAGTAGAGGGTGACGGGGTCGGACATGCCATTGATGACGTTGGCGAAGAATCCGACGATGACAGCGGGCAGGTTGCCGCCCATCATGGCGATAAGGATGGTGCCTAGGCAGTCAAAGAAAACGGGCAGTTCAAAATGGGTGACCAGCCTTGCTGGGATAATGTTCAGCAACAAGGCTATGGCGATGACGAAGAGCGCCTTCAGCAAGTGAATGAATGCCTGCTTCCGAGATCTCATTTGTTAATCTCCACGACCTTCTTGTTGCTAGTGGCGCCGGCCACCACGGAAACATCCCGCTTGTGGACTCCAAAGTGCTTTGCCAAAAGTTCGCAGATGGCCTCGTTGGCGGCTCCATCCACAGGGGGTGCTTTGACCTCTACCTTGTAGCTTCCGTCTGGGGTTTCCGTGACGGATTCTCGCTTGCTTCGGGCATGTACCTTGATGTTTATTCTCACGGGTGCCCCCGTTTCCTAGCCGATAACGTTCCCCGTAGGCATGGCGGGCCTCTTGGCGGGGGCGGGTTCGCCTATTTCTCGCTGGTCATTTTCCATAGCGGAAAGCAGGTCTTCTTGGCCACGGATCAAGGCGCGGCACCGGATGAAGTAATTGGTGCGGATCTGTTTCAGCTGTTCGATTTCGGCCCTAAGGTCTTCGGCGCTCTTTTTGGTGTTTTCCACTTCTTTGATGGCCCTGGCCTTGGCTTCGGCGATAATCAGTTCCGCTTCCTTTTCGGCGGAGGCCTTCACCTCGTCTACGGTCTTTTGCATGGTGACCACTGCGTCTTGGATGGTCTTCTCGATTTGACGGTAGTAGTTGACACGTTCTTCGGCAATTTTAAGGCGCTCCGTCAGGTCGGTACGGTTCCTGGACATTTGTTCGAAGGCGGTGGCAGCCGTTTCGAGGAACGCCCTGACCTCGTCGGGGTCGATGCCGCCGAAGTTTTTCTTGTGGAATGTCTGGTTGCGGATATCTAACGGGGTCAGTTCCATACACTACCTGCTATAAATAATGACTTACCTTCAATAATATAACAAAGTTACGGTAAAGGGGGGATTTCCTTCGGGATAGTCTATTCTTTTTTTATTATCTTTTTCCCCCGGGTTTAAAAGAGTGTATTTTTGGGAAAAAGGGGATAGGCCGACAGATGATCGGTAAGCTGAAATTGTTCCTGCAAAGGCAGGATTCCTTGGAACGTACCTTGTTTTGGGTGTTCCTTGTGATTGTGTTGGTGGCAAGCGTTGCCTCCACGATTTTTACCATTTACGAGCAAATTAGCCTTATTACCTCGGCGGTGTGCCTGCTGACCAGCGTTGTATGCGCTGTTCTTGCTTTTGTGGCGGTCCGGACCAGTATGTACAGCCACTGCTACTTGGTGATGTGCCTCTTGCTCAGCTGCTTCTTGTTGCCCATGCTGTTCTTCTTGTGCGGCGGGTTCAACTGCGGCATGACCCTCTATTGCCTTACCTCGGTGTTCCTCTGTGCCTTTTGCCCCGGCAAGAGCAAGTGGGTGGTGTTTGCCATCTCCATGCTCTCTTATGAAATAACTTTTGTGCTTTCGGAACTGTACCCCGATTACGTGGTGGCTCTGGACCACCAGGCGGCCGTAGTTGACATTTTGGTGTCCTTCCTTATCACGGGCGTGGTGGTCTTTGTCATCAATTCATTTGCCCTCTATTCTTACAACTCCGAGCGGAAGGGCCGTGAGGCCATGCTGAGCCGTCTAGAGTTTCTGTCTAAGCGCGATGCCAAGACGGGGCTTTTCAACAGGGGCTACATGACCCATTTCTTGGAGGGGGTGGTCTGGCCCCAGCGCGAGGAATACTTTTTGCTGCTTCTGGATATGGACGAGTTCCGCGATGTGAACGCCAAGTACGGACAGCTTTTTGGTGACCAGGTGCTTTGTGATGTGGCAAAGTACCTGATTCAGGAGCGTGACGAAAGGATTGGGGAGTGCTGTGGCCGTATGGACGGTGAACTGTTCATGTGCGTGTTCAAGGGCAGATCCGAGCTGGAGGCTTTCGCACGTGCCGAGCGCATTCGCGAGGGCATTGCTGGCCTTCGTTGGGAAAAGTTCCCCGATGCCCGCGTTACGGTGTCTGGTTGCTTTATTGTGTGTGGCGACAGGGACTACACCCATTTCTCCCAGTTCCTGGTAAAGTCGGAAGAGGTACTCTACCTGGCTAAGACCGAGGGCCACAACAAGATACGCAAGGTGTCGTAGTTTTACACTTGCGTTGATAAAATGTTGATAGATTGGGCAGAACGCGTTGTTTTGCCCTTTTTTGCTTAAAATTCCCGTACTTCGGGCCCCGAGACCTTGATTTATGCGGTATTTTTGCTAGATTTGGGACTCAAAATTTTGAATTTCGACTAGAAAGGTTTTATCATGAAAAGAACATTCCAGCCTCATAACCGCAAGCGTGCCAACAAGCAGGGTTTCCGTGCCCGCATGGAAGATCGTTGGGGTCGCGCCGTTCTTAGCCGTCGCCGCGCCAAGGGCCGCAAGCGCCTGACCGTCAGCGATTCCATCTATAAGAAGTAAGCCGGGGGGTGGCTCATCGCCGCTCTGCGTTCTTATAGGCTGCCGAACCAGCCCGCTTATCGAACAGTGGCCGTCCAAGGCAAGTTTGTCCGAGCATCGTCATTGACCATGCGTTGGATAGAGAGCCCGGACGGTTTTTGTCGTTTCTGCTTTTTAGCAAAAAAGAAGAATGGTAACGCTGTTTACCGCAACAAGTGTCGGAGGATTCTGCGGCCTTTGTTTTTTGGGATGGTCCCAAACATCAAGAAGCCCGTCTGGGCCATGGTGGTGGTGACCGTGGGCCAGCAGGAGCTGACTTCCGAGAAGTTGCGGGAATCCGCCCTCAAGATTTTCCGCAAGATGGAGTGGGTGGACCAAAGTACCGGGTGCGACGATGCTTGCCAAGGTTGAAAAAGCCGTCGTGGCGGTACTGATTGCCCCTATCCGCCTGTACCAGCTGATTCACCCTTACTTTTTTCATGGCGTCTGCCGGTTCCAGCCAACCTGTTCCAACTATGCAATCGAGGCTTTTAGGGTACACGGACCCTTCAAAGGTTTCTATCTTGCGGTTTTTAGAATTTTAAGATGTAACCCCTTCTGCAAGGGCGGCTACGATCCGGTGCCTCCCAGAAAGGAAAAGACATGAACAAGAATACCCTCATAGGATCTGTCCTTATCGGCATTATCGTCATCTGGTGGATGACCATGTCGACGAACAACGCAAAGCAGCAGGCCGAGGCCCAGGCAAAAGAGAAAGAAGCTGCTGCCATGCAGGCCGTGCGTGCCGACTCTGCAGACCAGCTGGTTTTGGACGACAAGGCTCCGGAGCTGAAGGCTGCCCCGGTGCTGGGTGATTCGGAATCCGGAGTTCGGAATTCAGAATTGGATTCGGGAAAAGTTGCCGTTGCTGATAGCGCGAAGGTTGCCGAGCCGGAATCTAGCAAGGACAGTGTCGCCGCCGCGGATTCTACGGCCGAAGCCCCGAAGGTGATTGAGCCCCGCACCGTTGCGGTGGAGACTGACAAGTTTATCATGACCCTTACCAATAAGGGTGGACGTGTTCAGAGTATTGTCGTGAAGGCCCTGCCCGATAGCGCCGGGAGCTTCCCCGAGATCATCCAGGATACCACTCTTGGCGCCTTGGACTTGAAGCTTGGTAAGGCCGACCTGAGCGAAGCCCTGTTTGACTTGGGCGACACTCCCGAAAAGATCCAAGTAGCAGGCGACACCACGGTGAAGTTCGTGTTCAGCGACAAGAGCGGTAAGCAGGTTATCCGTAGCTATGCGTTTACCAAGGATGGTGTGGCTGTGCGCCAGGTGAACCGTTTTGTAGGGTTCCAGCCGGCGGACTATCAACTGTCCTGGATGGGCGGCATGAAGGAGACGGAATCCATTCCCAAGGGCAAGAGCTTTGGTGGCGCCAGCTATTTCTTTAGCGAAGTGATTTTCAAGAACAGCGAGATTACCGAGCGTGAGACCATCTCCAATACTATGGACTTGGACGATGCCAACTATTACTGGGTGGGCATGCGTCGCAAGTATGTGGCTCTGTCGGTGCAGTTCGACAAGCCGGTTCCCGTGAAGGTGAACGCCAAGCATATTGACGTGGCTACCGAAGGCAACCCCGATCCGGGTACCTACAGCCTTACCATCGCCGATGCCGTCCGCACAGACTCCGTGGCTTTCGGCTTTATGGTGTTGCCGCTCCAGTGGGACGAGGTGGAATCTCTGGGTCAGGGTTACGAGAAGATTATCGTGACCGGCTCTAAGTGGTTCCCCGGTTCCAGCGTGTGGTTCGTGTGGATCTGTAAGTGGCTCTTGAAGCTTTTGAAGTATTTCTATTCCATTATCCCGAACTACGGTGTGGCTATCATTTTGGTGACTATCATTGTGCGCGCCTTTACCACGCCCTTTACGGTAAAGCAGCTTAAGTCTACCCGGGCCATGAGCAAGCTCAAACCCCAGCTAGATGAAATCAATGTGAAGTACCGTAGCGATCCGCAGAAGAAGCAGGCTGCTGTCATGGAACTTTACGCCAAGAACGGCGTGAACCCGCTGGCCAGCTGCAGTGGCGGCTGCCTCCCCATGCTTATCCAGATGCCTATTTTCATGGGCTTGTTCTTTGTGCTGGGTCGTGCTATTGAGCTTCGCGGCATGCCCGCTTTCTTGTGGATTTCTGACCTGAGCCGTAGCGATGTGATCTTCCATGGTTTCAGTATTCCCTTCTTGATGCCCGATGGTCTTGCCGTGCTCCCCTGGATTATGGTGGTTACCACCTACTTCCAGACTAAGGTGACTATGAGTGGTAGTGCGGGTATGGACCCTGCCCAGCAGAAGATGATGGTCTGGATGATGCCGGCCATGATGTTCTTCTTTAGCGCAGTGATGCCTTCGGGCTTGGTGCTCTACTGGATTATCTCTAACTTCTGGAGCATTGCCCAGTACAAGATTATCAACCGCGGCCTTGCCTCCGGTGGCGATACCTCGTCTAAGCTGAAAGGCAAAGACGTCCAGGACGCTAAAATCGTAAAATAAGCACGCCGATGGCGTGCCCACGAAAATAACCCGCATCACCATAGATTATTGACTAGAGTGTAGCGGGTTATTGAGTGCGGGGAGGGTCTTAGGGAGGGCTTGCCCTCCCTAGTTGTTTGAAGCCTTCCTTAAACGTTTATAAGCACCGCCCGGTGCCCACGAAAATAACCCGCACACCCATAGGTTTGTGACCAGAGCGTAGCGAATTATTAAGTGTAAGGTAGGTGTTAGGGAGGGCGGAAGCCTTCCCTTATCGTATATTGAGTAGCGGGAGGGTCTTAGGGAGGGCTTGCCCGCCCTAATCGCTATACTCCTCGCCGTCCAACTTTTTTCCGAGGAGCTTGTATTTGGCCTTGATGGCTGTCCGCATGAGCGGCCAGCCCACCTTGTCAAAAGACTTTTCCCAAAGTTTGTCGGCGGCCCGGTGGAGTACTCCCTCTGTAGGGGCCGGGAGCCATTCTTCCTTGAAATCTTCGGCCATGCCGGAATCCACGATCATCTTGTGGTAATCGGCATTTAGCGAATTTAGAGCCTTGTGCCTGATAAAGTGTGCCTTTTCCTTGATGTCGAAACGGTGCTGCAATATTTTACGTTTGACAAAACCTGCTCCTCCGGCAATCAGTTCCGGGTAGATGAACAGCACGTTCTTCTTGGTGGGGAATAGGGCTTCTGTACGTACTTCGGCATCTTCGAAGGCCTGAGCCATGCCGATTTCAAGACGATGCACCACGTCGTAAAAATTTTCCTGTTCTGGTGTTTCCAGCAGGTGCATAAAGAAGGCACCGAGAGCTTCTTGCTTGAGGTAGAGAAAATAGCTTTGTAGGTGGTGACGGATTTCGTAATTCTCCGTAAGGGAGATGGCGTCGGCGTCGCTCCGTTCAGCTCTGTCGAAAAACTCCTGGAAGCGATTTCGGTAGTACACGATGGAATCGTTCATCAGCACCAGCCTGGATATCCCGCTGAGGGTGGTGAAGGTTCCATTGCCAGATGCCAAGTCCTTCAAGAAACGGCGCCACATGCCAAAGTCAAAGCCGTGGTTTTCGGTAAGATAAAGGAAGACATTGTGTTCTTCTAGAAACTGGAGCGTTTCAGGGGAAAGCTCCCGCTTGTTGGTCAAAAGCACCACGCGGAAAGGCGTCTCGGACAGGTGCTGCAACGCAAAACGAACATAGCCGGGCAAATCCTTGCCGGTCTGGTAACTTGCGTACAGTACGATTCTGCTATTTTGCATTGTTCTGTTGTCGTGCCCGCGCAGGCGGGCATCTCCTTGAATTACCTTCTTCCGCTCTTGCCTCGGCCTCCACGACCTCGGGCCAGCTTTTCGCCATAGGCCTTGGGGCCCTTCGATTTGGAACTCTTGGCGCCCATAGTCTTGCGAGGCCTTTCCTTGCGGGCTCCGCGACCGTTCCGGATAAAGCTCGGTGCGTCTTCGTCAAAGTCGAAGTCATCGGGCTGGCTTACATAGCCTAGGGCCTCTGCAGCAGCGGCCCGGTCGGCGCGCTCGTGAACATCGCGATATCCGTCGCGGGATTCTCCCTGACGGCGGCGTTTCTTGGGTTCGGAGGAAAGCTTTTCCAGAATGCTGAAGTCTGCCTGGCCGCGAAGCGGGTCTACACGAAGCAGGCGAACCTTTACCTTATCGCCCCTGCGGAAGGTACGTCCGCTCTTTTTGCCAAAGGCAAGACCCTGGTCGGGGTTGAATACGTAGAAGTCGTCTCCGGCGATATCGCGGAAGCGTACCAGGCCTTCGGCGATGGGGTCGGGGATAGAAACGTAGATGCCCCATTCCTCGATGCCCGTGACATTGGCTTCGAAGTCATCGCCGATGCGATCCTTCAGAATCCAGCAACTACAAACCTTGATGGAAATGCGTTCCACCTTCATGTTCTTGATTTCGTTGGCCGAAATCAAATCGCAAACTTCAATGATGTTTTCTGCACGTTCGGCGTTAATCTCGTCTCCCTTGCGGGCCAGTTCCCTATGGCACCAAAGGTCGGCGTAACGGCGGATGGGGCTGGTGAAGTGGCTGTAGTCCTGCCAGTTCAGGGCGAAGTGACCAAAGCTGTTGCTGTCGTAGTGGGCCTTTTGCATACTGCGCAAAATGCGGTTCATCAAGGTCTCGTCGTCGCCTGCACGCTTGACCAGGTGCTGGTACAGTTTGAAGGCGTCAGGGTTCAGGTTGGTGTCACCGCTGCGGGGCTTGCCCAGGTCGCGAAGCATCACGGGAGCGTCCTTGAACAAGTCGGGGTACATGTAGTACAACTCCATGATGTCCTTGGTGTCGGGAGCCTCGTGGATACGGTAGATGCCCTGGAGCTTTCTCTTCTTGAGTTCCTTGGCGCAGCAGTTGTTGGCGATAAGCATGCACTCTTCCACCCAGGAGTTGCTTTCGTCGGTTTCGCGGGGCACAATCTGTACGGGTTCGCCGACCTCGTTGAACTTGCAGCCGTATTCGGTGCTCTTGAATTCCAGCAGGCCTTCCTTGGTGCGGTTCTTCTTTAGCAGGGCGGTGACTTCGGCCAGGGCCTTGATAGAATCGTCGCCCGCTTCCATCATCTTTACCGCTTCCTGGTAGGTGATGCCCTTCGAGATGTTCACCACGCTCCGGTGGAAATCCCAGCTGAGCACGTTGGCGTTCTTGTCCAGTTCCATCATGCAGGTGAAGGCGCAGCGGTCTACACCTTGGTGCAAGCTGCACACTCCGCTAGAAAGTTTTTCGGGGAGCATGGGCACGGCAGTCCAGGGCAGGTATTGTGTATAACTTCTTTCAAGTGCTTCTTCGTCCAGGTCAGAGCCTTCGGGTACGTAGTAGCTTACGTCGGCGATGTGCACGCCAAGCCTGTAGCCGTTTGCGGTACGTTCCACGCTGATGGCGTCGTCGTGGTCCATGGCGCCTTCGGGGTCAATGCACAGCACGTCCAGCTTGCGGTAGTCGGCGCGACCCTTGAAATCCTTGGGACCGGGTTCCTTGATGCCTTCTACGAATTTCTTGATGGCGGGGGAGAAGTCCTTGGGCAGGTTGTTCTCGTCCATGAATTTCTGCTTTACCTCGGCCCAGGAAATGTTCATGGCTTCGGCGGTGCGGTCCACCTTGGCCAAGTAGCTGTGCTTGAGTTTCGGGTGGGGGTACAGCGTAAAGCTGATGGTCTCGCCCTCTTTGCCCGGCGCCTGCCGGCGGTGGGCCATCTCGTAAACTTTGCCCGTTTCCAGTTCGTGGACTTCCCAATCTTCGTCACCAATCTGGTGCAGGATTCCCCGCTTGATACGGGTCTCGTTTTCCTTGTCTTTTTGCCTGCGGCTGCGGGCTGCAGGCCTGCGGTTATCTTCGCCACCCTGTTCCGCGATTTTCTTGAAACGCTTCTCCCGCTTTTCTTCAAGGGTCTCACCATCGCCCAGCTGGTATTCCTTGTGACTGGTGCGCTTCAGCAGACCCCGCTCCACCATGTCGGCCAGCAGTTGCTTGAAGGCCATCTTCTGCTTTTTAGGGAGTCCCAGGGCGCCGCGGAGCTGGCTCCCTACCATGGGTTCGTCACGCAATATGGCGATAATCTGTTCTTCGCTGGGTAAATGCTGAGCCATGCTAGGCCTCCTTTAAATCTTTTTCGATAATGTCGTGGATTTCGTCCCGAAGCTGGACCGCGGTCTTGTCCGCGTAACTCTCGCTAGCCTGTAGCGGGTGGACTATGATGCGGACTTCGCCGGGGTTCATGGCCCACTTGACCTTGGACAGGCATTTCCCTGTCCCGACGAGGGTAACGGGCACTAGAGGGAGCCCGTTTTCCTTGGCCATCTTGAAAATGCCGTTCTGGAACGGAAGCAGCTTTCCGTCGGTGCTGCGGTGTCCTTCGGGGAAAATGACGATGTTGTAATTGTGGTCAATGCGGTCCCGGATCAGTTTGCCCATGTCCGCATTTTGTCGCGGGTTCTTGTGCACGGGAATGCAGCCGATGCTGTTGAGAACCCATCCAAAGATGGGAGCTTTCCAGAGGGCGGCCTTTGCCACGAAGGCGGCGTTCCCGATGGAGGGCCAGAAAACGGGAATGTCCAGAAAACTCATGTGGTTTGCCACGATGACAAATCCCTTGTCCTTGGGAATGTTTTCTGCTCCTTCTACCTTGACCTTGATACCGAACAGTTTAAAGAGAACGTACTTGAAGTAGAAACTGCAGACATTGGTGATTTCGTTCTTGCGTCTGCAGAAAGTTCCCTTGTAAATAATGTAGGGTGTGCCGAGGATGATCATCCCGGAAAAAATGGTCAAGTAGAAAAGTACAGCGCGAATAAAAGCCATAAAAAATCCAAATAGGGAGCGTTCTCCCATAATGTATATTTTTTATGGCGGACAAGCCACTTTTTGGCGTTTTTACCGCTTAATTTTCCATTCCAAAGTTTCGCCTGCGGCCAGCGGGACCACCCCGTTTACGGTGGCGGGCACAGTCCAGGGCTCCTTGACGATTTCCACCTGCTTGGTGGTGCGGGGAACGCCGTAGAAGTCGGCCCCGAAACCGGCGATAAAATCCGGAAGTTTGTCCAGATGACCGGCCTTTTCGAATTCCTGCACAAGGAGAGGCAGGGCCACAGGAGCGCTATAGACGCCCGCCGCCCCGCACGGGCATTCCTTTTTGCCCAGCTGGTGCGGGGCGGAGTCCGTGCCGAGAAAGAACTTGGGGTTGCCGCTGAAAGCGGCTTCGCGAATAGCGGCACGGTCTTCCGGCCGCTTGGGCAGGGGCTTGCAAAAATGGTGCGGCCGGAGGGCGTCACCTACGATGTCGTCGAGAGTCATCATCAGGTGGTGCACCGTAATGGTGGCCGCTACGTTTGGCGAAAGCTTCTTGACCGCTTCTACGGACTTTGCGGAACTCACGTGCTCGAAGACGATTTTCAGTTTCGGGAATTTTTCGGCCAGGGTCTCTACCCGCTTGATAAAGGCGGGTTCACGGTCCAGGCAGAACTCACCGGGTTCTTCGCCGTGGACACACAGCACCAGACCCAGCTTTTCCATCAAGGCCACCACAGGGAAAATCCCTTCGAAGTCGCTGATGCCGTCGGCACTGTTGGTCGTGACTCCTGCGGGGTAATACTTTCCGGCCACCACGCCTACGGCCATCATGTCTTTCAGGTCTTGCTCCGTGTAGTTCGGGTTCAGCTTGAAGGTCATGAGGGGTTCAAAGTCCGGGCGCACATCCTTTGCCGCCGCAAGAATTTCCTTCTTGTATTCGGCGATGGCCTTGGCGCTGGTCATGGCGGGAACGGTGTTGGGCATGATGATGGCGCGACCAAACTGTGCGGCCAAATCCCGCACGTAGCTGGGCATCAAGTCGCCCTGCCGGAGGTGTGCATGAAAATCGTCGGGTAAGGGGAGGAGCATGTGAGGGAATGTAGTAAAAAATAATAGTTACTAGATACTAGTTACTAGTGTAGGTTGGTATCAAGATGCCAAATGTAAGGCGTTGTTAGAATCCCTAGTAACTAGCGAAGCGTAACTTGGAACTAGCCCGTAGGGCATAACTGCGACGAAGTCGCTGGGGTTACCCGCTTGTCCGCAAGTCGCGGAACAGAACCTTTGAAATTTCGCTATCGGAGTTGAGCCAGTAGTCAAAACTATGGGGTTCGGTAAGAGTCTTCATGTAAAGGAAGCTCAGGTTGCAGCCCAGTTCCTTGGCTATCATCAGGTCGTGAGTGATGATGATGATGGAAGTCTTGAACAAGGTACGCATGTTGTCGATCAGGGGCAGCAGGTTTCGACGGTTGTAGTTGTCAAGCCCGGCCGTAGGTTCGTCCATCAAGAGGAGCATAGGGTCCATGGCCCAGCTGCGGGCAATGGCCACGCGCTTTTGCATACCCACGCTCAACTGGTGGGGGAACATGTTTGCACAGTCGCGAACACGCATCAGGTCCATGGCCATGTTGATTTTTTCTTCGATTTCTGCAGCAGACCCCTTCTTGTGATAACGGAGCGGCAGTGCGATATTATCGCGCACTCGCAAGTTCGAAATCAGGGCCCCATTCTGGAACACCAGACCCACCTGGCGCTTAGCCACCTCTAGGGCGGTAAGTCGTTCTGGCGGGATATATTCGCCAAAGTAGAACACCTTGCCGGAATTGGGGCGGGCTAGTCCTGCAATCACGCGGAGCAGTGCACTCTTGCCCTGGCCAGAAGGTCCTCCAATGCAGAGGGTTTCGCCGCGCTTTAGAGAAAGATTCGCTCCCGAAATCAGTTCGGCTTCGCCATCGCTCTTTGCTATGTTGAAAAAGCCATAAGCACCGGGCTTCGAGAAAGCCGTACCGCTGAGTCCCCTATACGTGAGGTGTAAATCTTCTATGCGCAGCGCTTCGTCTTGCATTTTCCACCTCTAGATAATTCTCGACAGTTCGTTGAAGTAATCGAAGAAATAGAACAGCGAAAGAACCACGTCAGCGCAAACGATATAAAGGAAAGACTTGATCACGGAACGGGAGGTGGCCTTGGGCACCTGACGCACGTCGTGGGCGATGTCCAGGGCCTGGTAGCAGGCGTTGATGGTGATAATGCAACCGAACACCAAAGGCTTGAGCACGATAAGCACAAAGTCCATGATCGAGAGGGCCTTCAGAATCTCGGTACTCAGGTAGTCCCAGGTAAGCTGTAGGTTCAGGGCGTTCCCGGTCAGGAAAATGGCCGCCTTGGTAATGAGGAACCCGGCACCGATGGCACTACCGCTAAAGAAGATGGTCATGATGAGGGTGGCAATGGAGCCGCCAATCAGGCCGGGCATCACCAGGTAACGGATAGGGTCCACGCCCATGGTGGCCAGGGCGTCTACCTCGGAGTTGATCACCATGCTACCTACATAAGTCGTAAGAGAAGATCCGCTTCGGCCTGCAATTAGGAATGCCGTTAAGATAGGACCCAGCTCACGGATGATCACCACCACAACAAGGTTACCCACCACGTCGTCAAAGCCCATCTTGCCCATGAGGGTCATGACTTCTACAATGACCACTGCACCGAAA
Organism: uncultured Fibrobacter sp.; assembly: GCA_946186895.1. GTDB lineage: Bacteria > Fibrobacterota > Fibrobacteria > Fibrobacterales > Fibrobacteraceae > Fibrobacter. The sequence continues at coordinate 20,445 of CAMHOW010000020.1, forward strand.
AGGGTGGCCACGATAAACAGGATGGGGAAAATCTCTACGCCGGTAAAGAAGGTCTGCAAGATGATGTTACGGGAGTCGGCCTTGAAGCTCCTAGTCTTGGAGAATATAGAGGCGATAGCGCGGAAAAAAAGGCATACCTGCTGGCCCAGGGTGCGGGTCATAAAAAACATCCCCAGGTGGTGGAATAGCTTTCCTACCGGGGTCAGTCTCGAGGCGCCTACTCTTTCTCCTGCGTTCTCCATCTACTTCTCTACCAGCTCGTTCCCGTTGACGGCTTTGAGAATCTCTTGCCAGAGATGGTCAAGGCCTGTCTTTTTCAGGGCGCTTACGGCCAGAGGTTTCGATTCCAGCCCCATGCGTTCCTGGATGAGCTTCGTGTTCTTTGCAAACTCCGACTGGTTCACCTTGTCGCGCTTGCTTGCCACCACCAGCACGGGGCAGCCCGTGGCACGGATGCTTTCCACCGTCTCGATGTCGATGGCGGTTCCCCCGTGGCGGATATCTACCAGGTAGATAATTCCACGCAGGTCCTTGCACTTTTCCACGTACTCGCGGATAAAGTCGCCCATCTCGTCGCGTTTCTGGATGCTGACTTTGGCGAAGCCCACTCCTGGTAAATCTACAAGAAAAAACTTGCCGTTGACTTTGAAGAAGTTCAATTCGCGGGTCTTTCCGGGGGTAGAACTGACCTTCACCAGGTTTTTCTGGCCCATGAGGGCGTTCATCAGGGAGGATTTGCCCACGTTGGAGCGCCCTAGGAACCCCACTTGGGGGAGCCTCTCTTCGGGGAGCCCCTTGAGGTTCACCGCCGCTTTCACGAATTCGGCGCTTGTAATTTCGATGGAGTCGAACTTTACCGGGTTCATAGGCTAACCCTCCCTTCGAAGGCTCGGAGCATGGTGACTTCGTCTACAAATTCCAGGTCAGATCCCATGGGAATTCCACGGGCCAGGCGGGTACGCTTTACGTTCACGCCAGCGAGCATGCGGTCGATCATCAGGGCCGTGCTGTCGGCTTCGGGGCTAGACCCTAGGGCCAGCACCAGCTCTTCGATCTGTTCTGCTTTGATGCGTTCCACCAGTTGAGGCAGATGGAGTTGTTCGGGACCAACTCCATCTAGGGGCGAAATCACACCACCCAGAACAAAGTAAAGTCCCTTGAAAATTCCGGAGCGTTCGAAGGGCAAAATATCAGAGCTCTTCTCCACCACGCAGATGGCCTTGGCGCCGCCTCGTTCGGTACAGATGGGGCACACGTCTTGGTCCGTAAAGCAAAAACACTTGGGGCAGGGGTGTACATTCTCTGCCGCTGCGGTCAAGGCCTGGGCGAACTGCTCCACGTCTTCTTTGGAGCGGGTCAGCACATGGTAGGCGAGCCTCCGGGCGGTCTTGCGGCCGATTCCGGGCAGGCTTGCGAACTCGCCGATCAGGTTTTCCAGGCTTTGTGGCTCAGCGTTCATGGGACCAGCTGTAGGCGTCGTAGACGCAACGGTTCAGTAGGTTGGTCGAAATCTTCAAATTTTTCAGCTGTTGGGCAATAGTGGTCTTGTCGTCTTGCTCCACCGCGTCGGCCAGGGTCAGCAGGTTGCCTAGCAGGCCCTTCCTATGCAGCAGGGCCTCGCGGATGTCATCGTCCATGGGGGAGACGTTCAAGATGTTTTCGAGGGGGGTGCCCACCAGGGCGTCTACGCGGCTGATAAGCCCCACCATGTAGGCCTTCGCCGGCAGGTCGTCGTCGGTGCCGCCGATAAAGCGGGTGATGATCTCCATAAAGCGGGCGCGGTGCGTTGCGTTCTGGAACAGGGGCGAACTCTGGGGCGTCTTGCCGAATTCGGGCCGGGCGTACAGAACGAGGGTGAGCCATTCCTGTATATGCCGGAGCCCCACCCAGGCGATGGCGTCGCGGACCTTCTCGATACGCTTGCTCACGTAACCCGCCTTGGAATTCACGAACTTCAAGAAGTTCTCGGCGATGTCGGGGTAAGTTTCCAGATTGGCGCTGGCCTCGTCTAAAGAGGGGTGGGTGCGCAGCAGGAACAAAAGCTTGATGATGGCTTCCGAAGTGGGGTCCAACTTTTTGCCGGTCACCAGTTCGGGCCTTGCAAAGTAGAAGCCCTGGAAAAAGTCGTAGCCCAGGTTAAAGCAGGTCTTGTAGGTGGCGGCGTCTTCCACCTTTTCGGCCAAGAGCTTGATGCCTTTTGCCTTGAAGAATTCCGCCGCCTGCTGCATGGCTTCGGTGCTGTTGTCCACCAGGTCCATCTTCACGTAAGACACGTAGGGGAACAGGGGCTCAAAGCGGGTCAAGAATTCCTGGTTGAAGATAAAGTCGTCCAGGGCCAGCTCGAAACCACGTTCCTTGTAGTGGGATACCGCGTTCACCAGGGAGGCGTCAACCTCCACGTCTTCCAAAATCTCCAGCACGAACCACTTGGGATTCAACAGCTTGAAGATGTTGTCCAGGAGCATTTCCCGGTTGCAGTTCACAAAGGCCTTGTTTTCGCCGATGAGCCGCGGGAGCCCGATGTTGGTGAGAACGTTTTCCAGCACCTGGGCGGTAGCCAGGTTGTCGTTGGCAATAACGGCAGTATCGCTGTCCGGAGAATCGCGGAACAGCAGTTCGTAGGCGTAAATTTTACCCTCGCGGTCGAGGATAGGCTGTCGTGCTAGGTAAGCGAGAGAAAGCATTGGTTAGGGGTCAGGGGTTGTGGGGTATGGGGTCGGTCGCCCTATCGCGAGCTCAAGGGCTCCCTTTGAGGTGTGGGTGCTTTCACCCAAAGGTGCGTAGCACCGTCCTCAGAGCGGAGCGAGCTCAAAGCGAGTTTACGAGCGACCTCATAGCTCTTAAATTCTTGCACTCTTGATACCGAACAGCAAGATGCTCCGTGCGCCGGCATCCCAGAGGCGGTCCATGATGGCGTTGGCTTCTTCTTGCGGGACCATGGCCTTCACGGAATACCATTCGCGGCCGTGGAGCTTGGTGACCGTAGGGGCGTCGAGACCGGGGGTCAGGTCGCAGGCCTTCTGCAACAGCTCGGCGGGGCAGTCGTACTCGATCATCATGTACGACTGTGCAACCAGCTTGCCCTCGATACGGCGGATCAGGGTGTGCACTTCTTCCAGGCCCGTCTTCTGCGGGTTGCAGAATAGGGCGGCGTTGCTCCTGAACAGCGGTTCGCCCACAATGCGCAGCCCAGCCTGCTTTAAGGTCGTGCCCGTTTCCACCACATCGACAATGGCATCGGCCACGCCCAGGCTCACGGAAATTTCTACGGCGCCTTCCAGCACCACAAAGTCCATGGGCTTCTTGTAGAAACCTTCCACAATGTTCGGGAAGCTGGTGGCAATGGTCTTGTCCTTCAGCTCGTCCAGACTCTGCACCGGGCTTTCGTTCGGCACGGCGGCGCACATCTTCGAAGCGCCGAAGGGCAGGTCCAGCACCTTCACCGCGGGGCTCTTGGCTTCGGCGTTGAAATCGATGCCGGTAATGCCCGCGTCAATGATGCCGCGACCCACGTACATGGGAATATCGCTTGGACGCAAGAAGAAGAACTCGATACCGTTCTTGGTGTCCAGCTGGGTCAAGGTCTTGTAGGGCTTGGAGGCCTTGTAACCGCAAGCCTTCAGAAGTTCCTGGGTGGGCTCAAAGAGCATGCCCTTGTTGGGGAGAGCGACTTTAATCATAGCTTGGCGTACACCTCTTCGAGGGTTAAACCTTTTTCGGCCATCATCACGGCCACGTAGTAGAGCACCTGCGACAGTTCCAGGCACTGGGCGTCGCGACTCTCGAAGCGGGCGGCCATCCAGCTTTCGGCGGCCTCTTCCACCAGCTTCTTGCCGATGCCGTGGGGTCCCTTCTTGAACAGTTCCGTGGTTCCCTTGCCTTCGGGCATTTCCTTTTTGCGCTGGCAAGCCAGAGCGAACATCTCTTCAAATGTCATAATAACAGACCTCTTGATTTTACGGCGGTAAAGATAGAAAAATGTCGCCCCATTGCCCCTTTGTATGGGTTGCCGGGGCTCGCCTCGGGTCTATGTTCAGGGGCATGGGGCTCGGGCTGTACGGTCTTCGTTATAGCTAAAAACTATAACTAATGATAAGTAAATAGTATGGGGAGGGACGAATATTGGCTAAAACGGCGTTTTTTAGCGAAAATTTGATGTTTTTATGACTAAAAATGACATTAATAGCTGCTTTACCGGTTTAATCCCTATTGATTTTATAGGAAAATAGTTTTACATTTGCACCCGTAATCAAAATCGTGCAACGAGTGATGGAAGCCAAGTCCTTATTCGTCATCCTCGCGGAAGCGAGGATCCGCTAGAAAAGCAAACGGATCCTCACCTTCGTGAGGATGACTGCTCTTGTCTCCATTACCCAAACCTCGAGCCCCGAACCTCAAACCTCAAAAGGACTTCAACATGACGACACAGAACAAGCTTCACTTTGAAACCCTCCAGCTCCACGTAGGCCAGGAACAGGCAGACCCTGCCACCGATTCTCGCGCCGTTCCTATCTACCAGACCACCTCCTACGTTTTCCACAGCGCCCAGCACGCCTCCGACCGTTTCCACCTGAAAGACGCGGGCAACATCTACGGCCGCCTTACCAACACCACCCAGGATGTTTTTGAAAAGCGCATCGCCGCCCTGGAAGGGGGCATCGCAGGCCTTGCCGTCGCATCCGGTGCGGCAGCCCTCACTTACGCCATTACGGCCCTCGCCCGCAAAGGCGACCACGTGGTGGCTCAGCGCTCCATCTATGGCGGTACCTACAACCTGCTGCAGCACACCCTTCGCCCCTTCGGCGTGGATACCACCTTCGTGGATATCCACAACCTGGACGAAGTTCAGGGAGCCATCAAGGACAACACCAAGCTTATCTTGATCGAGACTCTCGGCAATCCCAATTCCGACATTCCGGACATCGAGGCCATTTCTGAAATCGCCCACAAGAACAAGATTCCGGTGGTCATCGACAACACCTTCGGAACGCCCTACCTGATTCGTCCGCTGGAACACGGCGCCGACATCGTGATTCATTCCGCCACCAAGTTTATCGGCGGTCATGGAACGACTCTTGGCGGTATCATCGTGGACGGTGGAAAGTTCGACTGGGCGGCTAGCGGCAAGTTCCCGCAGTTCACCGAAGTAAACCCCAGCTACGGCGTGCCCTTTACCGCCGCCGCAGGGGCTGCCGCCTTCATCGTCTATATCCGTGCCATCCTACTTCGTGACGAAGGTGCAGCCATTTCTCCGTTCAACGCCTTCCTGTTGCTGCAGGGCACGGAGACTTTGTCGCTGCGTCTGGACCGCCATGTGGAAAACACCAAGAAGGTCCTGGAGTTCCTCTCGAAGCACCCGAAGGTGGCCAAGGTGAACCACCCGAGCTTTGCGGACCATCCGCAGCACGCCCTCTACAAGAGGTATTTCCCCAACGGCGCAGGGTCTATTTTCACCTTCGACGTGAAGGGCGGCCAGGCCGAAGCCTTCAAGTTCATCGACAGCCTCAAGATTTTCAGCCTGCTGGCCAACGTGGCCGACGTGAAGAGCCTGGTGGTGCATCCCTACACGACGACTCACTCCGAACTCACTCCGGAAGAACTCGCCGCTGCCGGTATTTCGCCCGCCACCATCCGCCTTTCCATCGGTACGGAACACTACGAGGACATCATTGCCGACCTGGATCAGGCTTTGAATGCAATCTAATAGGGTCAACATTTATTAATTTCTAACTCAAAAAAAGGACTTCAAACTATGTCTAAAATCTATACCTCTGCCGACCAGCTCATTGGTCACACCCCGCTTCTGGAACTCACTCACATCGAGGAAGGCCTCGGTGCCAAGATTCTCGCCAAGCTGGAATACTTCAACCCCGCCGGTTCCGTGAAGGACCGCGTGGCCAAGGCCATGCTGGACGATGCCGAAAAGAGCGGCAAGCTCAAGGCCGGTTCCGTGATTATCGAGCCCACCTCGGGTAACACCGGTATCGGTCTTGCCTCTGTGGCTGCCGCCCGCGGGTACCGCATCATCATCGTGATGCCCGAAACCATGAGTGTGGAACGCCGCCAGATCATGAAGGCTTATGGCGCCGAGCTGGTGCTTACCGAAGGTGCCAAGGGCATGAAGGGCGCTATCGCTAAGGCCGAAGAACTGGCCAAGGAAATCCCCAACAGCTTTATTCCGGGACAGTTCGTGAACCCGGCAAATCCGGCCGCCCACAAGGCTACCACCGGTCCCGAAATCTGGGAAGATACCGACGGCAAGGTGGACATCTTTGTGGCGGGTGTCGGCACCGGCGGTACGGTTTCCGGTGTTGGCGAATTCCTCAAGAGCAAGAATCCGAATGTGAAGATTGTGGCCGTGGAGCCTGCAAGCTCTCCGGTGCTCAGCAAGGGTACCGCCGGCGCCCACAAGATCCAGGGAATCGGTGCAGGATTTGTTCCCGACACCTTGAACACCAAGATTTACGATGAAATCATCGCCGTGGAAAACGAAGACGCCTTTATAGCTGGCCGCGAAATCGGCAAGAAAGAAGGCGTGCTGGTGGGCATTTCTTCTGGAGCTGCTCTCTGGGCCGCCAAGGAACTGGCTAAGCGTCCCGAAAACAAGGGCAAGACCATCGTGGCCCTGCTCCCGGATACCGGCGACCGCTACCTGTCTACCGCGCTCTTCGCCGAATAAAAAAACTAAAACCTCTGCAAAAAATAAAAGCCCCGAAAGGGGCTTTTTCTGTTTGTTGTCTGCAATGTTGTTTTATTTCACCACAATCAGCTGGCTCTTGCCGCTGACTTGCAGAATGTATCGGCCCGTGGCAGGCACGCTAAGCTTCAGCGTCGCTTCGGTCGCACCGTTCCAAAGTCCGCTCCGGATAACCTGGCCCAAGGTATTCGTCAGGGCGTAGCGGCTGTTTTGTTGCAGACCGTCAATGTAAATGTCCCGATTCTGGACAGTGACGGAATGCTGGAACAGATTGCCGGGTAATGCGGTAATGTAGTCAGGATTTCCGGAGTTTGAACTGCCAGGGTTTGAAGCTGAGGAATTGTTGATGACCGAGGCAGATGAACTGCTTGGAGGAACGGACCCCTGTCCTTTGAACAGTACTGCGGTGATGGACTTGGCGGGGAGGCTCGTAGAAATCGTATTGTTGGACACCTGCACCGATCCTTTTTTCAGGGCGTTTTTAGTGTGGGAAACAAAGGTTTCGCCGGTAATTCCCGAAAGGGTGAGAGTCTCTGCAGAACCACCCGCCGCTTTAAAGTCACTGATTGTCAAGTTCACATCTTGGGCGTCCTTTTCGGCGCGGTTCACGAAGATGACCGTGAGCGAATCGCCCTTGTTGCTGATAGAACTGTAGGCGGATACCAGGGAATCGTTACTGGATGTGGACTGCACGCGGTTTTCGTGGCCGTAGCGGCTGAACAGGTGCACCGTTTCGAACATGCCGTCGCGCCAGGTCCAGGGGGTAAAGATTTCTACACCGTGGTCAATGAAGGTTCCCATGAACGAGGCGTAGGCAAGGGCTCTGCTCATAGCGTCCATGTCGCTGATAAAGTCCGTTTCCGTGAATCCCAGGGTATATTTGTAATTTTCGCCCATGTATTTTTTCATCCAGTCCGCAATGCGTTTGAAGATGTAGGTCTTGTAACCAACGCCCTTGCCCGTATTCCAATCACAAGAACCCGTGGTAGAAATGTCGGCACAACGGATCCCGTTTCCGCCCGGATACACGTAGGTCGTGTCAAAGAATACCCGGTGCCAGTTCATCCAGGTTTCGTAATCTTTTTCGCTCGGATACCAGTGGATGTCAAACACATCCAGTAGTTGGACAGAAGTCTTTTTCTGTTCTTCACCCAGACGCTTGATGAAGTATTCCAGCCAGCAGTATTTGTGGTCCGTGGCCTTGACATAGCTTGTGGAGTTGTTGTCGTAAGCGATGTTGCACCAACTCCATTCGTTGGCCGCTACGGGACCGGTTAGTTTTAGGTCAGGGCTGATGGCCTTTGCCGCCTTGGCTACGGCAATGTAGTTGTCCACCATACGGTCTGCTGCAACGGTGTTGCCATCTTCGTTGGGGTAGGTGTAGGGCAGGTCGCTGTGGGTGCCCCGCCAGAGTTCCATCTCGTTGTCCATGCTCCAGTACTGAAACCTCTTCATGTCGTACTTGAGTTCGTCTTTCCAGTGGGGGATGATTTTTACGGTGGAGTCGGCGGGCCACTCTTCGAGATAGAGACGGTAATCTCCTGCTTGAATCTGGGTGACCCCGTCATCGTCCACCGTGCCGCCACCGGCCAGGTCAAGGGTCTGCTTTGCGTTTTTGCCACCATGAGACTGTTTCCAGTCCCAGTCCTTGAAGTTGTACGCTGTGGTGCTGGCCACATAGCCAGCCAACTGGAAGGCGTACATGCCATCTACACCGGGCAGGTTGTCCAGAATTTTCTTAGAAGAAATGTCCCAGTCGTGCTTATAGACGTTGTTGTAGTAGTCGGGGTGGCTAGAAAGGTTCTTGCGCCAGTTGTGCTTGGTGGCGTTGTTCCCGTTGTTCATACGCAAGTAGCGTATGCCCGCCTGCTGGTAAGTTTCCAGGTTCGTCTGTTCTTTTTCCGACAATGTAGTAACAACGTCGTTCAGGTCGCCTCTGTCTTCATTGCAAAAGATGTTCCGACCGTACAGATACGGCGAAATCTTCTTGACGCCCTTGTCCGTATCCACGTTGACGTTGATGGCGGCACTGGCTGCTGTCGCAGAAATCCCTGCGGTAATTATTGCCGCGAGGACGCCCGAAAACCTCAGTGTTTTAACTGTACCCATATACACCCCCCTTTTTTTTGAAATCTAGTACTTTATTTCTCCACCACGATTAGCTCCGGCTCGCCACGGCCCGGCAAAGGCCTGAAAATCTTTACGTTGGTCTGAGTGGCGGGGCCTCCGAAGGCCTTCATCTCGCAGGTGAACAAGAAGTTGGTGCCCGCCACCACCTGGGTGGAGACACTCAGGGGCTTCAGTCCCAGGTAGGCGTAGTCCTTGGTGGCGGCGGCGAACACGGCGGAATCTTCGGCGGTAAGCGGGCGTTGTTCAGAGTAGCCGCCCATGAGCATCTCTTCGGTCTTGCCTTCTGCCAGGTTGGCAAAGAAGGTTTCCACTTCGGCGGATACGACGGAGTCCGCACCTTCGGCGGTTACACGCTTGTTGGAAATTCCGTAGGCGAGAGTCACATTGGCATTCGGGGCCAGGGTCTTAAGCTCGCTGGCACTGGCCTTGCGTCCGCCGCTACCGTAGGTGCAGAAGGGCACCACCACCTTGCCGCTCAGGTCGTTAGAATCCAAGAAACTGTAGATAGGGGGAGCGAAGCTCCCGAACATGATGGGGTAGCCCAGGAACACAGTGTCGTACTTGGCCAGGTCGGCCTTGGCGTTCACCAGGGCGGGCCACTGCTTGCTTTCGCGCTGGTCACGGACAGCCGCGATGGTGCTGTCGTAGGTGGAGGGGTAGGGCTGTACGAGGCTAATCTCGAAGACGTCGGCGTTGCGTTCTTTTTGGAAAATTTCTGCTACCGTCTTGGTGGCACCGTTTTGGGAATAGAACACCACCAGGGACTTGGAGGGCGCGGTCTGTTCAGCAGGTTGTGCCACGGCCTGTTCCGCGGGTTGTTCGGCCGCGGCCTTCTCCGTTTTCTGCTCGTTGCAGGCGCACAGGGCGAGGGCGGCTACTGCGGCGAGTCCGCTGAATTTGGCGATAAAGCCGTTAAACTTACGATTCATAAAACCTCCGTTCCTATAAGGACCATTTCCCAGCAAAAATAAACTTTTATGAGAAAAATGATAAAAAGTGATCCACGTAACGCGATATAATCTATATTAATTCCGGTAAAACAAGCGATAATTTGGATTTGTATGAAGATTCCTTTTAACAAGCCCCCCTTTGTGGGCACCGAATTTGACTATGTGCGACAGGCCGTGGAGAGCGGCCGCATTTGCGGTGATGGACAGTTCAACCAGAAATGCCACGCCTGGCTTCAGCAAAAGACTGGAGTGGCCCGCGCCCTGCTTACCACCAGTTGCACCCACGCGCTAGAGATGTCCGCTCTCATTTGCAACATCCAGCCTGGCGATGAAGTGATAATGCCTTCGTTCACTTTTGTGTCTACCGCCGATGCCTTTGCCATGCGGGGAGCCAAGTGCGTGTTCGTGGATATCCGTCCGGACACCATGAACATCGACGAGAAGCTGATCGAGGCGGCCATTACCGAAAAGACCAAGGCTATAGTGCCGGTGCACTACGCAGGTGTGGGTTGCGAGATGGATACCATCAATGCCATCGCCAAGAAGCACAACCTGTTTGTGGTTGAAGATGCCGCTCAGGGCATGATGTCCACTTACAAGGGTCGCGCTCTAGGCTCGTTGGGTGACTTTGGTTGCTACAGTTTCCATGAAACCAAGAACTATAGCATGGGTGAGGGCGGCGCTATCCTCATCAGCGACAAGAAGTATTCCGACCATGCCGAAATCATCCGCGAGAAGGGAACCAACCGCGTGCAGTTCCACCGGGGCGAAGTGGATAAATATACTTGGGTGGAGCTGGGCTCTAGCTACCTGCCTAGTGAACTGAATGCAGCATACTTGTACGCTGAACTGGAAAACGCTCAGAAAATTTTCGACAACCGCATGGCCAGCTGGAATGCTTACCGCGAACGGCTGCAGCCCATTGCGGATGCAGGCGACTTGCAGCTCCCGTACATTCCGGCGGAATGCACTCACAACGCCCACATGTTCTACCTGAAGGTGGCGAACCTCAAGACCCGTACCGCCCTCATCGCGCATCTAGTGAAGAACGACATCTTAGCTGTATTCCACTACGTGCCCCTGCACAGCGCCCCCGCAGGCAAGCGATTCGGCCGATTCGATGGAGAGGATCGCTACACCACCAGCGAAAGCGACCGTCTGCTTCGACTGCCCATGTTCTACGGCCTGAAACCCGAAGACCTGGAATTCGTCTGCGAAAAGGTTCAAGAATTCTTCGGGAAGTAGTTCTGAAAGTGGCTTAACTCAGGGATAGTCCCGGGATCTGTTTTTCAAGGCTCGCGGCTTGTGCTGCGAGCTTTTTCTTGAATTCTGCGGTAGCGGGGGAGGCTGCGTCTACGATCCGGTGGTTCGCACTTTTCAGGAACTTCTCCACCTTGGCGGTGTTCTCGCGAGTTCTAGGGTCGCAGTAGGTGTCGACCATGCGCTCAAAGATGTACTCTTTCGCCGTTTCAGACAAATGAACCATGTCGCTGTCGTAGAAGCGGTAGTCCCGCAGTTCGTCCATCACGATTTCGTAGCTAGGGAAGTAAGAGACAATGTCATTGCGCAGGGCGCATGACTGCTGCGCCTCGCAAATGCGAGTGTAAACACACGCGCTTGCTCGACTTGCTTTGTCATTGCGAGGAGCCGAAGGCGACGCGGCAATCTCAGTCCAACGTTTCATAACTTTCTCAACAGCCAGCATCAGCGTTGCCTTGGAAAGGCTGTTTTGGTGGGCGCCGTCGGCCATGTGCCTAAGGGGTGACACGGTAAAGACTATGTGGAGCTTTTCGTTGATGGTGTGCAGGTCGTTCACGATGTCTGTCAGAGCCTTCGCTGCCTCGTCCACGGAAATTATCCTGCGGGTGAACAGCTTCGGGTCTTGCCTGTGGCAGTTGGCGACGACCCTGCCGTCGGTTGCACAATTTGTTGAGCCACTCGCGTTTAAGAAGTACACAAACGCCGTACCCAAGGTGATAAAGACGGTGTCCGCCTTTTGCAAAAAATCTCGGGCCTGGGCTGCGGCAGCGTTTAGCTTGTTGATGCATTCCTCACGGGTATGACCCGAGAGGGAACCGTGGGCATCCCAGCAGTGCCACATTCCGCAAGCCTCGCCGCCCGCCGAGCCTACGTCGGCCGCACTTGCGCTGAGACTCTCGCGACCGTCCCGGAAAACGTCCTTTTCCGTAAAGACCTTTCCCTCTGCGAGGGCCCTGATCTGCCTTGCGATGGAAAGGGGGTTGTACACCGTGCCAAAGGGGTTCGCAAGCACTTGAAACTTTCGGGCTAAAAACTGCTCCGAGATGCTGTCGGCGAAGCAGGACCCGAAAAAGGCCACGGGAGTCCCGTAATCCAGGCCGAAATCGGGCTTCGGGATGTCGATCTTCGTGAAAAACTCCATACCACAAATATAGTAGCAAGTGGGCTGCCCCCGGTTTTTTGTATCTTTAGGGTACTTGCCTCTTTGGCAAAAAGGAATTGTTATGAAACCAGGAAAAACCGAACTCCGCCTGAATGCAGAAATCGAGAAGCGCGGGGCGCTGTTTGCAGTACTGCTGGACCCCGATACCTCTGACGAGGCCGCTTTTGTGAAGGCCGGGGCCATGGCCGCTGAAAACGGTGCCGACCTGCTCTTGGTAGGCGGTTCGTACCTCGGTAACTTTACGCTGCCCAAGCAGGTGGCCGCCCTCAAGGCCCACGTGGATCTGCCCGTGGTGCTGTTCCCGGGTGGAGCCTCACAGGTGGTGCCCGGCTTTGATGCCATGCTTTTCATGACCCTGGTGAGCGGTCGTAACCCCAACTACCTCATTGACGAGCAGGTTCGTGGCGGCGCCCTGGTACGTGCCCTCAACATGGAAGCCATCCCCACGGCCTACCAGCTCATCAACAGCGGCAAGCGTACCACGGTGGAATATATCAGCGGTACTATGCCCGTGCCCGCCAACAAGCCCAAACTCAGCATGGTGAACTCCATCGCTGCAGAACTCATGGGCATGCGTTACGTCTATCTCGAAGCGGGTAGCGGCGCCGAAGAGCCCGTTCCCGTGGAGCACATCGCCTACACCCGCAAGGCCACCGAGATGACCATCATCACCGGAGGCGGCATCAAGGATCCGCAAACTGCGGCCATCCGCGTAGCGGCAGGCGCCAACATCATCGTCACCGGCACCCTCTGGGAAAAGGTGGAAGACCCCGCCCTCCTCAAGGAATTCGCCGCGGCTATCCACGTCAAGGGATAGCGTCAGCTGGTTCGGTTTGGCCGGGACGTCGCGACAATGGACCTGAACGGAAAGAAAATCCTCCTGGGAGTGACCGGCGGAATCGCCGCCTACAAGAGCTGTGAACTTTTGCGCCTGCTGCAGAAGAAAGGCGCCCAGGTCCGCGTGGCCATGACCGAAGAGGCCACCCGCTTTGTCGCTCCCCTGACCTTCGCCTCCCTCTCCAAGTGCCCCGTCTACCTCAAGGACGGCGCCGTCGAGGCTCGCCCCTTCCAGCACATCGACTTTCCCCGCTGGGCCGACCTCTACATTGTGGTCCCCTGCACCGCCAACGCCATCGGCAAGTTCGCCTACGGCCTGGCCGACGACCCCGTGTCCCTCTGCTTCATGAGCTGCACCTGCCCCCGCCTCCTGGCACCTGCCATGAACGTCGCCATGTACAACTCTCCGGCAGTCAAGCGGAACCTTGAAACCCTCCGCTCCTTCGAGAACACCTACGTGCTGGAATCCCCCGCGGGCGAACTGGCCTGCGGCGAGGTAGGCTCCGGCCGCCTTTTAGAACCGGCGGACATTGTTTCTTTCATTGAGGGGGGAAGCCTCCCCCTCGTGGGCACTTCGTCGCCCACTACCCCCTCTAGCGGGGGACACCCCCGCAACGCCCCCGCGGCCCCTCTGGCAAGTGACTCCCTTCCCGAGCAGGACCCGTCCCTCCCCGGGCACGGACGCCGGGTGCTCATTACGGCGGGCCGCACCGAAGAGGCCATCGACCCGGTGCGCTACATCTCTAACAGGAGTAGCGGCAAGACGGCTGTGGCTCTAGCCTCCGTGTTCCTTGCCAACGGATATTCCGTAGAGGTGGTGGCAGGCCCCATGGAAGCACAGTTCCCGGGCGGCGCCACGGTGCACCGTGTTCGCAGTGCCTGCGACATGCACCAGGCCGTCATGGAACGCCTCCCACAAGTACAGGCCCTGGTGCATTGCGCCGCCGTGGCCGACTACCGCCCGAAAGTGGTTGCTGCTGAAAAGATCAAGGATAGCAGGAACCAGCTGGTGCTGGAACTGGTACCCAACCCGAATATTCTGCGGGACTCTGTTGCCGCCAAGAAGCCAGGCCAGGTGGTGGTGGGCTTCGCTTTGGAAACGGACCACTTCGAAAAGCATGCCTTGGAGAAATTGGAAAAGAGTGGCGCCGATGCCCTGTTGCTGAACGCCCCCGTGGCCAAGGATAGTGGCTTTGGCTTCGACTGTGTGAATTACACTTTGGTGACGCCCAATTCCCAGGTGCCAGAACTTCGCATGGGTTCCAAGGTGGAGCTCTCGGAAGCAATCGTTGATTTTGTGAATCGCAAGCTGGAGGAAAGCCGTGGCTGAAGAATTCGATTTTAGCGCCCTCCGCAGCTACCTCCAGGGCCAAATGGATCTTGGGGATGCCGAGGTGTTCCTGGACGAACCCTGGGCACCGAAAAAGCGCATGGCATCGCCTGCCCCGGCCTCTGCACCGGTTCCGCCCAGACCCGCCATTCCCGCAACCGCCGCCGTGCCGCCTTCGCGACCGGTACCCGCTCCTGCGACCACGGCAGCACCCGCCTTCGCAAGGCCCGACATGCCTGCTCCCCGTGCCACCTCTCGGGAAGCTGCCCCCTTTGAGTCTGCCGTTACTCCGCAAGAATTCTACGGACAAATTAGCAACGAGAAACTTTACGCCGGCAAGACCATCTTCCGCTACGAAGGTCCTGATCACCCCACGGTGTTGCTGCTTTTCCAGACGCCACGTTCAGACATTCCTTCAGGCGGATTCCTCAAGTCTCCCGTGTCGGAGATGCTTTTCCGCCTTTTTACAAGCCTGAACGTCGCCCCCGAATCCATCGGGGTCACCTTCTTCTACAAGTTGCCTGAATCCAGGAACTTCCCGCCTCTGGTAGAGGCGGCGCTTCGCAAGATGCTCGCTAAGGAGCTTTCCCTGCTCGCGCCTGAAACTATGGTGACTTTCGGGGAGCCCGTGTTCCATCAGGTCTTTGGCAAGGGCAAGAACTTCATGGAGTCTGCCGGTACGGACTTGGAATTCGCAGGCATCAAGACCTGCTCTTTGGTAGATGCCTTCGCCATGATGGGCGACAAGCAGCTCAAGCTACTCACCTGGAAGACACATCTTCCCAAGTGCACCTATTTTAAACGGTAGTTTCGCCTAATTATGGGAAATTTGAGCGCGCGACACTATTTGTCGTGGGCCTAGGTTATATTGAACGTAGAATTGAGGAAATGCCTGTGTGATGGCGTCTTTGACCAGATTTGGTGTGCGTCTTTTAGGCAAAAAATTGTATTTTTATGTGGAGTATTTATGTCTGAAAATGTAAGTGACAATAGGAATTTTGAAAGCCGCCAGGTGCCCAATGACCTGGAGGCGGAACGCTTTTTGCTAGGTGGCATCCTTAGGGACCCAGAAGTCATGGGGACCGTCATTATGGTGGTCACCGACGAGGATTTTTTCTATTACGAGCGCCATAAGCTCATTTGGCGTGGACTGAGCGGAATTTACCGCAAGGGGACTCCCATTGACCTCCTGACCCTTTCGACAGAACTGGAAACCATGGGTAAGCTCTCCGAAGCCGGTGGTCGGGAATACCTTTTCGAACTGATGGAGTCGGTGGCCTCCTCGGCCAACGTGGAATGGAACTTGGAACACCTGAAAAACAAGTCCACCCTGCGCAAGATGATCAAGTCGGCCTCGGAGACCATCAAGAAGGCCATGGACCCCTCCTTCAATCCGGACGACGTGCTCCAGGATGCGGAACGGGATATCTTTGCCATTGCCGACAAGCAGGTGAAGGGGGCAGTCAAGCCCATCGAGAATTTTGTTTCCCCCTTGCTGGAGCGGCTCAACAACCGCAAAGACGGCATTACGGGAATTCCCACGGGTATCAAGGATTTGGACGAGCTGACCAATGGCCTACAGGATTCAGACCTGATTATCCTGGCGGCCCGCCCTGGTGTTGGAAAAACTTCTTTCGCTCTGACCATTGCGGCCAATGCGGCTATTGACTACAATAGGCATGTGGCCTTTTTTAGCCTGGAAATGGATGGCATGCAGTTGGCACAGCGTCTTCTTTGTTCTAGGGCCCAGGTGGACCAGTCTAAGTTCCGCAATGGCAAGCTGAACCGCGACGAGATGAACCAGATTATCGCGAAAGTGGCGCCTATTAACCAGTCCCCGCTGTATGTGGACGACAATGCCGACCTGGGAATCATGGAACTCATGAGTAAGGCCAGGCAGCTTAAGCATAGGGGCCAGTTGGACCTTCTGGTGGTGGACTACCTGCAGCTGATGAAGACCGGCAACGAGGAAAACCGTGCGGTGGCTATCGGCAACATTTCCCGCGGTCTCAAGATACTGGCCAAGGAATTGCATATTCCGGTAATCGCCTTGGCCCAGCTTAGCCGTAAGGTGGAAGAAAAGGGTCGTGACCGGCCCCAGCTTAGCGACCTTCGTGAATCGGGCTCTATTGAACAGGATGCCGACATGGTGTGGTTTGTGGAGCGGCCCTATGTGCGGACTCACAAGGAAGAGGACATGTACAAGGCAGAGCTGATTGTGGCAAAGCACCGTAACGGCTCTGTTAGGGATATCCCCATGACGTTTGTGCCGGAATATACCACCTTCTACAATGCGACTGCGGAAGGTGGGGATGCTGGTGGCGAGCAGCCTTATTCTTACGACGATTACGGTGGTGGTAGTTCTGAACCTGTCGGCTTTGGAGACTTTGGCTGATGCTTGTTCTGCTTAGTCCCATCATTTGGATCGGTAAGGTTATTGTCCAGGGTATCTCCAGCGTCGGTGAGATTATCTGCTTGCTGCTTTCTACGCTGAAGCAGTTGCCCCATGTGTACAAGAACCCTGACCTGATTGTAAAGCAGATGATTTCTATCGGCGTGTCGTCGCTGCCTCTGCTTTTTGTGACGTCCATCTTTACGGGCATGGTGGCCACCATCATGGCTGAATTTGAGTTCCACAACCTGGTGTCGGACAAGTTTGTGGGTACGGCTGCCTGCAAGATGGTGCTGATCGAGCTTGGCCCTCTGCTGACCGCTATCGTGCTTGCGGGCCGTGTGGGAAGTGCCGTGGCGGCCGAGCTTGGCTCCATGAAGGAGAAAGAGGAACTGATGGCCTATACGGTGCTGGGATTGGAACCCTACCGTTACCTGGCCTTGCCCCGCTTTGTGGCCTTTATTACCATGATTCCCTGCCTTACCGCCATTTCTAATGCTTTGGCCCTGATTGGTGGATGGATTGTGTGCGTGCTGGCCCTGGACATTACCACCTACACCTACTATACCGGCATGCAGTACCTGTTTGATTCCATGGATCTGTGGGCTGGTATCATCAAGTCCTTCGTGTTTGGAACCCTGATTTTTGTGCTGGCCTACTACAACGGCGTCAATGCGAAGCCCGGTGCCCGTGGCGTGGGCCTTGCTACCATGAACGTGGTGGTGTCTAGCTGTCTCATGATTTTGATTGCGGACTTTGCCCTGGATGCGGTGATGTTCTTCTAGGATTATAGGTAACGTTATGCCCAATGTAAAGATTGACCCGAACGATATTGCCATTCGCCTGAAGGGGCTCAAGAAGTCCTTTGGCGTTCAGACCGTCTTGGAAGACGTGAACCTGGACATTCGCCGTGGGGAAACCATGGTGATTATCGGTAAGTCTGGTGGCGGTAAGTCCGTTATCTTGAAGCATATGATTGGGCTTCTGCAGCCCGATGGCGGCGAGGTGTCGGTAGACGGCGTGACTATTAGTACGCCTAAGTTTTTTGATACCCACACTATTCGTCGCAAGATGGGCATGCTTTTCCAGATGGGTGCGTTGTTCGACTCTATGACTACAGGCGAGAACATCGCGTTCGCTTTGAGGGAACACCATCCGGAACTCTCTGAAAGGCAGATCCAGAATGTGGTCACTGAAAAGCTCAAGATGATCAACCTGGTGCCGGAATTCCGTACTAAAATGCCTTCGGAACTTTCCGGTGGTATGAAAAAGCGTGTGGCCCTTGCTCGCGCTATCGCCCTGAATCCTGAAATTCTATTGTACGATGAACCCACCACTGGTCTGGACCCCATTACCAGCGACGTGATTAACGACCTGATTCTGGATATGCAGAGCAAGCTGGGCGTGACGTCTGTGGTGGTGACTCACGACATGGTGAGCGCCTTCAAGGTGGCTGACCGCATTGCCATGCTTTACAACGGCCGCATTATCGAGGTGGGTACGGTAGACGAGATTAAGAATACGGCCAACCCCTACGTGCACCAGTTCATTACTGGCCAGCGGAAAATGTCTGTGGAAGGGGAGCCGCAGGACTAGTTTTGACGGCTTAGGAGCGCGATTTTTCTATATTTGGCGCCGGCAGCGCAGGTTGCGCCGCATTAACGGAGGCTAAAATGGCTCTACAGTTCTACAACACCGCATCGCGCAAGAAAG
>CAMHOW010000021.1 GCA_946186895.1 uncultured Fibrobacter sp.
GGAGGCTGGGACGCTTACTTCTGGACCTCTGCAGGTTTCTATGTGGACATTTCCAGCGGCAACACTGTGCTTTTGTATGAAAGCAGTGGCGACGACCGTTGGTGTAACGTCCGTTGCATAAAGGACTAAAAGCATAGAGTGGGGGTATTGGATTACTCGGGTCCGGTCCCTTCCGCGAATAAACGAAAAAAGACACCGTGAAGGTGTCTTTTTCGTTTAGAGCGGGAAAAGGGACTCGGACCCTCGACCCCGACCTTGGCAAGGTCGTGCTCTACCAACTGAGCTATTCCCGCGGGGTGAGCACAATTATAGCTTAAGGATTTTAGATTGTCAAGGGCT
Organism: uncultured Fibrobacter sp.; assembly: GCA_946186895.1. GTDB lineage: Bacteria > Fibrobacterota > Fibrobacteria > Fibrobacterales > Fibrobacteraceae > Fibrobacter. The sequence goes on from CAMHOW010000021.1 coordinate 340, forward strand.
TTTGAAGCGAAAAAATCAAAATTTCGTGCTTTTTTCCCCTCAATTCAAAGATTCCTTCCTTTTTGGCGATGTAACCATGGGGGATCGGCTTGGGCAATTCCTGGAAGTATTCCTCTGAAACCAGGAATTCCTGCCCGAGTTTGGTACAAAGTCCCTGGATTCTTGCGGTGGTGTTCAGCACGTCACCGTGGTAGGCCATTTCGCTACCGAAATTGCCCACTTCCGTGGTAATGACCTTTCCGCAGTGGATTCCCGCCTTGAACTGGGGGGTGACCCCGAATTTTTTCATGAATTTGCGGGATTTTCCGGCAATACTCTCCGAAAAGTCGAAAAAGCAGTCTACGGGCCGGGCCTTTTTGCGGCAGGCCGACATCTTCCAGGTCAGGAATGCCCCGTCTCCGGCAATCTGGTAGATTTCGCCCCGGTTCTCCTCGCAGCAGTTAGAAAGCAGGCTGTAGTAGTCCTTCAAGAAGCTGCTGTACTTGACATGGCCCAGCTCTTCGGCCAGGGAGGTGGAGTGCCTAAGGTCGATGAACATGAAAACCCGATCTTCTTCCTTGGGTTCTTGCGATTTGCCAAGGAAGGTGTTCCAGAACACCCTCGGGCCGAATTTTTTGTGCACGGAACGTAAGGCCGTAATGAGGTAGGCCGCAAAGAAGTACAAAATAACTTGGACCCGCACCTCGTGGGACATTAGGTTGTCCTTGATGGAGGCTAACGAGACCTCGTTGACAATTCCTTCGTCGGCATTGGCCTTGAACAGCATTATGCACAGGATAAGGCTTGCATGTATGGCTGCCACGAAGTAGAAGGTCCGTACCAGCAGGGCCTTCCAGACAGGCCTGCAGTCCCGTTCGTCTTTCAGGATGATGACGTCGTAGACCCCGTGGGAAAGCCCCATGAACAGGGAGAACTGCAACATGACCAGTAGCGGTTCTACGGACAAACTACCCTCGTCCCGGTACATCTCCAGCATGGCAATTCCGAGAGAGACGCAAATCCAGCAGAGCACGTAAAAGCATACGGCTCTGAACTTTCTCTGTGTTTGTCGGGTAACGGCCATATTGCTAGTGGATAAAGAGGGGGAGCGCCCAGATCATGGCGATCAGGATGATATCCTTGTAGGATTCGCCCATCAGCAGGGTGGAGGACAGGAAGAAAATGATGGTTGCAAGGGTCAGGAACACCCACAGGGGCGCCCGTTTTCTTAGGAATTTCTTGATTTTATCCTTTGTCTTTTTATCCATTGCAAACACTCGCTTTCCCCCTAATCTACATTATTTTTCCCTGCAGGCAACAACCATAAGTTATTTTTTGGATAATGCTAGGTCTTTATGTACATATCCCTTTTTGCGAAAAAATCTGCGACTATTGCGATTTTTTCACTATCCAGGGGCCGAATCGGCTCCATGGGGAGTATCTGGACCTGCTTTCCTGCGAGATTTCCGCCTTTTCGGAGCGCCATCCGGGTGCCTTGCAGCGGGTGGAAACCCTCTACTTGGGTGGCGGGACTCCTTCCATATTGTCTCCGGAAGCGCTTTCCCGGCTATTTTCCATATTGGGTGAAGCCGGCGTGCCTCTCTTACGACTGAAGGAATCCACCATGGAGTTCAATCCGGAGTCTACCGATGACGAACGCCTGTCGGTGGCGCTCTCAAACGGCATCACGCGGGCGAGTCTTGGGCTCCAGAGCTTTAGGCCTGGGCTTTTGCAGGCGGTGGGCCGCAGGCACTCGCCGGAATCTGGCCTTGCCGCCCTGGAGCGGCTGCTCTCGCAGCCAGGCCTTCGGGTGACGGCAGACCTGATGTTCGACCTGCCTGGGCAGACGGTGTCGCAGTTCCTGGAAGACCTGGACTCTCTGTCGGCGTACCCGCTGGGGCATATCAGCTTTTACGGTCTCAAGGTGGATCCTCGCACAAGGCTTGGACACCGGCTAGAAAAGGGCCTGGTCCAGGTGGACGAGGACCTGTACGGCGACATGTACCGGGAAGGCGTCAAGCTGCTCAAGACTAGGGGCTTTGAACGTTACGAGGTGTCGAACTTTGCCCGCACGGGCGAAGAGAGTCTCCATAACCTGAACTACTGGCGCCGGGGCGAGTATCTGGCTTTGGGGCCTTCTGCCAACGGCTTCTTTGGCGGGGTACGCTTCCACGCTCCCGACCGGTATCCGGAGTGGCGCCGTTACGTAGAGGCGGGCTGCCCAGAAAGCCAGCTTGTGAAGGATCCCATCGGTTCCGACGAGGCCGTTGCCGAACTTATCCAGCTTTCATTACGTACAAAGTATGGCCTGGACGTATCCGCCCTGCAGGATTTGGGAGCAAGGCTTCCCGAAAGGTCCGTTTCCCGTTGGGTGGAGCGGGGTTTCTTGCAATGGCGGGGAAACCATCTTGTCCTCGATGGCGACGGTTGGCTCTTTATGGATACGGTGGTAGCGGACATATATTCCAATTTGGAATAATATTTTTTGTATGTCGGCTAAATCACAGATTTGTAGTCGGACCCCCGTAAATGGCCTAGATTGAGGGGCTTACGTACTTTCCCGTTTCCACTTTTCCCTAAAAAAACATATTTTTACGGTGTATGTGCCCAGGTCTGTAATTGGGCGTGTTTGTTGTTGTGTAGAAAAATAGAGAGGATGGTATGTTGGCAAAAAGACAAAATGGGATTTTCCTTTTTGTAAGCACCCTGCTGTTGTTGGCGGCATGGGGTTTTGCCGGCGTGAACTTTAGCGGTGACTGCATCAACGATGCCAAGCCGGACAATCGTTGCGTCTACCTGCCTCTAGATATTGGGCAGACTATAGGCCTTTATGTAGAAGATCCTCCCAATAGCGGAAACCGCGTCAAGAATGCACCCCTGTATGTCTATGCACCCAATGCGGGTTCCGATACCATCGTGTTCAAGGTAGGCGATGTCATTGCCGAAAATGGCGAACAGTTTGTTTCCAACGGCGATGGCTATGTGGTTACTGGCGTGGCGGGTCATTGGACTGTTTCCAATGCTCCCTTGGGCGTTTCCGTTAACGCCTCCATGCAAGACATCAACGTCATCTACGTGTATAACTTCTACGTACCCCAGTTCCAGTTCTGCGAAGATGCCGACTGCAAGGAGATTATCTCGGACATTTCCGACATCCAGCTTAACGTAGGCGATACCCTCCCGGTCTATGTCCAGTCCGTGATACCCCTCGGGCCTTCAAAGGGCAAGCTGGACACTCTTGCCAAGAATCTACAGTTCTTCCTTTCTACCAAGCACGAAAGCCTCAAGTTCCTGACCCCCGCCAGGTCTCCCATGGGCCGCGGCAAGATCAACGGGACATCTTATTATATAGGCCAGCTGTCCAATTCCAGGTCGTCTTTCCTGATTACCTCGGACAAGGCTATTTCCGATGTGAACTTTACCCTGGAATCTTCCATGTATGTCCCGACACCGGGCGATACCGTTTTCCGCGTCAAGGAAGAATTCCCCGGGACCCTGCAGTTCGTGAACTACGGACTGCCTACCCTGGATAGCGCCTTCATCTACGATACGGACGGTGACGGTGTAGGTGACAGCATTGCGGCCTACTTCAACGGTCAGATGAACGGCGTTTCCCTCTCGAACTTCCAGTACAACTGGCCTTCGGGTGACAAGTTCACCGATTTCAGCGGTGACTTTACCCTTAACGGTTACCTGGCCGAACTGACAGGGGTAAAGACCACGATTCCCAGTGGCGAAGGCCAGGGAGACCTGAAGGTGGATGCCTCGTCCTCGGTGTCTGGTGCAAGCGGCAACCTCTCTACGGCAATTCAGGACCGTATAGGCCCGGTTATCCAGAAGGCCACCCTTGAACCGGGTGACGGCGACTATGACTATGTCATTCTTGATTTCAACAAGCCCCTGGACACGTCCTGGACCTCGGGTAACGGATTCCTTCTGAACGGACAGCCCCTGTCCATGACGGCAGTGGAAAAAGGTGTGGGCGGAAACGACCGCATTTGGAAGTTCAAGGTTCCCAAGAACTCGGTCAAGGTGGGCGGTGAAATCGAGATTGCTACCTCCTGTGCCAAGGACAAGTGCCCGGACGGCCTTATCAAGGCTGCCGACGGAAACAAGACGGGCAAGAACAACCCGGTGAAGATTGCGAACTCGGGCAAGAACTACATGGACGACGAGCGTAACGGCTTCTACGACAAGGACGGCGATGGCCGTATGGATAGCGCCACGGTGGCCTTCAAGGAGCCACTTTCCAAGAAGGATCTTGAAGAGATGGAAGTGGTCCTGTACTGGCTGGACAACCAGGGCAACGTGCTGAAGATTGTTCCCGACCTGACAGACACCAATTTCGTGAAGCTTTCCGATGATGGCCTGATGCTTTCCATTACGGTGGATTCCACCAAGTTCGATGTGCAGCGGATGCTTACCTACGTGGATACCGCAGGTATCGATGTGGACAGCCTCAAGTACGGTTTTGCCAAGGTGTCAAAGCCGGTGGTTCAGGCCGACGGCTCCACCAAGACGGAAACCTACGACTGCGCCATGCACGACCGCATGTCCCCCGTGATTGCGGGGACGTTCCTGGAGCCGGAGTCCTTCCAGAAGATGGAGGCCGACGTGCTGACCATTACCTTCTCCGAGCCGGTGGATCGCGGGGCCATGGAAGACCTGGCCGCCCTTTCGGAGTGCTTCAAGTTCAAGGTGGACGGCCAGTGGGTGTCGATTCCGTTCAGTTCCCTCAGCTGGAGTGCCGACGGCAAGTCCGTAAAGCTCCATCTGGAAAACGGCGTACCCCTTGCGGAACGCCTGAACCCTGCGGACTCCCTGAAGTTTGATTTCGAGAAGGCGAAGATTACGGACCTGGACGGAAATGGCGTGTCGCCCAAGTCACAGCCGGTGATGGTCAAGGGCGACCCCCGTGTGCTGATGCAGTCCACCTCTATCGCCACTCTGGACCGTGCTGTACTCCTGGCGGACAAGGCCGCCTTTACAGAGCGGTTCGTCAATGCGGATGAGCCCATGGACGAGGAGATGAAGAAATCTCTTGGAATCTTGATGGATATAAGCTTTGCAACCGTCATGGGGGAGGATTTCACCGGAGTATCCAAGATGAACCTGGACGACGTGGGCCTCAGCTGGGAACTGAAGGTGTTCACCAACTTGGGAACTTATGTGGGCGGCGCTTCCAATAAGCTGAAGTGCAGCGACAAGGCTTTTGAAGGCAATTGCTTCGAGCATGCCAAAAAGATGTATGTGCGTTGGAACATGCGTTCCAGCCAAGGTCGTAAGGTAGGCGTGGGCGTCTATGTGGCGCAGTTCAAGATCAACGTCTACGGAGCGAAGGAAAGTTTTAAGGTTGAAAGGATTTACAACTGGGGCATCCGCGCCGGCAAGGGCGGTATGAGCCTTGGGGACTAAGCCCTTTCAGAGGTTAACGCTATGAAAAAGATGGCTAAAAACTTGAGTATCTGGCTATTGGGGGCTGCGGCACTGGTGTGTGCAACTCCCGTTCCGGAAAACCCTGCTACGGGTATCTGGATCCAGCAGATTGGCGAAATCGTGGAACAGCCTTCCACGAATGCCACCTTGTACTACACCAAGTATATTGGTGACGACCGCGTGAAGAGTATCGACTACTTCTACGATGGCTTGGGATACTTGCGTCTGTTGAACAAGAAGGATCTGTGCCATTCAAATGGTGCAGATGGCATTATGCATCACCCGGACGGAAAGCACTTGATCGTGGCTGGTCAGGGACAGAGGCTTCACCTGGTGAAAAAGACCGGCGGGGCAAACTGTGTAACGATGACGTCAAGTGCGCGGTATGTGACTACGACTGATGCTACCGATCACGGTCAGGGTTATTGGCACGTGATGGTGGACCCTACCCACAAGTACGTATGGGCCGATGGTATGCCGGGCCCGCTGGTTCGTTATCCCCTGGACTCGGGTAAAATTGCGAATGTGGGTTTCCAGGTAGATCTGACTCCAGACGCAAACGATCGTCGTAAAGACAAGCAGGTGACGACAGTGGTTTGGGACCAGTTGAACCGGGCCTTCTTTACTTATTCCAAATTCCATGGCGGTGGATGCGAAATGGATATTAACGGCCATGAGTGTAGCGAAAACATGAAAAAGTCCTACAGGTCCAAATCCTATTTCGGCATGATTACCGATACCACTAAAAAAGTCATTACTAACCAGACAGAAGCGGATAGGTACAAGGGTAATGTTGGTGATACCGTTCCTATTGGGTTTAAAACAAAAATTCTCATAGACTCCCTGGAAGGCGCCCATGGTGCGACCTATGACCCCTATTCTGAAACGATTTTTGTTTTCGGTGGTGCAAAGATTGTGCAAATCAAGACAGAGGGCGTAGGCAAGGCGGTGACAGCTAGAAAAGTTGCTGAAATAGACTTGCGAGATTTCTTCTTTCCTGAAACTAAGGACAATATGACGGGGCCAAGAACTCCCTCATGCAAGCAGAAGGCAAATCCTAGTACGGGTGAATGGATGGGTAGCAATAACGGTAATTCGGGCGGTTGTTACGGTAGCGGCAATAATGCATATTGTTCCGGTTATTGTGATGGTGCTACAAATGAGTGGGAATTCACAAATAGTGGTGGAACCCCCACAGTGGGATGGCGTCTGGACCAGGGTACGGTAGATGGCCACGGCCACCTGTTTGTGGCGAGCAATACAGGTCACGTGATATTCATTGACTATGCCGCAAACCCGGCAAAGCATATCGACAACAACGTGCTTGCCCACATGCAATGGATAGACAACTTCCTTGATGACTTGGCTCCGCTGGATATCAAAAAGGCTGAGCGGTCTAGTGCCTCGACTTATGGTGACGTCTCCTCTAGCAGTTTTGAGCGACTCAGTTCCCAGGAAGTGTGGTCTTCGGCTACTGAAAGTTCTAGCAGCCAAGAGAGTTCTTCTTCCAATAATGTGAGCTCTTCGGGCAACGAATCCTCCTCTAGCGAAGAGACTTCTTCCGGAAGCAACGCTTCTTCTTCTGAAAGTACTGGTTCTTCTTCTGAAAGCACCGGTTCCTCTTCTGAGAGTACCGGCTCTTCTTCCGAGAGTACCGGTTCCTCTTCTGAAAGTACCGGCTCTTCTTCCGAAAGCACCGGCTCTTCTTCTGAAAGTACTGGTTCCTCTTCCGAAAGCAATGTGTCTTCCTCTGGTAGCGTAAGTTCTAGTAGCAGTGGCGGCGGTAGCGGAGAACTGTTCAGCAGTTCGTCCAGCAGCTCGGATGGCAGCGGCGGTGGAATCCTGTTCAGTAGTAGCGATGGCAACTATAATCCCAGTGGTGGCGGTACCAATTTTGGTTACAGCTCTGCAGGTGGTGGCTATTACAATCCCTCTTGGGATGATTACGACAAGGGCGATTCTGTAGTCCAGAATGCTGGAGTCCTTGTGCCCTCCGACACTTCGAAGCCAGGTGACCCGGGAACGGTGACCATTGGTGAGAATGTGTATCTGGTAAACAGCAACCCCACCGATATATCCTTGGACTTCCGTCAGAATTCCAATATCGACTCGGCGAAGGTTGGCGATGTGGTGGCCATAACATTGAGTGCCGACAAGGTAAAGGAATACTTCGGAGATAACGTGGATTCCCTGACCTTTACGACACCTTCTGGATTGGTCCTGATTGATCCTAATAACCCGGCGCCTGGTGATTCCATCAAGGTCAATGCCGATGGAAGCGTCACCATCTACGTGACCGCCACCGATCCTATCAGGAATGGTGAAATCTATGTGACCAACGAGGTAGGCCAGCTGGTGGTGATAGACAACATCAACTTCTATGCAGTGGTTCCCGAGGGCAAGATTGCGCTTATCAAGGACTCCGATTTGGATAGCCAGCTTGATTATGTGGAAATCCTGTTGCAGGATACCTTGTCCAAGTTCGTGGATATCACGTCGGTGACACTCATGGTCAACGGAGTGAAGTTGTCTCCTGCGACAGTTCCGACCCTCAACGGGGAGCGTAACAGGATTATCCTGAAGGATGTTTCTGATCTGACGTTCCCTGAAAAGATCGACGAGAATTCTTATGTCCAGATAACCTATAAGGACAAGTCCAATGGGGCTGAGTATGTACGTCAGGTTCCTCTAGTCGAATTGGGAACCAACATCATCAAGGCGGCTCATGCCATTAGGGATACCACCAAGGGTGGCATGGACTCCCTGTTCGTGGAATTCAATATCGACATCATTCCTCTGGATCTGAGCTACCCCGAGATGCTCATTGCCTTGAAGCAGAAGGGCAAGGAGATATTCTTTGGTCTTGGTCAGGTATCTAAGGTCTATCTGCCTTCGAAGAACATCGTTATCTTCGTGGGCGAAGACCTGAAACTTCAGGGTGACATGAAGGATAGCGTTTCCCTGTATCCCAACGTGACATTCAATAGTGCTCCGTACATCACCTCTGACGAATATGACCGTCATGTGCCGGTATCGGTGGTGGATCGCCTGCCTGCGGTCAAGAACGTAGAATACTGGGATACAGACTACGACGGTGTCATGGACCAGGTGGTTATCAACTACTCGGCTCCCTTGAAAGAGGCTGACCTGGAAAAGCTGTACATGACATTCCCCTGGTATAGCAGTCGTGGATTGTTGGTGCAGTTACAGGCTGTTCCCTCTAGCCTGACCCTTGATCCCAAGGATCCCACCAAGGTCATATGGGATGTGTATTCTCCGTCGCCGCTCGCTAAGGGCGTTACCAGCATCAGCGAATCCTTGCCACCTGCGACGGTGTATACCTACTACCCCGTCTTTGACCAGATCTTTGCTAACGAGGAACCTGTGAAGGTCGTGGACAAGATGTCCCCGGTTATTGCGGGTGCAACCCTCAACTATGGCAAGAAGGCCGACACCTTGGCGGTGGTGTTCTCCGAAGCAATCAAGAAGGTGGATGGTAGGGATTACTTCCGCTATATCCACGGCAAGGATACTTTGGACTTGGTGCCGACTTCGATTGTATGGTCGGATGATGGGTTCGTTGCAACACTGATCCTCGACGCGGGCCAGGTAACCGTGATGCCGGGTGACTCCCTGATGGTGGTTCGCGGTAGCAAGGGCGTTATCCAGGATAACTTCGGCAACATCGCCGGAGATGATCCGTCGCCTGTGATTATCGGCGGCTTGCTGAACCACCTGGTGGAATCTACTCAGATGGGTACCTTCGACGACAAGGATGAGATTCTGCATACCATGAGTTCCGTGAACCTGCGCTATGTGCCCAGTTCTACGACTAAGGAGGACCTGGAAAAAGAAGGGGCCTTGGGTCACCTGGTGCAGCTAGGCGAGCGGTTTGTGCCGCAGTTGCTTGACCGTGCCCAGATCGCTGCTGATGGTTCTGTGGACCCTGCAGTGCTTGACTCCCTTGATCCCGAAAAGGTGTTCATCTCCTTCGTGGTGAATTACTTCGACCATCTTGGTCAGTATGTGAACGATACCGTAATCACGGTGCCTTGTAACAGTCCGAAGTTTGGCGGTAACTGCTTGAATTCTGACCAGAAGGTGTTCGTGAACTGGAACTTCAAGGATCATAATGGACGCTTTGTGGGAACTGGCGTCTATACGGTTCAGTTCAAGATGGTGGTTCGCTACGCCAGGAAGAAGATCGAAGAAGAGATCAAGGACAAGTGGGGCGTTCGTCGTAAGAAGAAAAAATAAGTAGCTCCGTTCGTGCGCCTATGGCGCACCCACGAAAATAAATCGCAGGGCCAGAACCTTGCGCTCAGAGTTTAGCGATTTATTGAGTGTTAGGTAGGTATTAGGGAGGGCGTAAGCCTTCCCTTATTGTTATTGAGTGGCGGGAGGGTAGCACCGCCAGGTGCCCACGAAAATAAATCGCAAAGCCAGAACCTTGCGCTCAGAGTTTAGCGATTTATTGAGTGTTAGGTAGGTGTTAGGGAGGGCGTAGCCTTCCCTAGTTGTATAAATCTAAGCATTATTTTAGCACCGCCAGGTGCCCACGAAAATAAATCGCAAAGCCAGAGCCTTGCGATCAGAGTTTAGCGATTTATTGAGTGTCAGGTAGGTGTTAGGGAGGGCGGAGCCTTCCCTTATTGTATTAAACAATCATTTCCATGACGGCGGGGATGATGGTACAGACCACGACCCAGGGGTAGGAAAGTGCGCCCTTAAGCCAGCCGGTAGTCTGAACCTTGTTTGGCTCGAAATGAACGGGCTGGATTTTGCTCTGGGCGGTGGTGACGGATTCGTGGAGGGAATCCTTGAGGTAGACGACGGACATGTCAAACTGGCGTTTGCTTTCTTGTGCACTGTCGATCATCTGTAAGAACTTGATACTCATAGACTTAGCTCAAGGCGTCCTTAATCTGTTGCCCCAAATATAATAAAATTTTGAAAATTTCAAAGGGTTTCTGTTGATTTTTGTTTACAAGGACAGTTTTATGTGAAAAAACGCACAATTTGGCATAATATTCTCGAAAAAAAGCTAATTTAATTGCGTTATGGGTCATTTTTGTGATCCAGGAGGATTTTTATGAACCTAATGCGCTATTCTTTTGGACTTGCCGCCTGCTCGGCGTTGATCGCCTGCGGTGGCAATGCCCCCCAACCTGTGGTGGAACCGGCTGAACCGGCCGTCGCCCCCGCTCCTCAGGTTTCCCTGGACAGTGCTGTAGACCGTTACAGCTATGCGTTGGGCATGGACTTGGGTAAGGCTATCGCCAATATCAACGTGCCTGTCAAGATGGACGTGCTGATGATTGCCCTTCAAGACGAAGTTGACCCTGCCCGAAAGTCTTTGATGTCGGATTCCGCTTCGGAGTCGGCCCTGCAAGACTTGCTGCTCCGTATGCAGAAGCAGAAAGAGGACGACGAGAAGGCCGCCGCCGCCAAAGCTCTGGAAGACCAGGCTGCATTCCTCGCCAAGAACGTTTTGGATTCTACAGTGAAGGTGACTCCCAAGGGAGTGCAGTACCGCGTGCTCAAGGCCGGTACGGGAATTTCTCCCAAGGTGACGGACAAGGTCCAGGTGCATTACATCGGGGCTTTGTTAGACGGCACACAGTTTGACAACAGCGTCAAGCGTGGTGAACCTCTGGAGTTCCCCGTAGGCGCGGTCATCGAAGGCTGGCAGGACTTGCTCCAGGTCATGAAAGAAGGGGACAAGGTGAAGGCCTGGATTCCCAGCGCCCTGGCCTATGGCGAAGCTGGTGTTCCGCCTACCATTCCGGGCAATGCACTCCTGATTTTCGAAGTGGAACTGTTGAAGGTCTATGCCGAAGTTCCGCCTGTGGATTCGACGGCTGTTCCGGCTGACAGCGCTGCCGCAGCCCCTGCCGATAGCGCCGCGAATGCTGCTACCGCTCCCGCAGATACGTCTAAACCTGCCGCAGCTCCTGCTGCTGCCGCTCCCGCTGCTGCTCCTGCGGATAGCACCAAGGCCGCTCCTGCCGCAGCTCCTGCTGCTAAGGCCGAAGCCAAGTCTGCTGCCGCCGCTCCTGCGGCTGCTCCTGCAGATACGGCAAAGACAGCTCCTGCCGCAAAACCTGCTGCAGCACCTGCTGATACCGCAAAGGCTGCTCCGGCCGCTCCTGCCGCCGCTCCTGCCAAGGCCGCTCCTGCCGCGAAGGCAGCTCCTGCTGCAAAACCGGCTGCCGAGGCAAAACCCGCAGCAGCTCCTGCAAAGCCTGCCGCCAAGCCGGCTGCTAAGCAATAGGTCGCAATAAGCAAGTTTTAATAAAGGCGCGGGTCACCCTGCGTCTTTTGTTATAAGTAAGATTTATTATTTTTTGAACCATGAGCAATACTGTGTCCGATTTCTATTCCCAGCATTTCGAAGTATCCGGTTTTATCCGGGAAGTCTTCGGCTATATGGACCGGTTCAAGGGCCAGCTCTTTGTATTGAAGATTGAAGACGGCCTTATGGACCACCCGCTGTTCCCTGTGCTCATGCGGGATATCGCCTTGTTGCACAAGGCGGGAATCCGAATCATTATCGTGCCGGGAACCAGGAACAGCATTGACGCCCAGCTGAAGGCTTGGGAAATCGAGTCCAAGTTCGAAGGCGGCGTGCGGCTGACCAGCGAAGAGGCCCTGCCCCTGATAGAGCAGGCGTCTTTGGGTGTTGCCCAGAGGATTATGAGCCACTTGACGGCCAGCGGCCTGAGCGGTATCCAGGGGAACTGGGTACTGGCCCGGAGTCTCGGGGTCATCGAAGGCGTAGATTATATGCGGACTGGCCGGATTGAACGGATTCAGCGGGACATTTTGGAGCAGCTTCTGAACGAGAAGTTCGTGCCCATTATTCCGCCTATCGGCTGGAACAAGTTGGGTCAGGCCTACAACATCAGTTCTACGGAACTGGCTACGGAACTCTGCAAGTACATGCAGGTGGGAAAGTTGTTCTTTATCGGCAGCGAGAACGGTATCAGGCTTGAAGGCCTTGCTACCGGCAAGAACACCAAGTATCTGGAACCAACGGACAGTGGCGTGATTTCGGCCTTGGACGTGGACCAGGCCAAGGAACTTTTGGAGCTGAATGCCGACAAGCTGAACTTTGCCCAGAAGGATTATCTGCAGAATGCCATCAACGCCTGCGAGGCTGGCGCGAACCGTGTTCACCTGCTGAGCGGCGAGTTCCAGGGCAGTGTGCTGCAAGAAGTATTTAGCGCCAGGGGCGACGGAACCATGGTGTACGCGAACCAGTATTCCAGCATCCGGCCTGCCAATATGGAAGACATTCCCGATATCTTGCGGATCATGCAGGACTATATCGCGAAGGGTTACCTGGTGCCCAGGACCCAGGAGAGCATTTCCGAAAAGCTCAAGGACTATGTGGTGTACAGCATCGACAACAGCATCCACGGCTGCGGCGCCCTGCACGAGTTCGAAGACGGCATGGCCGAAGTGGCCGCCATTGCCGTGGCGGCCAACTACCGCAAGTCCGGTATCGGAGATGCTATCGTGCGGCACTTGATTTCGGTTGGCCGGATGAAGGGCTACAAGAAGCTGTTCCTGCTCACTACCCAGGCTTTGGACTGGTTCTACCCCTTCGGATTCGAAGACGGCTCCGTAGAGGATTTGCCGAGGAGCAAGCGGGAACATTACAACACCAAGCGGAAATCCCGTATCTTGGTTATGCCGCTGGACAAGTGACTTTTAACGTCATGGCGGACTTGATCACAATAGCCACTTGCGGCTTGCCGCTTAGTGGATATGATCCTCGGCAACGGGGACGCCATCTAGATTCCGGGTCAAGCCCGGAATGACGAGCGCAAGAGATAGAAGATTTATCATGAACACTCTCGAAGCAATACGCACACGACGCAGCACTCGCAAGTTCAAAGCACAACCTGTGGAAATGGAAAAGTTGCAGGCCATTGTCGAGGCGGGGCGTTTTGGACCTACCGGCGGCAATGCCCAGACGAATCACTTCTTCGTGATTTCGGATGCGACCGTAATCGCTAAGCTCAAGGAGCTGGTTCAGGCCGCATTTGCGAAAATGGAACTTCGTGAAGACCTGTACAAGAGCCTCAAGAATTCTATCACCCTTGCTCGCAAGGGAAACTATTCTTTCTGCTACACGGCGCCGGTACTTATCGTGGTGGCAAACAAGAAGGATTACGGCAACAACATGGCCGACGTGGCCTGTGCCGTAGAAAACATGATGCTTGCGGCCAACGAACTTGACTTGGGCAGTTGCTACATCAACCAGCTCAAGTGGCTGAACGAGGACCCGACGATTTTGGAATACCTGCGTGGCCTCGGCTTGCGTGAAGATGAGCGGGTGTATGCTTCTGTCGCAGTTGGTTATGCCGATACCGAGACAGGACTCCCAAACCGCACGGAATCTCCGCGTGTCGGCAACGAAGTCGTTTACGTGTAGTTGACGCTAGGTCAATCTTTCCCGAGTATTTCTTTAATTTTCTTCTTGACTTCTGTTAAGTCGCTGTTTGTGAGCATCGGGATAAGCGCATTTATTTCATTGATGGGTTTATCCCACCAACGCCATTCAAGCATTAGGTTTGTGAGTTCTTCATCGAACCGCTGGCGTATCAACTGCGCCGGGTTCCCTGCGACAATCGTGTAGGGTTCCACATTGCTACCAACGACGCTGCTTGCGCCGATAATTGCGCCATCACCGATGTGCACTCCGGGGAGTATCGTTGCGTTCTGGCCTATCCACACGTCGTTCCCGATAACGGTATCGCCCTTCAGCGGCATATCTGTGGTGGCGGGTGCCTTCATGTTCCAACCTTCCAGCGTGTAGAACGGGAAAGTTGAGACCGCTTTCATCTGGTGGTTTGCCCCATTCATCACGAATTCAACTCCCGCAGCAATCTGGCAGAACTTGCCGATAATCAGCTTGTCATTGTTCCATGGATATAAGTGCGTTACATGACTCTCGAATTCGCTGTCGGCAATGTAGGTGAAGTCACCCACGATTATATTCGGGTTCTTGAGCGAGGGCTTCACGTAGATTTCCTTGTCGTAGCCCGCAATCGGGTGTATTGCATTCGGGTCGGGAATGTTTTGGGGTGTAGGCATAATTTCAATATACATTTATTTCTATCTTTGTGCCCATGATGGATTACAAGAAGATGGAAGACGGCTTCCGGATGATTCTCACCGGCATGGGCGAGAACCCGGACCGTGAAGGCCTTGTGGAAACGCCCCGCCGTGTAGCGAAGATGTACGCCGAACTCATGACCGGCCTTTCGGGCGAGACTCGCGCCGAGGATATCCTCAAGACGCGTTTCCACGAGAAGTACGACGAGATGATCATCGTGCCGGACATCGAATTTGCCAGCATGTGCGAGCATCACTTTCTGCCGTTCACGGGCAAGGCCCACGTGGCCTATATTCCGGGAGATTGCGTGGTGGGGCTTTCCAAGATTCCCCGTGTGGTGGAATTTTATGCACGCTTCCCGCAAATCCAGGAACGCATGACCCGCCAGATTGCGGAACTTATCCAGAAGGAACTGAACCCGAAGGGAGTAGCCGTAGTGCTTGAGGCATCCCACATGTGCATGACCATGCGTGGTGTGAAAAAGCCTGGGGCGACCATGGTTACGACCCAGCTTTTAGGCCGTTTCAAGACCGACGAGAAGACTCGTGCTGAATTTATGTCGCGCATATATGCGCCGCGGTAGTTTTCGCTGGCTCTGTCGGTGAGATTTTTGTTTTTGTAAAAATCTTTTAGCCGGTTTATCGGTCCCGTATACAAAAATATTTTCCTAGAAATTTGCGAAATTTCCGCAAATTGTTGCCACACATGGACTATTTGTCCACGGCAGTTCTTGCTTAAGGCTTTTTTCCGTTTTTTCCCCAATGTAATTTTATTGGCGTGATTGGGAAACAAAAGGAGATACGATGAAATCGAAAAGCCTTAAGCTTTTTGTAAAAGGAATGATTGTCGCAGGAGCCGCTTTTGCTATGGCCGCTTGCGATGATGTCACCAAGCCTGCACCTATTGAAGCTGCTGAAGAAGAACAGGTTCAAGAGGGCCAAGGCGAAGGCGGTCTGGTTCAAGATGGCCAGGGTCAGGGACAGGTTGGGAATGGCGAAGTGCAGGGCGGAGCCGATGCAGGAACCGGTACGGGTTCTAACGGTTCTCAGGATACTGGCTTTGGTGAATCTAATTCCAGTGCGTCGGTGCTGCCGAGCTCTAGCGATGCTGCATCTGTGCAGTCTAGCTCCAGCGAGGCTCCGGTCTTGCCGAAGATTTACCTTGCAAACGATACTGAAGAAGAAAAGAACTTCATGTCGGTTGAATACAAGCCCGGCTCTGGTGCCGATGGCGAAGGAATTCTTGCGTACCCCACGCACATGACGACCAATCCTGACCAGAAGCATGCCGTTGTGATTTGGGGCCCGGGAGGCGGTACCGCTCCTAGTGCTTACGAGGGAATGATCCGCCGTCTTGCATCTCACGGTTTTGTGGTTCTCGCATTGAGCAGCTCTCCTGGTGATGGTTCCAAGGCTATT
The DNA here is from genome assembly GCA_946186895.1 of uncultured Fibrobacter sp. GTDB lineage: Bacteria > Fibrobacterota > Fibrobacteria > Fibrobacterales > Fibrobacteraceae > Fibrobacter. The sequence goes on from CAMHOW010000021.1 coordinate 16,300, forward strand.
GCTGCAATGAATTGGCTCGATGATCAGAACAAGAATGCTGCAAGCCCGCTGTTTGGTAAGCTCGACATGAATACGGTTGGTTGCTCCGGTCATTCCATGGGCGGTCTTGAATCTGAACGTGCCCTTATTAAGGATGATCGTGTTATTACTGCTTTCCTTAACAATAGCGGTGCTTGGGATGATCCCGGTGCCAACAAGGTTCCCGCCAACAAGAGCATCGCCATTCTTTATGGCGAAGGTGGCATGGAACGTGGCAATGCCGAAAATGATTACAATAGGAGCGATGTAAGGGCTCCCGCATGCCTCATCGAGATGACTGGTGGAACGGGTACAGAATGCTATGATGTTACGCCTTGGCAAAAGGAATGTGGCTGGGGTCACGGTTCCGGTTCGTGGGGTGGCATGGCTGCAACCATTGCCTGGATGCGTTGGCACCTGGGCGGCGAAGATTGGCGCAAGGACGACTTTGTCGGCATGAGCGGCAAGTATATCAACGGCCCGATCATTGGCGAAAAAGGCAACTGGAAAGGTGCCTGCAAGAACTTCTAGAAATAACTACGCTCTCTCCTAATTGCCCGCCCTTAGGGGCGGGTTTTTTGTATAATTATCCGTGGAGGGAATGGAGTCGTCTTATGAACGCAGCTATTTTGACTAATGAGTTTCCGCCGGAGATTTATGGCGGTGCAGGTATCCACGTCAAGTTCCTTACTCAGGAACTTGCAAAGCTTTGCCATATCGAGGCGCGCTGTTTTGGTTCGCAGAATGTGGATGAAAACAACATCCATGCTTTGGGATTTTCCCGCAAGCTGGGGCTGAATCCCGACGATGACCGTTTCCAGAAGATTTTTAAACCGTTGGATATCAACCTCCAGTGGGCGGCCACTCTCAAGGATATCGACGTGATTCACTGCCATACGTGGTACAGCCATTTTGGCGGTGTGCTGGCCAGCCGGCTTTTGCAGTGCCCTCTGATACTCACAACCCATTCCCTGGAACCTCACCGTCCGTGGAAGGCAGAACAGCTGGGCGACGGCGGATACGCCATGAGTTGCTGGATTGAGCGTACTGCTTACGAGGCTGCCGACGGTGTGATTGCGGTGAGCCAGGGCATGAAGCAGGACGTGATGAAGCTTTACGGCGTTCCTGAAGACCGTGTGAAGGTGATCTACAACGGTATTGATCCGGACTTCTATGCGCCGACCTTCAACGAAGGCATTTTGACCAAGTGGGGTGTGGACCCCAAACGTCCGTACGTGCTGTTTGTGGGTCGCATTACCCGCCAGAAGGGCATCAGCCAGCTGATCCAGGCTATCCCGCAGATCGATAAGTCTGCCCAGGTGGTGCTTTGCGCCGGTGCTCCCGACACCATTGAACTTGCCGATGAGTGCAAGGCTCTTATCGAGGATGTGCAGAAGACCCGCGATGGCGTGGTTTGGATTCAAGAGGCTGTCCCTCACGAGGAACTCCGCGTGCTTTATAGCCATGCGACTGTGTTTGCCACACCTTCTCTCTATGAACCTTTCGGCATTATCAACCTGGAAGCCATGAGCTGTGGTACTCCTGTAGTGGGCAGTGCCGTAGGTGGTATTCCCGAAATTATTGTGGACGGTGAGACCGGATTCCTGGTGCCTCTGAAGCATGTTTCCGAAACGGACTTTGATCCGGCAGACCCCAAGGCCTTCCAGGCGGACTTTGCTGCCAAGCTGAACAAGATTCTCGAGAATCCTGAGCTGGCAAAGAAGATGGGCGAGGTCAGCCGCAAGCGTGCTATCGACGTGTTCAGCTGGAAGTCTATCGCCAAGCAGACCTACGACTTCTATGCCGAATGCATTGAACGCTACAAGCGCGAAGGCAAACGGTAAAATAGTTCGGATTTCAGATTTCGGAATTCCGAATTAAATTTAATTCTGAAATCAAAAATCTGAACTCTGAATTTTCTCTACAATCCCCTCTACCGTGAGCAACTCCGGCAGTACGATCTGTCGGCTAGCGTCTCCGGCGGGGTAAATGGCGTAGGCGGGCACGCCTGACTTTTCCATGCTTTGCAGTAGCGCATTCACTTCTGGTGTTTCCCGGGTCCAGTCGGCCTTGACCAGGGCGACATTTAGGCTGTCCATGGCGCGGATAAAGTCGTCATCGTCAAGGACGGCGGCTTCGTTGGCCTTGCAGGTGAGGCACCAGTCGGCGGTCACGTCTATGAATACGGTGCGCTTGGCCTTGGCAAATTCTTCGATGAGGGTCGGGCTGTAGCGGAACCAACCGTCTTCGGTTACCTTTTCTTGCAGGCGGGCGTTGAAGGCGGCGGTAGCGGCCTTCTCGTATTCGGGAGCAATGCCTGCAAACCAGAGGGAGAATAGTGCGATTCCACTGAGGATAATGACGGCGACTTCGCGAACGAAGGCGGTTCCAGGCTTAGCGAACTTTCCAAGCAGTACAGAACAGGCAATGCTTGCGATGGCGATGGCTGCAAAAAGTTCCACGCCTGTAATTCCCGCCTGTTCGCTTATAATCCAGAAAAGCCAACCCACAGAGGCGAGCAGCAAGATGCCCATCACGCGTTGCAGATGTACCATCCAAACGCCGGGCTTTGGGAATACCTTTAGGACTTTCGGGAAGGCGCTGACCAGCATGTAGGGGAGGGCGAGCCCAAGCCCTGCGGCGGTAAAGAACAGGAATAGGATGGGTGTGGTTTGCGCGAAGGCAAATCCCATGGCGGTACCCAATAGCGGAGCGGAGCAGGGCGTGCTTAGAAGCACCAGCAGTGCCCCTGTAAAGAAGGCTCCTGCAATGCCTGCTTTCTGGCCTGCCGCGTCCATTTTAGTGGTAGCGTTCCACGGAAGCCAGATTTCAAAGGCTCCGAAAAAGCTCATGGCAAATGCGGTCAAGAGGATCACCATAAAGGCTATAAAGCCTGCGCTCTGGAACTGCATTCCCCAACCCGCGGACCCGCCGCCGGCCTTGACGGCGGCGACAACGGCGGCCAGCACCCAGAAGCTCACGAGAATCCCCGCCGTTGTGGCTCCTCCCAGGGCGAGGAGCCGTCCGCGACTTTCTCCCGCCTGTTTGATAAGGCTGAACAGCTTGAGCGAAAGCACAGGCAGTACACAGGGCATCAGGTTCAGGATAATCCCGCCGACAAAGGCGAAGAAGAGCAGGAGGGCGATTCCCGCCGAAGCTGCGGCGTGACTATCTCTACCGCTATTTATTTCGGGGTCGTTTTTTTTTACGCCGTTCGCGCCATTTGTCGCACCATTTATAGCGCCGTTGACGCGGCTGTCAAGGGAAATGGTCTTGCTTGCGGGGGCAAGGCAGATGGAATTGTCGCAGGCCTGGTAGTTAAAGGTAACCGTGGTTCCTAGGCTATCGTAGTCTGCACCGCTGACGCCCTTTACGGGAACCTTGACGCTGAACGTTCCGCGGAAAGTCCAGATTTCCAGTTCCAGGGCCTCGTTGTATTCCTTGATAGGCTCGGGCCATTCGGGTTCACCAAATTCAATTCCTGCCGCCTTGGCTTCTATGGAAGATGGTTTCAGGAATTCGTCGGTGACTTTGTTTGCATTCACGTGCCACTTGTCGGGAACGGTAATGGTTACGGTCAGGGCTCCGTTGTCCTTTAACGCCCCTGTCGAATATTCCATCTCCATCTCTGGAGGGGGCATGGAATTCATATTGAATTCTTGGGCAAAGCTAGCTGTCACAAGCACCAGCAGCAGGCAACAATATTTTGCAAAGAGGCAACAGTTGTTTGAATCTTGACAACAGCTGTTTGCCATTTTTTCAAAAATTCGTTTTTTCAGATCTGAATTCATAAATTTGCGACGTCAAAATACAGATGGGGGCAAAGGTGCACGCAAACACGCAGAAAGATAAAAAAGATGACAAGTGGCTAGAGGAAACATGGAACACATATTCTCCTCAAATTTACAATTTGTGCAGGACGCGATGTGGAAATAAGGAAGATGCGAAGGACATTTATCAAAATGTGGCCCTCCGTTTCTGTCAAAGTGCCCAGAAGATAGTGTATGATGAATCCGTTTTTCCATGGCTCATGCAGGTCTTCAGAAATTGTTTTTACGATCACGTAAGATTTCGGCAGAAGCAGTCTCCGTTTTCCATGGTTGCTGACGTGGTGGGGGACTATATGGCTCTGCCTGCAGAAAGGTCCATTTTTTACAGGCCGGGTAATCAAAGAAATGACGAATTGAAGCGGGCCTTGGATAGCCTTTCTAGAAGAGATAAGGAACTGATTGACTTGACATTCCAAAAGGGGCTGACTTCGGAAGAACTGAGTGTCCTTTATGGGGTGTCTGTCAATACCATTGTCAAAAGGAGACATTCGGCTATTAAAAGGACCAGAAATGTTTTGTTGGGGTGAATCATTTTTGTAATTTTAGGCAGTGTTCTTGTCACGGTTGTTTTTTATTCTGTCGCTTTTGGCAGTAGCCGTACTGGCTGACGAGTGGAAAGTCTTTTCCAGACCCTCGCCGGTGTATTCCGCCATTTCCTACGAATCCGGGTATGTGTTGGCAACTGGTGGAGGAATCCAGTTCTCGACTCCGAAAATAAAGAAGCTCTTCACATCGTCAGATGGACTTGGTGCTACGGCTTTTTATGGGGTGGCTCAGACGGAATCTAAGGTGTATTGTATCTCGGAATATGGTCTTGTGGCGGCCTATGACAAGAAATCTGCCCGATGGAGTGTGGCGAATAGGTCTTACTTGAACAATAAGGTCCGTGTGGTACCGGGTCAGGTGCTTTCTGCAAAAGATGTCCTTGTCATTGCGTTCGAAAAAAGCCTTGCCTTTTATGATGCCGGTCAAGAAGCTTTCCTTTTGTCGGTAGATAGGGTCGGTGGCTCGTCTTTGGTGACCAAGTCCCCCCAGAAGATCTCCATTGTGGGGGATACTCTTTTTGTTTCGCTGGGTAACGAGGTTTATAGCCGTAAGATGGACTGGGCCAATATGGCAAAGGATATGCGCCTGGTAGATCCGTCTTCTTGGAACAAGGTTTCCGACAAAAAGAAAGTGGAACAGGCTTTTTCTGGGCAGGGTACCGATGCCTCTAAAATAAAGCGCGACACTGTATTCAACAATTTCAAATTGGATAACGTCTACGAGTTGGCCCCCATGTATCTAGGTGGAGTGATGGCGGCAACGCCCGAAGGCTGGATGGCTTATAGCGATGGTTACAAGTGGAGAGAAACGGTTCCTATATGGAATGGTGTCGGCAGTTATTCAAGTGCCTACGATAACCGTATGAAGGTTTTCACAGCTCTCAGTGTAGACGTGCTGTTGACTCATGTATGGGGGATGGGATTCTTTATCTATAGTGATAACGGGTACTCGCTTTTTAAGGAAATAACTCCCCGTAACGAGAATAGCTGTTTGGATGAATACTCGGACGACTATACGGTTGCTATCGGTACAACTACGGCTCCCGATGGTTCGGGATTCCTGATCGCCACCTCGGCGGAGAAGGCCTATGGTTTGGTCTATATCTCCAGGGATTGGGAAGTCAGTTGTCTTTCGGGTGTGGGAAGCACTCCCATTGCGGGCGTTCTGGCCTCTAAAGTAGACGAGAAGACGGGCGACTGGATTGTCTATGTCTCTTCGAAGGAGGCTGTAGTTGCCAATATCGCAGGTTCCTTGGACAAGTTTATCATTCCGCCTCCTGCGAAAAATGGCGGACGGCTTCTGATGAAGGAGAAGAAGAACATTCCCACTCCCGAGAACAGGTCTCCGTTGGATTTTGCCTTTGATAAGGATGATGGCAGCCTGTGGATGATCACTATGGGAAACCTCGCCTATATGGAGGAGGACAGGGATACCCTTGTACAACCTAGTTCCACCAAGGGGCTTATCGGTGCCGAATACTCTTCGATGGATAGGGATGTCCAGGGGAATATCTGGCTGGGTACAACCGATAAGGGTGCTTTCCGTTTGGCAAAGAAGGGCAAGTCCAAGGATACGCTTTCGGCCATTCATTTTACAACAAGCGAGGGTCTGCTGAGTGACCAGATAAATGACATGGCGATTGACCCTGTTCTTGGCATGGCCTGGTTTGCCCATGAGGGTGGTGTTACACGCTACACCCGTAACGATTTGAAGAATGCGGAAAAGTTTATGACGTCCAATACGCCGGCAGAAGTGAAGGCGTACCCGAACCCCTTCCGCCCCAAGCAGGGTTACCACCTCTTTATCGATAACGTTTCCGAGGATTCTTTTGTGAGTATCTATAACCGTGGTGGAGCCTTGGTAAAATCCTTCTACGACAAGGACATATTGGGAGGCCGTGCGGAGTGGGATGGAAAAGATGCTAACGGGAAACTGGTGGCGCCAGGGGTTTATCATTATGTAGTCCGTAAGGGATTCCGGATAAAGACAGGGAAAATTATTTTGATTCACTAGAGGGTTCTGTAATGAAGAATGTGGCGAAAAGGTTTGCTTTTATTTTTGGCTTTGGCCTGCTTGGGCTTTGCGTCTGCTTTCTGGTGTCCTGCGCTGGCCAGCGTCAGGGTGTTGTTTGCGACGAGATAGAGTACCGCTATAATTCCATGGCCTATTCGCCGGACCAGCGTGTGTTTATGGAAGAGGAACTGCGGGCTTGCCGTGAAGAAGAGGCCAAGAAGAAACAGGCTTCTGCAGAAACACGCCGTAGCATTTACGAGAGGTTTGCCTCCCAAGATACAACGGGGAAGGTCCATACGGCGGCCGATTCCGCTGCGACCGTAGTGCCTCGGGATTCTTCTGCCGCTATCCCATCGGACAGTTCTGCTACGCCAGAGCCGGTGGCACCGTCAGATAGTACGGTGGCTGTAGACAGTACGGCAGCTAAGGATAGCTCCGCAATTATAGATAGTACGACAGTCGAGGCTCCGCAGGAATAATGATTACGGTGCGTACACTTTCGGGTACAGAATTCTCGCCCGAGCTTCCAGGACGTCTGCTGAAGATAGCGGGTGAAATCCGTGATGCTGGCGGCCGCGCCTTTTTGGTGGGCGGCTGGGTGCGTGACGCCTTACTGGGCAAGAACTGCAGGGACTACGATATCGAAGTTTACGACATGGCCCAAGACGCTTTGGTGCCGCTCCTTTCAAAGTATGGCCGTACCAATCTGGTAGGGAAAGCTTTTGGCGTGATTCACCTGGCCATGAAAGGCCTTTCGCTGGACTTTTCTTTCCCTCGGACCGAGAACAAAGTGGGCTATGGCCACCGCGGGTTCGTGGTGCATACCGACGAGAAGCTCAGTTTCAAGGAGGCGGCTCTTCGCAGGGACTTTACCATTAACGCCATGGGCATGGAACTTCCGGAGCTTACGCTTTGCGACCCCTATGGTGGCATGGACGACCTGAAGGCCCATGTGCTTCGGCATGTAAGCGAAGCCTTTGCCGAAGATTCCCTGCGCATCTTGAGGGGTGTGCAGTTCGCGAGCCGCTTCGAACTGACTCTCGCACCGGAAACGGCTGAGCTTTGCAAAAGCCTTTCCCTGGAAGACCTTTCCAAGGAGCGTATTTACGAGGAATTCAAGAAATGGCTCTTGAAACCGGGTAAGCCATCCCTTGGTCTCCAGGCGTTTCTGGAAATGGACTTGCTGCGGTTTTTCCCCGAGGTGAAACCCCTAGACGATAGTTTCGAGAAACTGGGGCAGTTCCTGGACAATGTTTCTAGGAATGCGGTGGGAGAAAGTGAAGAATCTCGGATGACCCTTGCCTTCAGCGCCCTGCTTTCGGGGAATTCCAGTGGCGAGGATTGGGAGAAATTTCTTGAGGGCATGACCAACGAGGTGAAAATCCTGCGGAATGTTCCCAGGTTGCTGAAGCATGCGGCTTCGATTACACCTAATGCGTCGTTCCCTGATGATGCCTTTATTAGGCGTTTGTCTGTTGCTTTGGATGGCTTGCGGGAATGCTGTATCTTTACGGCGTCCAATCCGCAGTATCCTGAAGATTTGCGCATGATTTTTGCTAATCGCCTAAAGATCCGCGCTCTTGAATTGGGCGTGTACGAAAAGGCTCCGGAGCCGCTTCTTACAGGGCGTTTCTTGATGACTCTTGGATTAAAACCCAGCAAGCAGTTCGGTGAACTGATCCACGAAAGTTTCGAACTTCAGTTGGATGGTACCTTGCAAAATGCGGAACAGGCGGAAGCCTGGGCTAGAACCAAGTTAGGGTTCTAGGTTTATTTCCACTTGAACAGCCCGAGGAGCCCGAAGGGCACGGCGAATACGTTGATGGGCACCTGCATGATTTCGGTAACGGGCAGGGCCAGCAGGAGTCGCTTTGAATGAAGTTTCACGGCGGCGCAGGTAAGGAAAACCAGATCGCACAGGATCTTCACGCCCATGGGGATGGCGAACCAGGCGATAGGGAAGTCCGCAAAGGCTACTAGGAAGGGGCTTACGAGAAGCCATACCAAGAATGTGTAGATGAGGGAAAGCCCTAGAGTGTACAGGTGGCTGTCATACTTAGTACCGTTACTGCTCCAACGCGCCCGTTGGAAGAACAGGGCCTTCAGGGAATCTACCGGGGCTGTGTCGATGAGGGCGTCGGCGCTCAGGTTGTAACAGAACTGTACCCCCGGCTCCTTGATCATCTTGTGGATGAGCATGTCGTCGTCGCCGCTGGAAAGGTTCACCAGGTCTCCGAACCCGCCTACCTTGAAGAACAGGTCCTTCTTGTAGGCAAGGCAGGCGGCGCTGGCCAGCATAGGGTGACCCAGGCTGAATCCGGCGGCTTCGATGGAGGTATAAGCTAGGGTTTCGAGCCTCTGGTACTGATGCACGGGGCTCCAGCCGCCGGTATTGCGTTTTGGGCCTTGCACGATGGCTATGTCACCTTCGAACCTGCCTGCCATGGAGGCGAGCCAGCGCTTGGTGGGCACGCAGTCGGCGTCCATAATCAACAGCACTTCGCCACGGGCTTCCTTGAATCCTGCTTCTAGGGCCCGCTTCTTGGGGCTTTCCACCTTCGGGAGGTTCGGGTCCAGATGCAGGGCTCGGAACTTGTCGGAATGGGAGGCCACAAACTCGTCCAGGATTTTTCCCGTAGAATCAGTGGAACGGTCGTCCACGCAGATAATCTCGTATTGTCCCTCGTATTCCTGGGCGGCTAGGGCGTCCAAGGTCCGCTGCAAGAACTGTTCCTCGTTTCGCATGGGAATGACCACGGAAACATAGGGCGTGGCGCTCCCCTTGTGACGGTGCGTGCGGATAATTCCCACGGCAAACGTGAGAATGGCTACGGCATAGACCGTAGTGAGCACCCCAAGGACAATTACGCTCAACATGTCCGCAAATTTAGAAAACTTGGGTGGCCTTTTTTTGTATCTTGTAGCCGTATGTTCAAGAAACTTGTTGCCTCCGCTCTTGTTACGGGCTCCCTCGCTTTTGCCGGGGAGTATTGGAACGTGGATCCGGGTGGCGTGACTATGAAGTTTCTTGCGTTGCAGGTTTCGCCTCGTAGCGCCGCCATGGCGGGTGCAGGTGTTGCTGACCCTGCCCGGGCCTCTGAAGTGACACGGAATCCCCTGGCTATGAGTGCTGTAGAATCTCCGGAATTCGGGCTCAACCAGATTGTCTTTGACGGCATGGGTTCGGACCGCTTTATCAATGTTTACTACGGACTCCCTTTCGCTGAAAAGTTTACCTTCTCTGCGGGCCTGGATTATCTCGGTTACGACGATATTGAAGGTCGTGATGAGAATGGTTTAGAAACGGGGGAGTATGGCGCTTACGCCTGGGCTGCACAGCTTGGACTCGGTAGCCGTAATTCCGCTTTTAACTGGGGCGTGACTGCACGCTTTGCAAGCCAGACCATTGAAGATGAAACGGCCTACGCAATTCTTGGAGACATCGGTGGTTCTTTCAAGGTGAACCGCTACATGGCTTTTGGAGCGACTCTCACTAATGCAGGCTACGTTACCGCCTACGACAATGAAGACGAATATGCTCCTATGGCGCTCCAGGCAGGCATTACGGGAATGATACCCGTTACAGAAAGGTGGCGAGTCCATGTCTCCGCTGATGCCTACCGCCGTGCTGATACCGAGATTCAGGGGCTATTCGGGGCCGAAATTGCCTATGCCGAAACATTGATGCTTCGCTTGGGAACGTCGGTTCGTAAAGATGAAAGCGATGACTATTCCACAGGTGTTGCCTGCGGTCTTGGCGTGGTCTTTGGCATGATTGTCTTTGACTACGGATATTCCCCGCGTCTTGCTTATGACGGTGGCAATCACCACATTGCCGTGGGCCTGCGGTTCTAGCGACCCTGTCATCCCCGCACCATCGTTGTCATCCCGGCCTTGTGCCGGGATCGCCTTTCGTGTTGTGCGTCCTTAGCTCGCAATCGTCACACGACCCTTCTGCAGCTGGTAGCATAGGCTTCCGCGGCTGATTCCCAGTTTCCGCGCTGCCTTGCACTTGTTGCCCTTGCATAGCAGCAGTGTTTCCTCGATGTCGGTGAGCGTGGGCTTTTTCTTTCGTTTTCTCAAAAAGTCCGTCACGTATATGGAGCAGATGTTCTTCTCGTAAAGTTTGGGCACTGAAAATTCCTGGGTCAGAATTTCGATGAGCGATACGTCGTAGGGTTTCAGCACAGAATACCTCTGCAATATGTTCTTTAGTTGGCGAATGTTTCCGGGCCAGGGGCAGGCCTTCAGCAGGTCCATCTCTTCGGGAGAAAGGTTGCGGTTGTGGTCTTCGCGCCCGTCGGTACGAGCTGTCGCCAGGCTTCGTGCTTCTCGCCACAAATCAGAAGCTACGACATCGAAGTCCCGCCTTGCCCGCAGGGGTGGAATTTCGATGGGGAACACATTGATACGGAAGAACAGGTCCGCACGAAAATTTCCGTCGGCGATTTCCATTTTCAGGTTCCGGTTGGTGGCGCATATCAGCCGGAAGTTCACGGGAATGCTCTGGGCGGCCCCCACAGGAGTCACCGCCTTCTCCTGTAGAATTCGGAGCAGCTTGCTCTGGGTCTCTAGCGGGAGCTCTCCGATCTCGTCCAGGAACAGAGTGCCCCCTTCTGCAGAGCGGACAAGCCCCAGCTTCTCCTCTACCGCTCCGGTAAACGCCCCCTTGACCGACCCTTCCAGGATACTTTCGGCAAGGCTTTTCGGTATGGAGCTGCAGTTCAGCGCCACGAAGGGGCTCTCCCTCCGCGGGCCGTGATTGTGGATGAACCGGGCTGCCACCTCCTTGCCTGCGCCGGATTCCCCTTGCAATAGCACGGGAATGTTCGAAAGGGCTGCGATTTCTAGCATTTTCTGTTGGTCTTTCATGGTACCTCCGACGTAATAGACGGAGATACGGACCATTTTATGCCTTGCCTTCCCGTTTTTTTACAAAACCGCCCCCTTTTTTACAATTTGCAAACGACTGTTGCCTTTTGTGGCGGGGGAAGCCTCCCCCTCGCCAAAGCCTTGCCTGTCCTTATGTCAGGCCCGCGAAGGCGGGCATCTGCAGCCCATTCCTTTCTCGTCACAAAACAGTGCAAGTCTTTGTCTACCCCCTCTCCTAGGTGGCCTTGCCCCCTAAAACCCCTTGTTCGCCCTGCGTTTTTTTTCTATATATGCCCCCGCAACTATAAAAAGTTGCAGACATAGACAACCATATTACCAAAGTGGCTGGCCAGATGGGTAGGCTTGGGCACGACGACCGTGAGGAAAGCGGTTGCGCTCGAAGCTGAGAGGTTTGGTGGCCCGAAAGGAAAAAATGAGTCAAAGAATCGTATGCAAGTTCGGCGGCAGCTCTGTCGCCGATGCCGGCCAGTTCAAGAAGATCAAGGCCATCGTTGAATCCGACAAGAACCGCAAGGTCATCGTCGTTTCCGCCCCCGGCAAGCGCAATCCCAAAGAGACGAAGCTTACCGACCTCCTCTACAGCACCTACGACCTCGCCTCCAAGGGCCTCGACTTTTCGACCCCGTGGAACCTGATCCGTCAGCGCTATGACGAAATCTGCAACGAGCTCGGCCTGGGCGACAAGCTCACCGAAGATCTCGACAGCCTCGAAGACAAGCTCAAGAACCACCCCGAATCCGTCAGCACCGACTTCTTGGTGAGTCGTGGCGAATTCCTGTGCGCTCGCCTCATGGCCAAGTACCTGGGCGCAAACTTCGTGGATACCTTCCCGCTGATCACCTTCGACGACAAGTACCGCATTGTCCCTAAGACCTACGAAGAAATCGCCAAGACCCTCTCCGACGAGAACCAGCTTTACGTGCTGCCGGGCTTCTATGGTGCAAACCTCCGTGGCGAAGTCAAGACCTTCAGCCGTGGCGGCTCCGACATTACGGGCGCCATCCTCGCTAACGGCATCGATGCCGCCAAGTACGAGAACTGGACCGACGTCTCGGGCATGCTCATGGCAGACCCGCGCATCGTCGAAAATCCGCTGCCCATCGAATACGTGAGCTACCGCGAAATCCGCGAACTCGCTTACTCCGGCGCTTCTGTGCTCCACGACGAATCCATCGCTCCCTGCCGCGCGAAGAAGATTCCTATCAACATTCGCAATACGAACCGTCCCGAAGACGCGGGCACCATCATCGGCCCCACTCCGGAAGAAGCAAAGCTCCCGATTACGGGCGTTGCCGGCCGCAAGGGCTTCTCCATGATCTACATCGAGAAGTCCATGATGAACAAGGAAGTCGGTTTCGGTCGCCGCGTGCTCGCCGTGCTCGAAAGCGAAGGCCTCTCCTACGAACTGTGCCCGAGCGCTATCGACTCCATGAGCATTGTCGTGGACTCCAAGGCTCTCGACGCCGTGCAGGACGTGGTTCTCGAAGACATCACGCAGCAGATGCGCCCCGACCGTATCAAGGTGTTCCCGGGCATCGCGCTCATCGCTACCGTGGGTCACGGCATGACGAACAAGATCGGTGTGGCTGCGAAGCTCTTCACCGCTCTCGCCGAGAACAAGGTGAACGTCCGCATCATCGACCAGGGTTCTTCGCAGATCAACATCATCACCGGTGTTGACGAAGCCGATACCGAGAAGGCCATCAAGGCCATCTACGGCGCCTTCGTGAAATAACCCGTGATTGTCATCCTGAGCAAGATGCCGTGAGGCATCGCGTCGAAGGATCTCAAACCAGAATATCGAAAAACGGCCCGGATTTATCCGGGTCGTTTTGTTTCTTAGAGAGGAACTTTTCCGAAAGACTGTTCTATGCCGAACTCCTAGTGCGTCACGACAATCCGTCGAGTGGCATCGCCCTGGACCTTCAGGAAGTAGCTTCCGCCGGCAACAGCTTCCAGGGATACGGTTTCGCCCCTGGAGGCGCGTCCCGCCATCACCTTCTTGCCCTTCAGGTCAAAGACTCCGTAGGCCAGGTTGTCGCCTTCCACAACCGTGAAGCTCAGGTTCTTGTCACCCATGGCGATCTTCGAGACCTTCGCGAATGCAGGCGCCTGCTTCCCTGCGGCTTCGAAGCTAGCCGGTGCCGCAGATTTCTGGAGGGCCACCACCGTCTCCTGCTTGCCGTAGGTTCCGGTCGCGAGCTTGTACAAGAAGTCGAAAGCCTTGTCCTGCACGCTGTCGGCAAACACGATCTCACTGCCGTCTTCTGCGGTACGGGTGCTGTTGTAGAACTCGTGCTTCAGGCCGTAACCCACCGGGTTGTAGAATTCGTGGGCCACGCCCCTTGCCGTCAGGGCAGAATCAATGGCGTAGCTTCCATAAATGGTGGGGGTCTCGATTTGGAACTTGAAGGCCTTTGCAAAGGCGCTGTACTTTTCGGGCACCGCTTCGGCAACCATCTTGTCCGGCTTGGATATGGCGTGTCCCACGTTGTAGGGCATCACGTAGTCGGAATCCCCGTGAGCGAGGAACACCGGGACATCGCTATTCTTCACGAGATCAATATCGTGGATGCCTCCCCAGAGGGCCACCACGCCGTCGGCAGTGCCCCTATAGTCCCTGGCGCCATACTGATTCAGTTTGCCCCATGGGACATTTTCCTTCTTGTTGTCTTTCACAACAAACTGCGACGTGGAATCGATGTAAGAGGGGAAATCCCTTTTGCTCAGGGCATAGATGTTTTCAAGAGCCATCATGGCGCCTGCGCTGTTGCCCAGCACGTAAATCTTGCTGGGGTTGATTCTCAGCGCCTTTGCGTTCAGTCTCAGGTAACGGATGGCCGCATGCAGGTCCTGCACGCTCCTATAGACCGTGCGGGCAAAACTCGCGCTGTCGATGCGGAACGGATTGCCGCTGCCCGTCATGACCACGCCCTTGCGGTATTCCAGGGACGCCGTCACGAAACCGCGGGCGGCGAGGGAATCCGCGTAGGCAACGGATTTCTGGTCAAAGTCGTCCTTGGCCGAGGCCACGAAAGCCCCGCCGTGGCAAATCACCACTGCCGCCCTGTCAGTACCATTGTCGTTCACAGGTTCGTAGATATCCATCACGACAGGCTCCATCACCACCTGTTCCGACTCGTAGAGGTGCAGCATGTTCTTTTCCATCTTGAAACTCACCATCAATTCGGAGAGGATATTGTAGTTGCTCTTGTCCATGGTCGGCACATCGTAGGCGACGGTCACGGTCCTTGCGTCGCTGACATCGAAAAGGCGGTCTTTGTAACGCACGCCGTCGGCGGCAAAGACGCTGGTCATTCCCATGAGTGCTGCTATCATAATCTGTGTTTTCATGATGTTATCCTCTCTTTTTAATTCTTTTATACCCATAATATATTTTCAGAAATTCATATTGTCCAATATATTATTTCTTGGTTTTTAATCAATAAATTTGATTAAATGGCCAAAAAACTGGAAATTTGGCTAGTTTGCCAATGCAATCGCTGTCCCGCATATGTCATGCCGGCCCCCGAGCCGGCATCGCCTTTTCATGCGTCACCTTTTTTCGTCTTAGACTTGACAAGTCTTTTTAGAATAACGACATTTGTATATGTGCAAAAAAAGGAGAAGTTTATGGAAATGAAGTTTTGCCAAAGTTGTGGCATGCCGCTTTCGCCAGAAGTCTTGGGCACCAACGCCGACGGTAGCAAGAACGAAGAATACTGCATCTACTGCTACAAAGACGGAGCGTTCACCAGTAACTGCACAATGGACGAGATGATTGAATTCTGCTCCAAGTTCGTGGACGAGTTCAACAAGAACACGGGCAAGAGCCTCTCCCGCGAAGAATACGAGGCAGAACTTCGCAAGTACTTCCCGACTCTCAAGCGTTGGAAATCAAACAACATTTAAACGCCATGCGTTTCGCCCTGTTTTTCGCTCTTCTTCTCGCAGCTCTTTCTTTCATGGCTTGCGGCCAGTCTTTTACCGACCCCCGTGACGGCCAGGCCTATAAAGTTGTACAAATCGGTAATGTGACCTGGTTTGCTCAAAACCTGAATTACGAAATCGATGGTAGTGTTTGTCCAGAGGGTGACAGCCGCAACTGCGACAAATATGGCCGGCTTTACACCTGGGAAATTGCACAAAATGTCTGCCCCGAAGGTTGGCTGCTTCCCGACAGCTTGGACCTTGCAAAGCTTGTGGAACAGGCTGGTGGTGAGTCTCAGGCTGGTGATGCCCTCAAGTCTACGGACGGATGGTTCAAGAAGGGGAATGGCTCTGATGGGTTTGGCTTCAGTGCGCTTCCTGCCGGCTTCCGTAATGTAGAAGGCGCTTACGATGGCATCGGCGGTTATGCCTATATTTGGAGTGCCACGGAAACATTAGATGGACTTGCTTACTACCTGTTTTTGGATTTTTCCAGCAAATCTGCAGGCTTAAACGCTTTTGGCAAGGGCGACTCCCGTTCTGTCCGGTGCATCCAAAAGCCGTAAAGGGCTATATTTACCCTACCATGATTCACACCCTTCTTGCGCGGCTCTTCTCCTATGTTCTCTTCGGGGCGTTGCTCCTGTTGAACTGGAAGCGCTCTACGGTTCGCGCGAATTACGAGGTGGCCCGCAAGTGGAATTCGTCTGCGGTAAAGGAAGACTTCCCGCTTTTTTACGAGAGATTGCTGTGGAACTTGTCACGCCACGCCGCTGAACTGCTGTTTTGCTTCCCCCTGTTCAAGAGGCTCCCTCGTGAGCTGAGCGCCTACCCGTACAATCTCGGGGGGATTCGTTTCGAGATTGCTCCTGAAAGTCAGTCAGTCCTTCAGGAAATGCGTCAGGGCGGAATCTTTTTGACGGCACATTACGGGAACTACGAGGCCATGGGTCCCTGGCTCTGCTGTCTCGGTGTTCCTCTTGCTGCGAGCTATATTCCCGTGAAGCCCGCCTTCTTGAATGACATTTTGGAAAAAAAGATTCGCGCCGTAGGCGGAAAGACCTATTCCGTCAACGCCAAGTCCCCTAGGGAATTTTTGCGGCTACTGCAAGACGGGCGGCTTTTCTGCCTGCTTGCCGACCAGGATAGCCGCATTCCAAGTGCCGAGTCCGGTACATTTCTTGGGACTCCCGCACACATAAACCCTTTGCCTGACTTTCTGCTGAAACACCGCCCCGAGACGCCTGTTTTTATCTGCTGGATAGAAGAACCCAATTCGAAGGTAAAGCGTTTCCATGCCGAAAGGCTGAACGTGGGGGAGGATCATAGCGCGTTCAATCGCTGGCTAGAAGGCCGTATCGCCGACAAACCATCTTTATGGTATGGCTTCACTCACCGCCGTTTTTTTAGCACCACGCCCGAAATTTACAAATCGTAATCAGATGACCGGCTCGGAACTTTCTATTTTATAGTCACTAACCCATGAACAAAGCCGCCATCATCGTCGCCGCATCCATGCTCCTGAGCCGTGTTCTCGGGATTTTCCGCGAGATGCTCCTGGCCCATGCGGCGGGGGTGTCTCTCGAAAAGAACGCTCTCGACTTGGCGTTCATGATTCCGGACATCTTGAACCATGTGGTGAGTACCGGTTTTCTGTCCATTATCTTCATCCCCATTTTCACGGGCTACAAGGTGGCCGGTGACGAGAGGGGAGGTTGGAAGTTCTTCAGCAACGTGCTGAACACCTTCGGTATCGCCCTGCTCATTTTAGTCATTCCCGCCTTCATCTGGATGAAGGAGCTTCTGCAGCTTTTGACCGTAGAGGGCGCCACGCCGGAACTTATCGAGCGCGCGGCGTACTATGGTCGTATCATCTTGCCCGGCCAGGTGTTCATCTTTGTGGGGAGTATCCTGGTGGCGGTGCAGCACACCCGCAAGCAGTTCCTGATTCCCTCCTTGACTGGCCTTATCTACAATGTGGCCATCGTAGGCGGAGGAGCTGCGGGAATCGCGCTCGGTAAGTACACCGGCACGGATTTCGGCTTGGAAGGTTTCGCCTGGGGCGTGCCGGTGGGCGCCTTTGTCGGTTTCTTCGCCCTGCAGATTTACGGCGCCCGGCGTGGCGGCGTGCACTACGAGCTTTTGGTCCAGCCCACCCACCCGGATATCGTACGCTATTTCAAGATGATGCTCCCCATGTCCCTTGGCGTAGGCTCCATGTTCGGCCTGGAATTCATCATCCGTAGCTTCGGAGCGAACTTCGGTACAAGCGGTATCTCCAGCCTCAACTACGCCTACCGTGTCATGTACACGCTGGTGGCCGTCTTCGGCTTCTCCGTCAGCGTCACAAGCTACCCTGACATGGCCCGCCTTGTTAAGGAGGGTGACTTTGTAAGCCTGAACCAGAAAATTTGGAAGAGCCTTTCCCGCATGTTCTGCATCTTGATTCCGGCGGTGGTCACCGTGTGGGCCCTCAGTTTCCCGTCGGTGCGAATCCTCTTTGAACGTGGGGCCTTCCATCGTGAAACCACTGAAGCCATTGCCGAGATCCTTCGCTGGTATCTGCCCGTAAGCCTTGGGCTTTGCCTGCAGGCGGTGCTGGTTCGCAGCTTTTATGCCTGCGAGCGCATGTGGGTGCCTACGCTTCTCAACACCGGCATCTTTGCCGCCACTATTCCCGCCTACATTGTTCTTGGCTCCCCTGAGATGGGGCTTGGCATCAAGAGCGTTCCTATTGTGGGTGCGGCCGGGGCCATCCTTCAGGTGTTGGCCATGATCTTCATGTGGGCCAAGAAGAACGGAACCGATGGCATGAGGGCTGCGCTTCTCAACATGCTCCGTGCCCTGGTTGCCTTTGGAATCATGATCGGGGCTGCCATAGGTCTTGACCACGTTGCCGGAGACTTTGTCCGCAGTGCCAGTTTCATTGTACTGCTGATTTACAGCTTTGCAGCTGGCATATTGCTATTCGTGCTTACCTTGATTATCCAGCGCTATCTGGGTAGCAAGGATGCCAAAGATATTTTGAACGAACTCCTTGGCAAGGTTCTTAGAAAACTCCATCTTGCTTAAGCAAAATCACTTGGCATAAAGCAAAAAGCCCCGTTGGAAAAACGGGGCTTTGATATGCTTTCTAAATCTCGTAGTATTGTTGATCAGTTCGTTCCGTCACCGGTGTATTTTCCGGCTTTTTCAAGGTCGTCAGGAGATTTTCCTGTGTAATCTGCCCAGGAATCGTGCGGGGCAAAATCGTTACGGCGTGTTGTATTGTAGCTAGACTTGTATTTATCCACTAGGTACTGCGGGCATTCCACTTCTTCCCAGTTATAAGTTGGGTTGTCCGCCGCCATATACCACTCTGCAAACCAGTTACATCCCTTAAGCAAATTTGGGAAATCTGCAAAAACTTCTTGGCAGTGATTTTTTACGCATTGTTGATAATCGGCAAGCGAAGCGTCATAGCCAAGACCGTCCATTTCTTGGCACGTGCTGAGAATGCCGCCATCATTTTTGAACCTGTTTCTCCAGTCAACGCCCGTTTGTGCAGAAAAGGCGTCAAAAATACCAACACCACCACCTGGCACTAACAAATCAAACTGGCCTACTTTTACATCTGTACCAATATTTGAGGCCATGACAATGATATGTTTTCCTTTGAGGGCTTTGTGCGTTGCTTTGATTTGATTGCCCTTGTTTCCACCATTGTATTGCAGGTGATAGCATTTTCCGCAGGGAGAACCAGAAGGACCTGCAACGAACGCATAGGATAAGGTGTCGTTGACTGCTACGGGAGTCATGTCTGTGCAGGCGAATGCCCCGTCTGCGGCTTGGGAAAGCCCGTCTTGAGTAGGCTGGCAGCTGTTTCCGACGACCTTCCAGCCAGTCCAATATTGGTTAGACATGGAAGCGGGATCAATCGTAAATACCGGTATTTCATTGTCGTGTATGTTGCAAACCTTTGCAACGGTACCCGCGGCTTCATAAGCCGCCTGGGAAGAAGTATCGGTTGCGCCGCTTACAATCTGGGAGCAATGCATACGGCAACCATCCCAGTAGCGCGTATTCCAACCTTCACCTTGTCCACCATTAGAAATCAACTCTCTATAAGAGGCCACCGGATATCCTGTGGGGTCGGCTACGCCGCCTTGGACTTTTCCAAAGGAACTGCTGGATTCTGCAGGAGCGCTGGTGATAGAACCGCTGCTACCTACGGTTGCATTGCTTTGCCCCTGTTCGGTACCGTTTCCGCTGTTCGAGGAATTGCCTTGATTTTCGCCACCGTTGTTTTTAGCGTCTTCGACGGCATCCTTGATTTCCTGGACCTTTTCGGGAGTGAGTTCGGTCAGTTCGGCCAGGTTGACATTTTCGATGGTGGTGCCGTCTGTTTTGGTAATGGTTCCGGTAGCGGCGTCAAAGGTGCCGATTTCGTTTCCGTTGGCATCGGTAACCCTTCCGTCATTATAAATGAGGTAGTCCTGATCTCCAGGAAGCCAATGACAGGTGTCGGTTACAGTGAAATTTGCGGCAGCGGCTGACTCAACACAAGATTCCGCTACACAGGAGTTTGCGTTGCTGGTGGAGTCGGAGCCGCAGTTCCAAAAGAAGGTGGCGCATGCTGCGATCAAGATTGCGCCGATAGCACGTTTTTTCATAAACACTTCCTCAAGCTGCCCATCCCAACCACAAGATAGTTATGTCGTTCTTTTTTGGGGAGAGCGCTATTTGAAAAAAGAATTTTATGCCAGCTCGAATGTAAACTTTGTAAAATTTTCACTTTGTAAAAATCATTTTACAAAATTTTTTATAGAAATCCACATTGGATGCCTGTTTACAGGCGGAAAGTTTAATAATTGTTGATAAGTTGTTGGATTTGGCTTTTTTATATGGGATAATTGGCATTTCCTGCTAGATTTTGGCCTTTTTAATGGTTTGACGCTCTGTTAACAATATCATTGGCGTTTCCGGTGGTATTAGGTTGGCTGAATCCCGAAATTCCCCATTTTCGCAAAATTTCAAAGAAAAAAGCTTGCAAATATTTCTTGATTTACTAAATTTGTGGCTCAATTTCGGCGAGTACCGCTTCCTATGCTCTCCGAAGTAACGGAAGTCCTTGAGACTTCTTGACTTGAAGCGATAAACCTTCTGCTGAAGAAGAGGAATAAAATGGCAAAAGAACATTTTGATAGAAGCAAGCCGCACTGCAACATCGGC
>CAMHOW010000022.1 GCA_946186895.1 uncultured Fibrobacter sp.
AGTTCCAGGACACCTCGTTCCGCGATGGTTTCCAGTCTATTTTCGGTGCCCGTGTTTTCGCCAAGG
Organism: uncultured Fibrobacter sp.; assembly: GCA_946186895.1. Lineage (GTDB taxonomy): Bacteria > Fibrobacterota > Fibrobacteria > Fibrobacterales > Fibrobacteraceae > Fibrobacter. The sequence goes on from CAMHOW010000022.1 coordinate 67, forward strand.
ACTTCATGCCCGCGGTGGAAGCTGCCGTAAAGGCCGGTATCACCCACTTTGAAGCAGGTGGCGGCGCCCGTTTCCAGGCCCTGTACCAGAACTGCGGCGAAGACGCTTTCGACATGATGGACGAATTCCGTCGCGTCGTGGGCCCGAAGATTCGCCTGCAGACCCTCGCCCGCGGCATTAACGTGGTGGCTCTGGCCCCCCAGCCCCGCGACATGATCAAGCTCCATGCCGACATGTTCAAGAAGCACGGCATGACCCGTATCCGTAACTTCGACGCCCTCAACGACGTGAACAACCTGATCTACTCCGGCAAGTGCATTACCGACGCCGGTCTGGAACACGAAGTCGTGGTGACCATGATGGAACTGCCTCCGGGATGCGACCTGAACGCCGCCCACAACCCGGAATTCTACGAACGCATCCTCAAGAACATCCTAGACGCAGGCATTCCGTTTGCCTCCGTGTGCTTCAAGGACGCTTCTGGTACCACGAACCCCACCAAGGTTTACGAGACCTTCAAGCGTGCCCGTAAGCTTCTCGGCGACAAGGTCGAACTCCGCATCCACAGCCATGACACCTGCGGTACCGGTGTGGCCCAGTACAAGGCCGCCATCGAAGGTGGCGCCGACGGTGTTGACCTGAGCCGCAAGCCCCTCTCTGGTGGTACGGCCCAGCCCGACCTGTTCTCCATGTTCCACGCTCTCAAGGGCACCGACTACAAGCTGGCCCTTGGCGAAGACAGCATCGTGGACGATCACATCGCCGAACTCATGGAAGCGAACAACGTGGCCGTGGAATGCCTCAAGGACTACAACTTCCCGCCCGAAGCCCGTCAGATTACCACTGACGTGATCTTCAGCCCCATGCCGGGTGGCGCTCTTACCGCCAACACCCTCATGATGCGCGAAACCAAGACCTTCCACCTGTTCCCGAAGGTTATCGAGAACATGAGTGAATGCGTCCGCCGCGGTGGCTTTGCTTCTTCCGTGACGCCGGTTTCTCAGTTCTACTTCCAGCAGGCCTACATGAACACCCTGAACCAGGCCGCAGGCCGCGGTACGTGGTTCAAGATGACGGAAGGCTACGGCAAGATGCTCCTCGGTTACCAGGGCAAGACCCCGTGCGAACCGGATCCGGAGCTCGTGAAGATCGCCGCCGACCAGTTCAACATGAAGCCGTTCAAGGAAGCCTATCCGGGCATCCAGTGCGCCGAAGAAATCCTTCCGCCGGGCATCCCGGCTGCCAAGAAGCTCCTCGAAGAAAATGGCCTGCCGGTCAACGACGAGACCATCTTCATTACGGGCTGCCTCCAGACGAAGGCTGGCAACAAGGGTATCGAATTCCTCAAGGGCAACCGCCACATTGGCGTGCCGAAGAAGGACCCGAACGCCGCTCCGGCAGTGGACACCAAGAACATGAAGGCCGGTGCCGCAAGCACCTACCGCATTGCCCTTGGCAACCAGAGCTGGGACGTGCAGGTTCAGACCCTCAGCAAGTAATTTTTCACGGCGAATGCCGCGAACCCACATTAGAAAAGTCCCGGAAGAAATTCCGGGACTTTTTTTGCATGAATGAAAAATTTTTAGAAGGAGAAAGTCTTGCCCAGGCTTATGGAGAACAGTTCCTGCGTCGATGTGGACAGACCGCCATGGAACCCTGACGGATGGTAATAGACAACGCCCGCGGACATAGCCGTTCCCACTCCCTGGACTATAGAACCCCCATTGGACAAGTTGTCCGAATAGACCATCCTCATCTCGTTCTTGATAACCCCATAGCGGCCACCCTTTCCGAGGCTAAAGCCATACCAGATTCCTGCCATGGGGAATATTTCATTGTTGTCTGCAGGGCTATCGATGACACCTCTTTCCACCAGGTCCTTACGTTTGTCTTCGTAGTCGCCGTTGGACTGAGACAGCAAGATTCCGCCGCCAAAGCCAAACTGAACGAATCCTATCTTGAAGTCCGTTCCAAGCATCACCTGTTCCTGCAAAGACCAGAATGAGTAGGAATCTTCTCCCTCCTTAGAATCCAGCCAGTTGTTGTATTTATTCCAGCAAGGACTATCATTACAGTCAAACTTCAGAGTGCCCCCGTTCCCTGCAAACGCAGCCTGAACAAAGAACACGTCCAAGAATCGGTACTGCGCAAAGAGATCTCCACCCACAGAATGAACTTCGTCCACATTCTGCCCCATTCCATAGGGAGTCCCGAACAAGTCTACACCCACGGCAAAACTCTTCTGTTGCTCTCCGGACCATCTCGGTTCATGATAGATGGGCATAGGGTTAGATCCCATAGTCTGCATAAAGGGCTTGTTGCAGCCCACAAGCAAGCATACCACAATAGATAAAAGCAAAAAAACAATCAGTTTACTTTTCATATTTCATCCTTCCTGAAAACGGTATTCCCAAATTACGAAAATACCGCTTTTGAGGTTCAAAAGATATTATTTTATTTTCAACGCATCAACCAAATTACTCCAGCGTTATTGAACGGACAATGCACTTTTCGCCAGCCTTCATCGCCTGTAATCCTAGACGGGAAGCGGAAAGGGAGCCTTTGGGAGTAATGTTCGTATTAATCAAATCGGACAATGGTAATTTTTTACTAACAAACCCATTTTGTAAACTACCGTTGCCTATATTCACATTTTTCCCAGACTTTGCGTCAAAGAAAACGGATGTGTTCTGACAGGTTCCAGGCCAGTATACCACATTCAAATTCTTGTAGGCGTCCATGGAATAGTTCTTCTTCAAGTCAAAATGAGCTCCATCCAAGTTGGACTTGAATTCAAAGGAAATTCCAGACCCAAGGCCATCGGAATAGTCCTTGACCATGACGGTATCGGACCAGGGAACAACCTTGTAAGACGTGTTCGGATAAACCTTTGCCGAGGGGATAGCAGGCGGGATCTCCTCTAGGTTGTTGGCATTGATTACAAGTCTAGGCCGACGGAGTATCACGTTACCGCCTGCAGAGTTCAACACCAGGCGGAACCAACGGAAATTTTTCAGAGCCCCAGCCGTAGCAGGCATCTGCCAACGGATGGTATGGAACAAGCCATCCTGGGGAACATCCTGTTCGGAGAATTGTACCTGATGACCACCGGTTTTTCTCTGAGTCAGCAGCAATTCGGCTTTCATCCAGTTGTTCTTGGGATTCTGGACTTTCATCTCCACTTCGAAGATGCTCGATGCAGGAACATCAAAACCATTGTCTACGGTCGCCACATTCTTCCAACCTGCCGGAAGCACGAAAGCAACCTGGCCGGAACTTTCTGTTGCAACGGTGTTATAATCATAACGTACATACCCAAAGGACTTGCTCTGGAGAATCCCGCCATTCTTGATGACGGCGGGCATCTTGCCTTGATCCATGCAAGACGTACTTGGCGAGAAGAAACCTCCCAGCTTGGGATTCCGGAACCGGCCTGTTGCCGTATTGTAGTCAGCCTTGGCCACCTCGCAAAGAACTCGCCAAATGTCTACCTGCATGCCGGCAAGGACCGTCTTGTCTATAGAGCCGTCACTCCTTGCCGGAGACTCGATATGGCGGCCACTCATAGGTTCGGAATACCTTGGATGGCTTGGGTCTACGGCGTAGATCGCCTTGGCGGTACTTCTTGACTCCGACTTTTCAAAGGCAAGGCCCGTCGAAGCCTGGCTGTGGGCACAACTTTTACGGATAGCCAATTCCCCATCGCATTTTAGGTCCATGGCGCTCACCGTGGGTATGAACGTACTGCTGGCCTGGTAAAGCGTATCGTCGTTCCAGTAAGATTTCAAAGGAAGGCTTGCAACGGTAAGGCCACCCACCTTGACCTTCTTGTCCCAATTTTTGGGCATGGCCTCTTCCATACCATCACGCAGGGATTGGTACAGGGTTTTCGCAAAGGGGTAAGTGCTCCCCTGGACGAAATCGAAGTCGGTGGCGCCCTTCTTAGAAGTCTCGTCCACGTCGGTGTTGAATTCGTACTTGCGGTTACGGGCAAATTCCCCCGATTCTGCCGTAGAATAGGAAAGGGAACTAGTCGCTCGCCCCATCACCTTGGATAGTAATTCCGTACGGCGTTCCAGAGCATAGTACTTATTCTTATGGGCTGGATCCTTGCCCTTCAGCTGTCCCTGGGCCACAAGCACCGTAGGGAATCCCTTATACTCGGCGGCCTTGCGGTAATCTCCGAAAAGGAACCGGTCTGTACCCGTCTTGGGTTTGTACGTGGTGTTGCCAGCCTCCGTATCGTAAATGAGCAAGTCTCTTGCCCCCGGAGAGGAAATCAGGTCATAGAAGGCCTCTGCGGCGCCCACTTCCGCCTCGTTAGCCCAAAAATCGATGGATGCCACAAGGCCCCTGGGCATCACAGCACCCTGGTGGGGCGAATCCAGCGACGCAAAGAAACGCACCGGCGTTCCCTCGGACTTGTTACGCCCAGAATCATAAAGGTAGGCCCCATAACGCCCGAGAATTCCGCCCTGGCTAATGCCTAGGATTACGAATCCGTCCTGCTTTTTATTCGGGAAGGGGATAAGGATGTTGTCATCCAGAAACTTCAAAAGACCCGCAAGGGATTCGCTGTTCTGTTGCAACGAACGGATTACGGTTTCCGAAAACTGGACTAAGACCGGCGTGTAACCCAAAGACTTGAGCATTTCGGGAATGCCGAATTCTTCCGTCTCACGCTGCAACTGGGAAAGGGTCCGCTTCTCATCGGTACTTAGGTGTATCCCGTCTATGATAAAGAAGGGCCTTTCCAAGTAGAAGCCGAACTGCGCCGTGGCAAGTTCCGGCGGGTCGATAAAGCGAAGGCGAACTTGGGGCATCTTCCCTGTCTTGGGCAGACCGGCCCGATTATAGCATACCCCGCCAAACAAGGCGTTCTGCTCCGAAATACAAGGGTCTACCGCTTTCTCGTAAAACAGGTCTACTGTTTTTGCAAAGAGCATTCCCGCAAAGGAAAGCAAGAACATCAATAGCGTTTTCATACAATTCATTACTTTACCTCCACGAACAGCTTTTGTTCAAAGACCTTCCCTTCGGAATGAATCTTCACCAGGATTTTCTGGAGACCGGCGGATTCAAATTCCAGCAGTCCTTCGGACTTCGGTTCCAGTTTTAAGCACTTGCCTCCGGTACACAGCTCTATTTCCGGAAGTTTCCCGCTAGGCGTAACGGTAAAGTAAGGGTCATAAACCACTCGGATTTTTGACGACACCACGTACGGGGACGAAAGCCCCACAAGAACCAGGTGATAATCCTGAATTTCACGCTTGGCGCAGACACTATCACCGCAATAGGTTACCCCATAGTCCATGTTGGCCACCAGCAAAGGCAATACCTGCTGGTCGCTCATAGCGGCCAGGGTTCCCGCCTCATCAAAGAGCCGCTTGGAATTGGGAATAGCACCCTCGCCAAGGCCGCCCTTTTCTATAAGGAACAAGCTGTTGTACCAACCGCGCCAGGATTCCTTGGCGGTCAGGCTATCCGCATCCTTGTAATTTAGGATGCGCAGCTGGCTTTCTTCGGAAATCACGAACTTCGCAGAAGTTTCCCTATTCAAAGCAGCTTTCTCGCTTGCAGAATAGCGGGACTTGACGGGACGTTCCAATATATCTTCAAACAGGCCCGCTCTTTTTACCGATGACGGATCCACATCCACGAAGGTGTAGGGAGCCTTCACCTCAGGTGATTCTTCGCCCTGCTCACCCGTGACTGTGGCCGCACCATCCTGGACACAACTCAGAGTAACATCGTCCAAGAACAGGGTGGTATATTGGTTGGCGGGAACACCGAACAGGCCTATTCCCACCTTGTCCACCTCCACAGAAGAGCCTTCCATCAAAGATGAAATGGGAATATCCAGGGAGCGGGTCTTACCCGCTTCTAGTGTATGGAAAGACATCTTCCCATTACCGCCGGGCCCCGAAAGCCAGACACCCAAGTTTCCCGCCTGGGTAGAACGGGCCTTCAGCTTCAGGGAGCCACCCTGCACCACGGCAGGCAGGGCGTCAAAAACCAGGGAACCGGTCCAATCCCCATGGTAGTTGCGCATGCCAGAAAGCCGGATATAGGGTGATTTCATGTTGTCGAAATCGCCCCAGTTGGCAGACCATTCCGGAGGCTCTGGAAAAGACCGGGTAGACTCTTCCATAAGGCCTTTGGAACTGCCGTTTTCGTATAACACAAGGTTCTTGCAATTAGCTGCAAATGCAGCAGAGGAGAGCAAGGCTCCTCCAAGGGCCAGAAGGCCCCAAATCCTATTTCTCATAGGAATCCTCCAAAAGAGAATCATCTGGAAAAAGGCGGAAAGGGGCCCGCCACGAAGACTATCAAACAAAAAAGGCACACTCCCCGAAGGGACATGTGCCAATACTCGTTTTCAATCCGGAGCGAAAGATAAATAAATCTCTAGGCCTGTAAAGAGGCTACTTGGGAAAATTAATTTTACCGAAAAAGTCGGCAACTTTTCCGAAAAAATAAGTCATATAGGGAGTTTATGAATAGAAAGCAGCCCCTATGACCTGTTGACTTACCAAATATTCAGCACCATAATGTCAGCCTGGATTCTGAGCAACAATCGTCCAGTGTAAGGAACCGATATGAACTGACTTTCCTGCGTAATCCGTCCTTTTTTGACGACACGGCCCTGCATATCCATCAAAGTAAACGTAGACCCTATCCTTGCTTGAGAGACAATCAGTCCATTCGGCACCACGTCTACTGTAAACTTGGGCAACATGTTGGCCGTTACAATTGCATCACGCCCGTTGGCAGCCGAACTCGACATATTCTTTCCTCCGGAGGAACCCGAGGATGCAACGGAACTGCCGGACTTGGCACCACTACTACTGGACATATTGCTAGAGGAGCTCGCCACAGATCCACTGGATTTTGCGGACGAACTAGACACGGAACCAGAAGAACTTGAATTCGTCACCGAGGAACAGGACCCTACAGAAGAAGAACTTTCCGTGTAGGCATTGACCTCTGCAAAGACCGGAGTTTCACCGGCAGCAAGGGCAGAAAGGGCTCCCGCAAGGTAAGCAAGTGGAGCGTTCCAGTTGATAGCGACTTCATTAGTGGCGTAGCTACAAGCGCTATCCAGGTACGTCGTTGCAGGATACGAAGTCTTATAATTGGAACAGCCTGAATAACTAATGTCAGAATTATCGTTCATTTGCGGACCACCCACCAACATGCCAGGCACGGGAGCATTCACTCCATCGGCCTGCGAAATTCTGTGATGCGGGTTCATTGGAGATTTTTTACCGACTCCCGTCACAAAGCTCATGTTCAGGGGGTTCTTGCCCATCAGATAATCCAGAGTCCTTACCGCCGTATTGTAATATTCTTTTTTGCCGGTCAGGTAATAGGCGTACAGCAGCCACACACCCTGATTGGCGGCAACGGCGTTAGACCCCCAAACGAAATCGTCAGACTGCATCGGAACACCGAAACCGGTCGACGCATCCCGAACCATCCTATTGGCAGTCGCAATCAAGTCGGTATAGGCACCCGTGCCGAAATCAACCTTGTAAATAGATTTTGCATAGGTAGCAAGGCCATAAACATTCTGCCACGACGGAATAACACCCGACGAGCCTTCTTTTTTATAGGTTGCTTTTCCTGTAGAAACATAAAGTTCTGTAGCCGCAAATTGCGCTTCGTCGGAAGCATCGGAATCTTCGTAAGCTCCAGTTTTTACACCCGTCGGGTTGGCAAGATACAGGGCATTCGGGTGCTCTTCCGCCCAGCGATAGGCCAATTCTGCCGCAGCAAGGCACTTTGCGGCATAAGAAGCATCGTAATCCCTATACACCCGTGAAGCCGCAGCCATTACGCCTGCAAAATCATACGAAGCAGTTACACTTTTCCCTATGATATAACGCGTTCCAGAAGCATCTTTGGCAGGCATCACCGTTCCCGGGAATTCAAGTCCCGTTAACTTATGGTACACACCGCCATCTTTTGCCTGCATCGTTAGCATCCAATCCAAATTGTACTTGATTTCGGCAAGTAGGTCGGGCAAGCCTCCTTCCGCAGGAATACCCCACTTAAACGTCTCGAAATAGTTGGGGAAATGCTCGTATAAAGAAAGGAGCGTATATGTCGAAATGCCCGAATTCACAACATATTTGCCGTAATCCCCCGCATCATACCAACCTTTAGCCGAGGCTATTACACCTTCATCGCCCGTCGAAGAATGAATCCGCACTTCAGTATCGGGATGACCAGCCGCACGGGCATAAACCCCGGCATACTCCTCCGTTAGTTCCATGGAAGCGCGTTGGTAGTAATAGAACTTAAGAGACGCCTTCAGCAAATCTTCGTAAGCATTTGAAGATATCTTCAGCCCCTTGTATATGGTGTCTTTTCCTTGCACCACACTATAGGTCCCGTTTTCAGTGAGCTCAGAGAAATCGGCGAGTTTAATCCACTGTCCGCTCGGAGCATAACCCGACTGCTCACTCAGCGAAACCGTCAACGCGACTTTACCCGATTCACCGATAAACTGAAGCGGATCTTCAGAGCCGTATTCAACCACGAGTTCCTTAAAGCCGTTTTTCTGGAAACCAATTTGCGAAGCGTAGACCGTACCGGGGCACTGAATTTCGCGTTCCTCAACATAAACCTTCTCTATGGCAAAGCCACCTGCGCGGCCGCCACCATTGATATAAAATTCTCCAGTCTGGCTACTGCCACAATGGTTATAGACTTCAGATTCGAACGAACCATCCAGTTTAAAAACATACTCATAGAAGACATCATATGGTTGCTTATTCTGCATCAGACCTGCGTACACCATATCAGATGTAACATCATCATAGGGGTAGCCACTCCCCTTTATTTTGTAGGAATGTCCCTTCTGCAAATAAATGGTACGTTTCGCTTGGATAGCATAGAGGTTCGTACTTTCAGAATTAGACCAGAACTGAAGCACTATGGCACCACCATCATTTTCAACCAGTTTTGTGTTGCCCGCACCACCGCTCGTTGGGAGCAGATACCACCCCGCAGTGCTCCTGGTACTGTCGAAATTACCCATTCCTCCAAGTGCATCTACGACCCAGGCTTCGCCATGCGCCTCAGAACTCATCGGCACATACGAGGAACTAGATCCGACGCTAGAAGAACTTGCTTCACTCGAAGAACTAGGCACCGAGCTACTAGATCCCTCACTGGCGGAACTTTCATTCGGGTCAATGAAGTTTGCAAAATACGAGACATCGCCCGTCACCACCGAGACCTCAGGCGTCCAACCAACAAAGTCATAATTTTCGCGCGTAGGATTATCACCCCTAAATACCGGCAATTCGCCGTAGAGAAGCCTATCACTCTGCAAAATAGAACCTTGGTCTAAGAACTGGACCGAATAGTAGATACTTTCATATCTTGCTATCAAGGTCGTCGCTGCCGTAAATTTTTTGCTAGAACCCGCCGTACCGACCAAAGTTTCTCCATTATACCAGCCCAGGAATGTACGCCCTGCCCTGGGAGCATCGGGCAAAGAAATCGTCAGACTCGATCCTTTAAGCACATAGTCAGCCACCTTGTTCTCATCGACAAGGAACGAAACATAAGCAGGTTCCGTACCCTTGTCAATATAAAACGCATACAGGCTATCATCGGCATTCACAATGGATGTTGAAGAAACTGCCCTGTTTCCTACGCCCCAATAGCCAAATTGAAGATCTTCTTCGCCTGCATCTTCTGGATTAGGCTCTTCGGGCATATTAATGATATGGCCAGAATCGTCGGTGTAGCTGGAACCCACCGTATAAGTTTTTACACTCAATATCTTTGCGGAATCCAGGAATGTGACCTTATAAATCGCATGGTGAGAGTCATCTGCCCAAACAGGATAGTCTTTCCCGTACTGAGTCCAGCCGCCTCCATTGGAGACGGTTCCATCACAGGTATTCAGGCGCCAGGCAAATTCAATATTCTGCATTTCGGCAGTCGTTAGAGCATTGCTGCCAGAAGATGCATCAAGGCCTAGCTTGTTTCTGTCTGCAAAGCTACACCCCCTTACTGCAGGAACCATCACTCCATTTATCATCACTGTGTCGGCAATGCTGTAGTTTCCGCTCCCCTTGGAGTTTCCCGCCTGTATTGCCGCGATAGAGGTATCCTCTAGAGCCCAGCGATGAATAAGGGTTCCCTTGTTAATGCTGTTGGACACGGCACCCGAATAGGCAATACCTGCGACAGACGCATACTCAAGAGCTTCACTCCCTACCAGTTCCAGACGGCCTTCATTCACCGACTTGTTCACCGAGCCGGAATAAACAGCGATACCTGAAACAAAAGCCCTCGAAGATGCCGTTACCGGCTTAACGTAGATTTCACCCTTATTCGTAGATTGTGTGATTGTCGCCGAAGAATAACCCGCAAGTCCACCTATGTCGGCAGACACTTTACCACTGCTGTTATTGACAAAGCGGATATTTCCGCTGTTAACACTTCGCGAGATTTCCATGTTTTTGGAACCATAACCCACGACACCTCCCACATACAGGTAGTTAACAGACCAAACCGAATCCATCACAACATCCAGACGACCATAATTCCATGCATTGTCAACTGTTAGCAGGGAATCCGAACTATTAGCAATGATACCGCCCACATATCCTCCCGTTCTCGTACCATGGAATCGGATATTGCCCCGATTGATGACATTGCTGATATAGTGTCTCGTCTTGGTTTTTGTATAGGCGTACCCCACTAAACCACCCAAATGGGGCGTATTGCCACCGCTTATGACCGGTTCAATATCGCCTTCATTTACCGTATTCGAAATAATTACGGGAGCTGTCGCATACGAAACTATTCCTCCCACATACATTCCGGCAATATCGCTCCTATTCAAAAGACCATCTAAGGTCCAGGCGTAATCACGCATAAGAGCGATAAAGCCTCCATTGTACGCAACATTATTCGGTTCTGTTCCTAGTTCACCTTCGTTAACGCTATTCAAAATCTTACCGCCAGCGGCACCAAGTCCGACAAATCCGCCACTGTATTTTTTGCCATCCACAAACCCCTTGTTTACGCTCCCAGAAATTGTCACCGACCCTTTTGCGACAAAGCCGATAAAACCGCCAGCATACCCCGTCTGCGTGACTTTGTTCGAACGTGTAACGGAGCCTTTGTTTACAGAATTTTCTATTACCAGGGTTCCGCTAGTCTCACCAACAAAACCACCCACTACAAATCCATTTGTTGAATTGCGACCTGAATAAACATCACCCTCATTGATAGTATTCCGGACAGCTACAGAGGAACTCGAATAAACCCACGAAATAATTCCACCCGAAGTTCCATAGTTTGTCGTTGTCGACACATCTGCATGATTTATACTGCCGTCAATTACCGTTCCCTGCGAATACTGCGTAAAGCCAAGAATGCCACCGCAAAAAGAGCCCGTCACATTTCCAAAGTTTTCAGATGAAATTATATCAACATCCTCTGAAATACCTACAAGACCTCCCGCATAATCAAGCGAAACGACATCTCCATAATTACGGCTATTCACAATAATTCCAGAGTGTCCATGTTCTGCATCACGTCTATCGGTTCTGTACTCATATCTTTCAGCCCACCCTACAAGGCCGCCCACAATAGAATCCTTTACCATTCCATGAAATTCGCAGTTGATAATGGAATCTCCGTTAAAGACTCCAGCAAGGCCGCCAGTCTGACTTGCCGACTTCAAAAGTCCCTGAATCGATGCATTTTCAATCGTCAGATTCTTGACAACGGAAAAAGCGCTCAAAACGCCAAAGAAACCGCTTCTGCCATATTTACTTGGAGGAACATAGACTCCCGACACCTTATGTCCATTACCATCAAAAATTCCCTTGAAACCCAAGGTATCCGTTTTTTCATCGACACCGATAGGAGTCCATTCAAGCGTTTCGGAAGACACCGGATCCTCCCAGATGACAATGTCGTCGGTAAGAATCGCATTGTACTCCAGGTTTCCCTTATTCACCTGAACAGCAAACCATGCGAGGTTTTCGGGAGTCGCAATTTCGTAGAAATCCTTGCCTTCGATTACACGAACAGACGGTTTCTTTAGAAGCCCATCCCAGTTGGCGAAAACAAGAGGGCACGCGAACAGAAGAGCTGCAAAAAATTTTTTGAGCATAAGGACCTCATTGTGTTATAAAGACGAATATAAATTAAAGCGTGAACACATGCTCAAAAAACACTTTATGTAAAGAAAAGTTTACCAATAAAGTCTATCAACTCTTTTTTCCGAATTAACATAAGATATATATATGTATCCGAAAAACACTCCAACAAGCCCTGCCGGTCCGACCAAAAACAAAAAAAACCTTTTTACATTTTAGCCCCGAAAATGGTTTGGACCGTCGTCACATACGGGCTTATAGCCCTCCTTGCCCTGTTCGGGCTCTTCTACCTGTGGTTAGAAGTGCGTTTTTACCGGGCCCTAGGGACTGTCCGGGAAGGCCGTTCCACCGTGAACCCGCCTCCGAGGGTCAGCGTGCTTATCGCCGCCCGAAACGAGTCCGCTGGCATTAGGGCCACCCTGGATTCCGTGCTTGACCAGGATTATGCAGGCGTTTGGGACGTTTGGGTGGCCGACGACCGCTCCGACGACGACACCCCCGCCATCCTGGAGGAATACCGCACCCGCCATCCGGAACGGCTCCACATTCTGACCATCAAGGACCTTCCCGAGGGTGTCAGTCCCAAGAAACACGCCATCAGCAAGATGATCGAGGCCTGCGAAGGGGACATTCTGTGCCTTACAGACGCCGACTGCATTGTCCAGCGGGAGTGGCTCACGGGAATTATCCGGGAGTTCGAGCCCGGTATCGAGCTTGTGGCTGGGCATTCTTATATACCTACCGTCCCGGGAAAATCCCCTTTCATTATCTGCATGCAGGCGGTAGAGACCCTGATTTACCGCGTAGCGGGCACTGCAGGGCTAGCCATGCACCTGCCCCTGACCAGCACGGGCAACAACCTGGCCTACCGGAAGGACTTTTTCAAGAGCGTGAACGGCTTCGAGAACGTCATCAAGATCCAGAGCGGCGACGACGACCTGTTAATGCAGAAACTGGCCACTGACCGCCCCTTCGCCATGCGCTACTGCATTACCCCCTCCACCTTTGTGACCACCAACGGCAAGGAAACCCTGAAGGAGCTTTGGGAACAACGCAAGCGCTGGGCCTCCAAGACCATCTACTACTCCCCGAAAATCGTGTTCGTGCTCTCTATGGTGTTCCTGTTCCTCACCATGCTCTGCGTGACAGCTGCCGTTTCGCCCTTCAGTACCAAAGTTTTAATTGCAACCCTAGTCGCCTTCGCTCTCAAAAGCCTGGGCGACCTGATTCTCATTTTGCGTGGGCTCAAGATTTTTAGGCAGGAGCACCTGCTCAAGTGGTGTATTCCTGTAGAAATTGTCCACGCCCCCTTTACCGTCCTTGCCGTACTGTTCGGCCTGTTCGGACGATTCAAATGGAAGTAAAATGGCTACCAAAACCAAGACTCCTGAAAAAACACTGATTATTGCAGAAAAGCCCAGCGTCGCTTCTGACCTGGTTAAAGTCCTGGGTGCAAAGAATTTCAAGAAAGAGACCGCCTACTGGGAAAGTGACACCACCATCGTGAGCCATGCCATCGGCCACCTGGTTGGCATTGCCGACCCCAAGGATATTGATGAACGCTACAAGGCCTGGGACATGAAGACGCTCCCCATGCTGCCTGAGAAGTTCCCCCTGGTGGCCCTCCCCACCACCAAGAGCCACCTGACCGCCCTCGGCAAGCTTATCAAGCGTAAAGACGTTACCACCATCATCAACGCCTGCGATGCGGGCCGCGAAGGTGAACTGATTTTCTTCTATATCCTGGATTACGTTCTCAAGGGAAACTTCAAGGGCAAGACACTAAAGCGCCTCTGGATGCAGAGTATGACCCCCACGGCCATCAAGGACGCTTTTGAACACCTGCGTACCGCCGAGGACATGGAAAACCTGAAGGACGCCGCCCTCTGCCGCTCCGAGGCAGACTGGCTGGTGGGCATGAACGGAAGCCGAGGGCTTACCGCCTACAACAGCTCTATGGGCGGTTTCCAGATTACCCCCTGTGGCCGTGTGCAGACCCCGACACTAGCCATCATTGTCAAGCGCGAAGAGGAACGCCTGCAGTTCAAGCCCGAAAAGTTCTGGACTATCACCGCTGATTTCGACAACAGCGGAAGCAACTACCAGGGCAAATGGTTCAAGACCGACGGCAAGGAAAAGGCCAAACAGATCTTTGACGAGAAGGCCGCCAAGGCCATTTTGGAAAAGTGCAAGGGCAAGGCCGGATCCATCGAGGAAAGTACTGCCGAAAGCCAGCAGAAATGTGCCGGCCTCTACGACCTGACCACGCTGCAGCGCGAAGCCAACAGCCGTTTCGGTTTCAGCGCCAAGACCACCCTTTCCATTGCCCAGTCCCTGTACGAGCATCACAAGGCCACCACCTACCCCCGTACCGACAGCAGGCACCTGCCCGAAGACTACGTGGCTCCTGTGAAGGCCACCCTGGGTAAGATCACCGGCCCCTTGGCCAAGTTCGCCCAAGAAGCTCTGGACAAGAATTGGGTCAAGCATACTCCCAGGGTGTTCGACAATTCCAAGATTTCGGACCACTTTGCCATCATTCCTACTGGCGTGATGCCCAAGAGCCTTTCCGAAGCGGAACAGAAGATCTACACCATGATTTGCCAGCGGTTCATCGCCGTATTCTTCCCGCCGGCACAGTACCTGAACACCACCCGCATCACAACCGTCGAAGGCGAAACCTTTGTTACCGAAGGCAAGATTCTGGTGGACCCCGGTTTCAAGGCAGTTTATGGCAAGGATTCTGACGACGAATCCAATATTCCGAAGCTGAACGGCAACAAGGCGAAGACCGTTTCCATTGACGCAGAAGAAGACTTTACCAAGCCCCCCGCACACTACACCGAAAGTACCCTCCTTTCTATGATGGAAAGTGCCGGTAAGCTGGTGGAAGACGACGAACTCCGTGATGCCATGAAGGAACGGGGACTTGGAACACCTGCCACCCGAGCAGCCATCATCGAAAAGCTAGTCAGCGACAAGTACGTGGTCCGCGACGGCAAGGACATGATTCCCACGGCCAAGGCTTTTGACCTTATCAAGGTGCTTTCAGCCATGAACTGCGACGCCCTTACCAGCCCAGAACTCACCGGCGAGTGGGAATACAAGATGGACCTGATTTCCAAGGGCAAGGAATCCAGGGAAAGCTTTATGCAGGGCATCGTCGAAATGACGAAGACCATGGTGAAGAACATCAAGGGCTTCAAGGAAGAACATACCGAAGGCGAAGCCAAGTTCAGCCCCGTGAACGGCAAGAAGGTTTTCGAAACCGTGAGCCGCTACAAGACCGAAGATGGCATCGTGATCCGCAAGATGATTGGCGGCAAGCGCCTCACCGACGAAGAAGTGGTGGAGCTTTTGACCAAGCGAAAAATCGGCCCCCTCACGGGCTTCCGCAGTAAGAAGGGCTCTGAATTTTCGGCTGTAGTTATCATCAACGACCAGAACAAGATTGAATTTGTCTTTGATGACAAACCCGAAGAAATTGATACCGGCAAGAAGGTGGGTCAATCCCCCGTAGACAATACCGATGTCTATGAAACCCTTACCGGATACGTTTCCCAGAGTTACATCGACAAGCTGCCCACGGGCATCTCGCTGCCGAAAATCCTCTTGGGCAAGGAACTGCCCTTCGAGGCCATCCAAAAGCTTTTGGCCGGCGAAAAGACGGAACTTATCAAGGGATTCCGCAGCAAGAGCCACCGTCTGTTCGATGCCTACCTGTACCTGGAAAAGGGCAAGCTCAAGTTTGAATTCCCAGTCCGTGAATTCAAGCCCAGGCGGTTTGGGAAGAAAAGTGGCTGAGTAACTTCGGAATTCGGATTTCGGAATTCAGAATGAAAATTAACATAGTACCAGCAATCGTTTTTCTGGCAACGACTGTTCTTGTGCAGGCGGAGGATTCTTTGTCGCACGAGCAATTCATTCCGCTGAATTCGTTGACGGAATCCGTGGCAAATCAAGAGACGGAACCCACGAGCAATTCCGCCGGTGTCACCAGCACGGCCGACACACTCCAGCAAGACACCACTCGCACCGACAGCATCGCTGACACTACCGCCGCGGTCATAGAAAACCCCTACAGATTACCCGACGAGCTGATGCCCCTCTGGAATTCCATGAGCATCAAACAGAAAGCAGCCCAGATGGTCATGGTGTATCTTTCACCGGCACAGTTTCTGATAGAGAACGAATTCGGCGCCGTGCTGGTCATGAAGAACCACCTGAAGGACACCGCCGCCTTCAAGCAGAGAATCCGCGAAGCCAACGAGGGTCTGAAAATTCCCCTGCTGGTGGCCAGCGACCAGGAAGGCGGCTTTGTGAACCGCCTGGGAAGCATCTCCCAAAAATGGAAGCACGCCCCCAGCGCCAAGGAAATGCGAGACATGCCCACAGATTCTGTGAAGCTGATTGCCGAAGACATCGGCGGAGAACTGATGGAGCTGGGCATCAACATGAACCTGGCCCCCGTACTGGACCCCGCCAAGGACCACCGGAAAAAGAATTCCTTTATGGAAGAAAGCGCCCGCAGTTGGGAAAAAGATTCAACAAGCACAGAAAAGGTTCTGGCCTTTGTACAAGGCATGAAGCAAAGTGGCGTTGTCTGTGTATCCAAGCATTTCCCGGGTTACGATTCCTGGACCAATAGTGATCACCAGATTGCCATCAGTGCAAGCCCCAAAAACAAAATCGCCTACAATGTGGAATTTTTCAAGCGGCTCTCCGACGACATTCCCGTAACCATGATGAGCAGCGTACGGTTTATACGCATATCCAACCGCCCTGCCGTCTTTGAACCGAAAATCGTGAAAATGGCACGGGACATGAACCCCGAAACCGTCATTCTCACCGACGACCTGTGGGGCGTTTCGCTCAGGGCTTGGGTCAGCGGAACCGAGCGTGTCAAGAGCAAGGGTTACCCTCGCAAAGATTTCCGCAAGCTCATTCGCACAGCCCTAACCGCCGGTAACGACATGTTCATGATCACCTACCCGGCCAAGGCGGTAGAAATGGTGAGCTACCTGGAACAGATTTCCAAGAACAACAAGACCTACCGCAAGCGCATCGAAGAATCCGCCGCCCGCATCATCAAGATGAAGTACAATGCGGGAATGATCAAGTAGCGGCTAGCGCTTAGGCATATTCTTCACTTCTTTCAAAAGCTTTTCTGGACCGATCTTCTCGTAGACCAGTTTCAGAATTTCGGCGGCAGCCATGGCATCGGCCAGGGCGCGATGGTGATTGAATTCGGGCAATTCCAAGGACTGGGTCAGGTTGTGCAAGCTGTAGCTGGGAAGCCCCGGAAAGAACCTTCTGGAAAGCTTTACGGTACAGAGCCTGGGCGGGTCGAACTTGATACAGCAGCGTTTCATTTCCGCTGTCATGAACCGGCTGTCGAACTGTACATTGTGGGCCACAAAGATTCGGTCCTGCAGCAGTTCACGCATGGTTTCGGCAACACTAGAGAATTGGGGCTTGCCCTGCACCATCTCGTCGGTTATGCCTGTAAGTCGCTGCACAAAGGGCTGGATCGGCATTCCTGGATCCACCAGCGTCTGGAACGTGTCCACCACGCAGGTGTCATCCATCAGAACTATACCTATTTCGGTAATACGACCATCGGCAGGTTTCCCTCCGGTGGTTTCCAAATCTACAACGGCAAATTTCACTTTTTATCTTAAAGAAAAGGGGCCTTACTGGATAGGAATGTCGATATCAAGAGTCTGCTTGGCAGCGCGATTCTCAATACGGGCCTTCATGACCTTTGCCTTGGGGCGACCGTAGACAGGCACGACCAGCAAATTGGACACGCCCGCGTCTTCGCTAGGTGTCGCTTCCGTTTCGGCCACCGTCTTGGTAAAGATGGGATTCTTGCCCTTGTCATAAACGGAATAGGTAAACTCGCGATTCAGGCCCTTCTTGATTTGCTTGGTGGGCACCTGGAAGTAGATAACTCCGCCCTTAGGGACCTTACGCAGGCTATCCTTGATTTCTTCTTCGGTAGCAAAGTCCGCCTCTAGGGCCATACGCACATTCTTCTTGAGCTTGTCGGCACTCTCGTAAAGAACGGAGACATTGAACTTGGCGTCTTCGGGAATGGCCTCCGGACGCACATCCCGAATTTTCGCATTGTTCTGGTAATACTCCCAACGGCCGTTATCGTGTAAAAGCACCGTAGAGCCGTTGGAGGTTGTCGCAATAATATCATCTGCAAGGGCCGACGTCACCATAAGGGCGACAACGCACAGCCCACCTTTCACCAATCCACTCAATTTCATAACCACTCCGATTGTTCGTCGTTTTCAAAAGAAATATAGTATTAGTCGATTCAATTCGGAGTCCTGATTTCAGAGTTCAGAATTATATTCAGAAACAATTCATAATTCCGAAATCCGAATTCATAACTATATTTCCCCCTGTGAAAGGAAAAACGAGATTCGCCCCGAGCCCCACAGGCTACCTCCACGAAGGCCACCTGCTTTCGGCACTGTACGTATGGGCGGCAGCCCGAAAATGGGATCTCAGCATACACCTACGCATCGAAGACCACGACCAGGAAAGGGCAAAACCCGAACATATCGCCGCCATCCGAGAAGACCTGCAATGGCTAGGATTTGCTTGGCAGAGCGAAAGTATCCAAAGCAGCCACTTTGACAGATTTGAAAAAAAGCTGAAGGAACTACAAGAAAAGGGTCTTGTCTACCCCTGCTACTGCAGCCGCAAGGAACTGGATGCAGAAAACCCCAAAAACGAATATGGCGAGGTCATCTACCAGGGGAAATGCTCTTTTGAAACGAAAGAATCCTCCTTACCCCATAGCCTGCGCGTCAAAATTTTGGATAAAGTAATCTATTGGAACGACCTGCGGCTAGGAGACTTTGAGGAAAACCCAAAGTTCCAATGCGGAGACTTCCCCATCCGGGATAGAATCGGCCAATGGACATACCAATTCGCCGTCTGTACTGATGACATCGAAGAAGGGATAACTCATGTTATCCGCGGCGAGGACATCAGGAATTCTACAGCAAGGCAAATCGCCCTGATGGAACTAATGGGCAGACCCGAACCGCCCAAATACCTGCACCACGCCCTTATCGTAGACGCTTCGGGTAAAAAGCTTTCCAAGCGGGAAAAGGCCCACAGCATCCGCCAGGACCGGGAAGCAGGCGTTTCCCCTCAAGAGCTTTTAGGCAGGGTACTTTTCAAGGCCGGATTGCAGGCCTCCGCCGCGCCAACCGACCTGAACACGGCCCTAGACCTGATCTGCCAGCACCTCTAGCCGTTAAAAAATGTATATTCAAGGCATGTCCAACGCAGCCTTGTCCGCCACATTATTGAAGATTCGCCAGGAATCCGCCCTATTTGATTCCAAAGACTCCCTTCTGAATTTCAACACCAAGGGTCTATACCAGACTCCATTGATGTTAGAAACTGGCGACCTGTTCTACGAGAAATGGAAACAGACACAAGGCCCGCTACCGTTAGACTCCTTCCTTCCCAAGTCAGAAAATTTCACGCCCCAACAAAAGCTAGAAGTCAAAGAGCACCTTCTCCAGGCGCTCAAGGGAAAACTGGAGGACTTTGGCACCACCGACTTATACCTATTGCTGGGATTCCTAAAATGGGAAGGAAACGCCCTTTCTCCGAGCCTCTTGGTTCCCCTGGACGTGAATCTTCAAACACAGACGGTTTCGCTTTCCTCTAGGCCGCCTCTGGAAAACATCATCCTGCGGGAGCGGTTAAAATCAGAGATTTCGCTTCCCCGCATAGAAGAAGCCACCCTGAACGGCCAGTTCAGCATCCTTCTTTACTTTTCTCTTTTTGAAAAGGCGGTTGCTGCCAAGAAAAACTGGAAATTCACCCGTCATGGGCTGTGCCTCGCCTTTTTTGATTCTGTCAAGCTGGGTCTGAAAAAGTGCATGGAACAAGGATTTGACGAATCCAATGCCAGCGCCATGTCCACCACGCAGTCTCTATTTTCTGCAGAAGGATTTCAAACCAAGGACTCCAAATTCGACGAAGGCAGCTTTGACAGGATTTATTCCCCACTAGAGCATTACCCCCTGTACATCACGGATTCCCATACCACTAAAGTGGTCGAAGACGCCAAGGATCCTGACAACATGGCTTATGCCATCCAAGTTCTACCCGGCACAGATTGGGCAAGAGCCACAGCAAACCTGGTATCCGACTTCCTTGCCGAAAAGAAAAGCACTCTGGTGGTCTATCGCAGGGCATCGACCGCTCAAAAGTTTAGGGACTGTCTGTTCCCGCAATTTCGCAATTTCAACGGCCCCGAAAGGGATGCCCTCTTGCCCGCCCTCCAGAAATCCCGCGATGGATTCTTACGTTATTACGAGGCGGTAAACAACAACATCCAACCCTCCGACGCTCCCCTTTCGGACCTACTGGCGGAGTTTGTCCAGAACCCGGCCGTCAAGATTAAATCGTCGGATGCGTTGTTCCAAAAGATTGCAAATTTACCCTACCAAAGCTACAAGGAGCTCAAAGCCGACTTGGACGAGATCCTTTACCTGTACTTTGAAAAGAAGGGTAAAGAAGCTCGCAACGCCTTCAAGGATGTGCGTGTACCTAGCCTCTCCGTAGAGGAGCAAGAGGCAATCGCCAAGGAACTCTCCTTCGCCTCTACCAAGGTTACCGAGCTAAAGCCACTAATCGAGCTAGTTGAAAAGACAGGGCTGTTCCCCACGGGAATCTATCTCTCCGGTCTTTCGGATATCATCGACCTGATTCTCAACAATTTCAACCGGAGCACCCCCGTATTCGAAGATTGGGAACTCCGTTCCAACAGTTGGGAAGACTATCAAGATTCCCTAAGAGCTCTCCCCGAAGCAGGGGACAAATGGGTTCGTTACCGTCGACAGACATCGGACATTTACACCGACAATGCCGTCGACGAAAACATTCTTTCTATCCGTGAAGAATTTGCAGAAAGTCTGAAAGCAACCCTCAAGGGCCTTTCAGATCGTTACCGTAGTTCCAAGAGGAAACTCCTGAAGGTCTTGAAGGATCCCAAGGCGGTAACCTCAGACAACCAGCTGCTTGACCTAATCGATACCCTGATAGAGCTGCAAGAAAACAAGCGTGCCTACAAGGATACTTCTGTTCTCGGGAACCACCTGTTGGGCCGGGACTGGCTCTATGAACGCTCTAACTGGTTCGAGCTGAACAAGAAGATTACCTACATCTACGATTTCAGGGATTCCCACAAGAACGACCCACGGTTAGACTTGCTGCTCCAGATTCTAGAGCAATGGCAGCTGTTCAAGGATGCCCTGCCCCAGATGAAGGATTACGCGAAGATCGTGAAGGAACTTCAGGAATCCACCCGTAAGATTACAAAGGGGCTTTCGCTAGAAACACCTCTAGAAAGCCTCTGTATCGAAAAATGGCTGGACGAAATCCAGCTGTGGAATGCCAACTGGGGCAATCTGGAAATCCATATCCGAACCACCTCCCTGTTGCAGTCCATTGAAGGTTTCGGCGCTAAGGAGCTTTGCGACTACCTTAAGGATCCCGACAACGTAAGTCAAAACATCGCGCAGGCTTTTGCCCACTTCTGGGCAGGTACACAGATACAGCAGGTGAGCAAGGAATCTCCGGAACTGTTCTCCCTGCAACCAAAGGCAAGGGCGCAAAAGACAAAAGACTATCGATCCCAGCTGGATCAGTTCTGTAACGCCAACTTTAGGCTGGTGCATAGCACAGTCAAGGACAATCCGGGCATTTTTGCATTTGTTTCTCTGGAACAGAGCTTCTACCTACCGACATCAAAAAAATTCCAGACCCTGGTCGTTCTTGATGCGGACTGCATCACCGTTTGCGAAGCCCTTCCGGCCATCTTCAAGACAGACAAGACTGTACTTGTCGGCGATTCACAAGCCCCGCTGCTTTCTCACCTGCCCTTGGACGGTTTCTCAGAGGACCAGACGCCCCATACGCAGGCATTCCAGGAATCCATCCTCACCATGAGCCTTAGGCAAGGGATTCCCACCAGGGAACTGTGGTTCTCCACAACCTACGCCCACTCCTCCATGGTGGACTTTGCCAACTACAAGATTTACGGTGGTGGCATCCGGCAGCTTCCTCAACCAAGCCGAGAAAACATCAGGAACCAGTCTCTAAAGGTTGTTTCAGACAAGATCATTGAAATAGCGAAGGCGGCCATACACCATGCCGAACGGCAACCTGGGCGAACTCTCGGAATTATCGCCCAGCACCAGTCCACCTGCCTTGAAATTGAATCGACCATCAACAGCCTCACGCCCAAGGATTCTCCAGCGGCAAGATTTTTCCAGCCGAGCAACCCAGCCATCAGTTTTTATGTAAAGACACCCGAAAGGGCCGTAAACCGTCCGCGAGATACAATTCTCGTGTGCGGTGAATATGATACCACCGAAAAGAAGTCTATCAATTCTAAGCTTTCAATCTACACCACCCTCGCCAAGAGCGAGCTCCAAGTGTTCCTTTCCGAAAGCGATATGGCCCTGAAGCCCAAAGAAAAACTGGATTTATTCTGGGAATGGATCCTATTCCTTCAAAGGGTTCTCACCCTGGACACTTACGACCAGCCTCCCAAGGAATCGGTTCTTTACCAGCAGGCCCTAAAAGCCCTGCAAGACGAAAATATAGAGGTCGAACCCTATTTCTGCCAAGGCGGTATTTCTGTGGGGCCGGTCATCGTGGATGCCAACAACCCCAAGCGATTCCTCGCCATGGTAGAAGACGACTGCACTACGGAACGCTTCAGGGAATCCATCGAGGACCGCATATACGTCCGCCATACGCTACTACGTCAAATCGGATGGAAGGTATTGAACCTATGGACGCCCTTCTGGTACATGGCTTACAACGACGAAGTCAGCCACATGGTAACCACCATTGCTATTGAGCAGAGCGTGGCTCCTCCGCCCAAGGATGCCTCCGAAGAGGAATCCGAAAACACGAACACCATTTCGGCCGAGGATTTAAGCGTTATCCCCTATACGGTCTTGCACCCGAAAATCGAGGGAACGCCCCACGACAGGCCCATCAAGGAACTTTCTGTCGCCTCTATTATTACGCAACTCAAGTTCTACGTGGACCACGAGTCGCCCATTCACGAGGAGCTTCTGCAGCAAAGGCTGTTTGAACTTCACAAGGAACCCTGGCCGAACCCTGCCCTTGTACCCCAGATTATGGACGCCATCAAGCAGGGCATCAAGAGCCAGAAGTTCATCCAGACCGGAAAATTCCTGTACTCTCTCAAGAACCCGGCCGTGGAACTAAGAGACAGGAGCTTCCGTCCGTCTTCGGAACGGAAGATGATCTACGTGTCACCTGAAGAAAGAATGTTTGTCCCGTCATCTATGGACGAACGAGACATCAAGCAATTACTTGGTTTGCTGGAATAATCCTAAAAACTAGCGAACCTTCACGACGAAAGCGCTGATATTATAGGCCGAAAGTTCACGAGCCTTGTCGTCGGCCGCCTTCTTGTTGTTCCAGCCACCGGCACGGAGCTTGTAGAAGGGGGCATCAAACACCACCTGGATGGCATAACCCGTGCTGGCAGAAAGCTCGGCCCGACGACGCTGGGCCGCATCGAAATCACCCACAGCTTCGAACTGCAAGACATACAGGTCCTTGGAAGCCTTCTTGTCGGCATTGGCCTTACCCGGAACAGCAGGGCCAGCGGCAGCAGAGGTATCCCGCAACGAAGCAGAGAGCTGCGGAGAATACTCGTTACCACGGAAAAGGGAATCCATATCCGTAGGATCGCCTGCAAAAGACAGGGCTGCAACAAATCCAACAATTAAGGCAATAGGCAATTTCATGGCATTAATTATAAAAAATTTTCTCTATCTCTACACCGGGCATTTCAGCAACGGCGCTACGATGGGTAATGAAAATCATGGTCTTGGCCGGATAAGCCTCAAAAAGCCTCTGGAAAAGCTCCCTTTCTGTAGGTTCATCCAAAGCGGAGCTGATTTCATCCAGCAACAAGATTCCTCCAGGTCGCAGGAGCCCACGGGCAATGGCGATACGTTCCGCCTGGCCTTCGCTGAGCCCCATTCCCCGCTCCCCCAGTTCCGTATCCAAACCGTTCGGTAAATCAAACACGAATTCCGCACAGGCCACCTGAAGCACGTGGCGCAATTCCTCGTCTGTGGCATCCGGTTTTGCAAGTTGCAGGTTATAGCGGACTGTACCGCTCATTAGGGTGTTCCCCTGGGGTACATAGACAAAGTAATCACAAGTGTCGTCAGAAACAGCACGTTCAGCAACGCCTGCAGAATACACAAGCGTGCGACCCTCCTCTGGTTCCACAAGACCAAGCATCAGGCGGAACAACGTCGTCTTGCCGACCCCAGTCTCCCCCATGATGGCGGTCTTGCTTCCAGGCTTAAAATCATGAGTGTAGTTCCTGACAGCATCGCGGTCGGCACCGGCATAGCGGAATCGAACGTTTTCCAGACGGACCCCAAGGCCTGCCAAACCGTCAACAGCCGGCAAACCACCTTGTGCAACGCTGGTCGCGGGGCGCACAGCCTTACCACCAGGCAAAGGTCCGTCACCCTGCAGTTCCTGCAGGCGGTCAATGCTGGCGGTAGCGTGAATCAGGCGGGGAGCGTTATTCAAGATCGAAAGGATGGGCCCCTGGATTTGCCCCACCAACTGCAAGAAAGAAGTCATGACACCAAAGGTGATAGTACCGTTCCGAAGTCCAAGACCACCCCACACGAAGGCCAGCAGGTACCCAAGCCCGAAAGCTCCGCCAAAAGCAAGCCTGGAAACTACCGAGAAGCGAGTCTGGCGCACCACGTTGCGATGGAGTTCGTTCTGCATGGAATCCAGACGTTCCGAGACCCAGGGGGCACTTCCCAGACTGCGGAGGACGGCGTTGTTCTCCACGCCTTCCTGTACATGCATCTGGATACGGCTTTCCCCCTCGCGGATTTTCAGGGTCATTTTACGCAAGCGGTAAGAGACGAACTTTCCGAACACAAGGGCCAGCGGCGTAAGGATTACAAGGGCCCAGGCGAGCCGAGGGTCGAACCAGCGAAGCATCAGGAACGCCCCCAGAAGCTGTATGGCCGTCACCATCATCTGGGGAATTTTCGCCGTAGCCACTTCGCTCACCAGTTCCACGTCTTTGGAAAAACGGGAGGTCACGTCGCCCGAAAGGAGTTCCTTTTCGCTGTAGAGCTTACGGGTGAACAGCCGGCCAAACATCGAAAGCCTAAGCGCATTGGACTGCTGGATGGTGGCTACCGACGTGAGGTAGTAATACACCTGGCGAAGCACCACGTTCCCCACCACCGTAAGCACCAGCAGGCCCACCATACGGGCCACGTCCTGGTCAGAACCATTTTTGATGGTATCGTCGATAAAGCGCTTGCTGAGCCACACCATGGCAAGCCCCAGGGACACCTGCAACGTCCCTATCACCACACGGAACGCCACATTCAGGCGTACCCCGCGGATACTCTGCCATAGCCAAGCTAGGTAATTCATTCCAGCACGTTCACCTTTTGCCAGCTATCCACAATGGCCCGCACATCGGTCTCTGCACGAGAACGTTCTACCTCATATTCTTCGCAAAGCCTGTCCGTCAAGGAATCCACCGTAAAATCGCCCTGTTCTACGGCCGAATTCCACAAAAAAGCGGCCGTCTCATTTAGACACAAGAGCTTCCCAAAATCGAGAGCCCCGATGCCCTCGCCCATAATCACCTGCTCGCCACAGACTTCACGCAGCACAAAACCGTTCTTGATTCGCATAAGCAATTCCTCTTATAGCCCTAAAATAGCTTATTTAAGTAATTCCACCTAATCAGACTTATAAAAACCAGCATGGATAAACTTTTTTTTACGCGCAGATAGTTTAAATCACAAAAAAACGGCTGTTTTCTAGTGAAAACATTTTTTCCGCTCCATTTTGATTAATTCCACCCTACAAAATATACTTTTAGAGTGTCTAGAAAAGGAAGTCTTATGAATTTCAAAAAAATTCTCATTCCCGCACTTTGTGCTGCCAATGCCCTGTTTGCAGCCACAGTTTACCAAAACCAAGTTGGATTCGTTACAAACGGTCTAAAACAGCTTGTTGTCATCGATGGCGTTGGCAAGGCAATAGCCTTGAAAGATGCCGAGGGAAAGGTTGTTTTCAGCAATACCATCCCCGAAGCCCAACCATGGGAACCCGCAGGTAAGAATGGTTCGCTGGTGGATTTCAGCGAGGTCAAAACTGCAGGCACCTACAAGATTTTCATAGACGACGAGGAAGTAGGACACCCAGTCATTGTTTCCGACAATGCCCTTGAGGGTGTTACCAAGGGTTCCTTGAAGTTCTTCTATTTTCAGCGCGCCTCTACGGCCCTAGACGAAAAATACGCCGGTGTGTACGCTCGTGCAGCAGGCCACCCTGACACCTCTGTCAAATACCATGCCTCTACCGGGCATGATGTTTCCCTGAATGAAACGCTTAAGGCCCCCAAGGGTTGGTACGACGCCGGTGACTACGGCAAGTATATCGTCAATTCCGGCATCTCGACCTACACCCTTTTGCAGCTTTACCAACAGAACAAGGCCTACTTTGACACCCTCAGCTTGAACATTCCCGAAAGCGGAGACAAGGTCCCCGACCTTCTAGATGAAATCCGCTGGAATCTGGACTGGATGATGGCCATGCAAGACAAGGACGGTGGTGTATTCCACAAGCTCACCACAAGGCAGTTTGCAGGCATGGTCATGCCAGAAAAGACTACTACACAAAGATATGTCATAGGTAAGGGCGTCGAAGCAACCTGGAACTTTGCTGCCGTAATGGCCCTTGCCGCCGACATTTATTCACCCTTTGATAAGACATTTGCCGACTCTTGTGCCAAAGCCGCCGAAAAAGCTCGCTTGTGGGCCTATGAAAACCCGACTGCAATATATGAACAGCCCAGCGATGTCGGAACTGGTTCTTACACAAATGCCGTCACGTGGTCCATTAACATCTGGGCTAATGCAGAGCTCTTCCGTATTTCCGGCAACAATGCCTTCGTTGACTCTATTCACACATACAAATACAAGCGGACTAAGGCAACACTGCAAGGCTGGGCAAACGACCTGATGCTCGAAGCTTTCACCATCGCCACAAATCCCAGTGTTTTCGCGAAGGCCGACGTTGATACGGCCAAGGCACTGATTTTCTACCTAGCTGATGACTATATGGCATCCCTTGAGAACAATGGTTTTGGAATTCCCCTGGGAACGGAAGATTTCTATTGGGGATCCAATGGCGCCGCAGCCAACAAGGGTATGGTTCTCATCCACGCCTACATACTCACCAAGGAAGAAAAATACCTAAATGCGGCCATTGGAATCGCAGACTACATCCTGGGCAGAAACCCACTAGACTTGTCCTATTTGACCGGATTTGGAGTCAATCAGGTTATGCATCCGCATCATCGTCCTAGCCAGGCCGATGGCATTGAAGCTCCGGTTCCCGGAATGCTTGCTGGTGGCCCCAATGCCAGTGCAAATGACGCTAGCGCATGCAAAGTCAATTACGCCAAAGACAAGCCTGCCGCAGAAGCCTATTATGATAACACCTGTAGTTACGCAAGTAACGAAGTCGCTATCAACTGGAACGCCCCTTTCGCATACTTGGTAGGTAGCATCCAGGCAATTCTTGCAACAGGAAAGGTCTATGACATAGCTACTGCTAAAAGCAGCGCCACCTACGAACTGACTGCTGTTCCCAAGGCTCCAGTCGACCCCTCCAAGCAAGACTCCACCGGAGACGCCACCGCCATTGGCGCCAGCAAGATTGACTTCAGCCCTATAAAGGCAGGCAGCCGCCTCATCGTCAAGGACAACAGCGTTCTCTTGGAAAGAACGGCGCCTGACGGCACCAAGAAGTACTTCAACCTGCGTGGCAAAAAGCTCCGCTAGCATAAACATTCTCCTTAAAAACAGAAGGCTCCCTATTCTAGGGAGTCTTTTTTTTGAAACGAAAGCACTTCACAAAAAAAATGATACGACTTTCTGCACTTATTTTTACGATACAAAAATAAAATACACGCCAAGGCACCAATAAAATCAAGGCTTGCGCGGCAGTTTACAGATTCCCGGCTGTATCATTTTTCGTTTTTGGGGGAACATTTGGGGAATCTTTGTATATATTTTAGATATGAAGTCCATCTACGAATACAAGGATTACCGCCGGTACATATCGGACTACTACAACGAGCAGAAAAAGTTCACCGGCTTTTCGTGGAGGGCTTTTGCCAAGGCGGCCGGATTCGGCTCCCCCATATTCCTGAAACTGGTGTGCGACGGCAAAAACGGGCTTTCGAAGGGGGCCCAGCGAGCCGTGGCAAAGGCCATGGGCCTTGAAGGCTACGACGCCGACTATTTTTACCTGCTGGCCGACTACGCCCACGCCAAAACTCCGGAGCAAAAGCAAAAGGCCCTGGACAAGATGGCCGAATTGCTCGCCAACAACAGCGTGAGCGTCCTGGAAAAGGAACTGTTCCAATACTACTCCACCTGGGTCCATTCCGCCATCCGGGAAATGGCGGCGTCCCTCACCGACGCAAGCCCGGAAACCCTGGCAAAACTGTGCCAGTGCGTCATCACCCCCGAATCGGCCAGGGAATCCCTGAAGTTCCTGACCCGAAAGCGTTTTCTCCGAAAATCCACCCTCAAGGGGCAATACGTGCAGGGCAAAAAGAACATTTCCACGGGCAAGTTGGCGGCATCGGCGCTCATGGTGCGCAACCTGCACCGTCAAATGGGCATTCTCGCCCTGGAGACCCTGGACAACGTCCCCGTTTCCGAGCGGAACTTTTCCACCATCACCCTGGGGCTTACGGAAAAATCCTACGAAACCATCGTAGAAGAACTGGCCAATTTCCGTAAAAGACTAGTGGCCATAGCTGCACACGACCCGCAAACGGAACGGGTTTACGAAATCAACCTGCAACTGTTCCCACTCTCAAAGCGGCTCCCTGCAGAAAACCTGAAAATCCGGAAGAAAGAATCCGACTAGGCTCAAAAAAAATGAAGTTCAAATTCTACACATTCGCCCTGTTGTTTAGCACCCTTTTCTTCGCCGTTTCCTGTTCGTCTGAAGACAAGAACGCCGGCGGGACATCGGAGGCCGAAAACGCCATTGCCATCACCGAAAAGACCGTGGCGGGCGTATCCCAGAAGGGTCCGTTCACCAGCGGCTCCTTTGTCACGCTATACGAACTGAACTTCAGGACCCGTGCACAGACCGGCAAGAGCTTTGTCGGGAAAATTACCGGCGACAAGGGCGAATTCTCCATCGACAAGATCGAGCTCGCCTCCCAATACGCCCTGTTCCGGGCCGACGGATTCTACCGCAACGAAATCACGGGCAAGGTATCTGCAAGCCAGATTTCCCTGAACGCCATCTCCGACCTGTCAGAGCGCGAAAACGTGAACGTGAACCTGCTCACCCACCTGGAATACGAACGCGCCGTATGGCTCGCCATGGAAAAAGAAATCGCCATCAAGGAGGCCAAGGCCGAGGCGGACCGGGAAATTTTCGCCGTGTTCGGCGCGGAATACGACGGCAACCGATTCGAGGACCTGGACATTTTCGGGAACGGGGACGCCGACGCGGCCCTCCTAGGCATTTCGGTCATCATGCATGCCGGCCGCAGCGAAGGGGAATTCAGCCAGGCCCTTGCAAACCTGGCCCAGGACCTGCAAAACGACGGCAAATGGGACGACCTTGCGGCAATCGCCGCTACGGCGGACAATTCCTTTGAGGCGGACACCGTCCAAATCCGCAAGAACATCGAGAGCTGGGACATTTCGAAGACCGTTCCCGAGTTCGCGCCTGTCGTGGAGCAGTTCTGGAACGACGCTTTTGGGCTCGGGCGCTGCACCGCAAAGCGGGAAGGAGAAGTTCGCCCCGACAGCAATTCCCGCTCCAAGTATTACGGCGAAGATTTCGTCTGCGAAAAAGGGCACTGGCACTTGATCGGAGAAAAAAAGACCCCTAGTTCGGCAAGCATTTCTTCTAGTTCAACATCTGACAAAACAGGCAGCAGTTCCAGTTCGACGACAAAACGCAGCAGTTCCAGTTCGACGACAAAACGCAGCAGTTCCTCCAGTCCGTCTGCGGTCTCTTTTGATTCGCCCTACAGGGAAGAAACTTCCATCATTGACCCGGAAGTTCTTGCTTTACTGGGAGCATGCGATGATGATAACGAAAAAGAAATCAAGAAAGCCTTTAATGTTTCATTCATCTGCAAGAGAGGGTTGTGGCACTCGCTACTCCTTGTCGACATGGAACAAAATTCTTGGTTCAATCCTGATATTACCTATGGCACCCTAACAGACAAGCGTAACGGACAGACTTACAAAACGGTGGTCATCGGCACGCAGAACTGGATGGCCGAAAACCTGCACTACGCAGGAGAAAATGCAAGTGAGGAACTTACGGCAAACCTGGCCGATGAAAATCTTTGCCCCTCCGAAGATGAAGAATATTGCAAGAAAGCTGGTTATGTATACAGTTGGACTGCTGCCATGAACATTTCACCCATATACAAAACAAAGGTCATGGGGACGATTCCCATAAATGAAGTGCATCAGGGAATCTGCCCTGATGGATGGCACATACCTACTTTAGATGAATGGGGTGCGCTTTTTGATTATGTTAAAAGTATTTATGGCGAAACCGAATGCGCATCAGTCCTGAAATCTTCCGAAGGGTGGATTTGGTATGGAACAACATATGTTCCATCTAACAAAACTGGTTTTTCTGTCATTTCAACCGGGATGGAATACAATCAGATTTCGCTCAGTTTGATGGGCGGCGCAACAGCGTTCATTATGGCAACCTATAATGGAATAACTGACATAAGAGATCTTTTTATGTTTAACGTTCAAGAACACTTTGTCGAAGGTGCGCAACATATTTATCCGGCACATGTCCGCTGCGTAGAAAACCCTAAGTAGGGGTGTAACAAAAGGGCTCCCTAGGGGGCGATTGTGGTTTTTACTACACATCTTTTGTATATTACCCCTCGGTTTCCCGAGTGGGATTCTTTGCGGCCTAAAAAATTTTAGGCCCCTTGCCAGATGGGCCGGCGTTCCGGCCCGAATTCCCATATTATCAAATGAACAAGGCCTGCGCGGTCGTTCTCCGCATATGGCAAGGAGAAACTGTAAATGAACGAAAATACAAGTAATGCAAAACGCGGACATGATCCCTTTTTTAGGTGGCTCTTTTCTGACACATTTCACGCAAGGAACCTGCTAGAAATGTCCGCAAAAGTGAACAGTGAACTCAGCGAGTTCCTCTCGGTAGTGAACCTGGATACTTTGATTCGGATTCCCGACTCCTACTCGGAAGTGGACGAGACTGGCGAGGCGGATATCGCCTTCCGCGTTAACGTCTCTACGGGCGCTCCCGTGCTGGTGGGCATTTTGCTGGAACACAAGTCCGGGCGGGACACTGGCGTCCTCAACCAAATCGACCGATATATCCACTCCATAATGAGGCTGCATGGCGAAAACCGCATATATGACGGCTTTCCGACAGTGGCAATCATCTTCTACAATGGTCGCGAGAATTGGGACCCCCTAAAAATGCTGGAAAACGGATATCCCAAATATTTTCACGGGTCCGTGCTTCCGTTCAAGTGCACCTTCATAAACATGTCGGACATCCCCGACAGCGACTGCATCGCCTGCGAGGACACAGAAACAGGCATGGGAATTGTTGCTATGAAATATGCTTTTGATAAGGACAGGCTGCTCGCGGTCTTGCCGCAGTTTAAAGGCGCTTTGCAGAAGATAAGCGGGAACAAAGCCTCTTGTCTTTTGCAGAAAATAAGTTTATATTTAAAGGAGTACGTTGACCAAGGCGTTCTAAAGGAGCTGAGCATGGCCTTCAAGAGCATAGGACAAAAATATGGCTTTGTGAGTGCAGGCGATGTTTTTCGCCAACAGATTGCCGATGTCCGGGAAGAAGCCCAAGAAGACAAGTTGAACACGGCCAGGGGTCTCCTCCAGGATGGGGTCTCCATGGAAATTCTTACCAAGCGGTTCAACCTTTCCGAAGAAGCGATTCTAGGAAAGTAATTTCCTAAACTCGCTTTACAACATCAAAACGGCCCCCAAAGGGGGCCGTTTGTGGCTACACAACGCTAACTTTTTTCAACTTAAAAGCTTTTTTTCAATCCTTTATGCAACGAATAAAGGAGTAAGCCAGCGAAGCAACATATAAAGCAATACGTCTACCTTCTTCATATTCACTAATCTCAAATACGAAATAACCATCATCATAGCCTCCTGGAGGAGCCCCCATCGCAATCCAAAACTCCGACGAAACACCCGTTGCAGACCAATACGTCGTACCAGCAGCATATTTTCCATCGTAATAGCTATCTTTCCAATGCGCATGAAAATTCGAGGCATCAATCATTTCTTCTGTGGGACGGGAGCCTTTAGAATTACCCCCACTCCATGGTTCTGACATCAAAGTCCATCGAGCAATAGAATCGCCTCCTGCGGCATCAATAAGCGTCACCCAATCAGCATTAGAAGGAAGATGCCACCCTTCAGGGCAGATGCCGCGGACTTTTTCGCCTAGTGAACAAATACCTTCAGTGTCACACTTTGTAAAGCATTTTGATTCAGAACCACATCCTTGTCCATCAATAGAAAATATTGCGGCAGAATCAAAAGCCGCTGCCATGGTGTAGCGCCGACCTGGATATTCCGTGCTATAGTTGTCCACTTTATGCGCAGATGCAACATATACACTTCCATAACTTTCGCCGTCTACTTCATAGTCAAAATTCAATTCTTCGGCCATCCAGGTCTGCTCCCCAATGGTCACGGTTAGATATTCCTTGCCATCACGTGAATCGACCATAACACCATTCGCAATTTTGACAGGCAAAGAAAAAACGCTACTTGAGGATTCCTGCCTATAAACAGAACTACTGGACTTTCTAGAATCGCTCGATTTTTGGACGGTCTTCGCCTCTTCCTTTCTTTCGTCATCACTCCCAGTCCCCGAGTCGCTGCCACAAGCATTAAGGAAAAGAGTCGCAAGGGAAGCTAAGAAAATTTTTTTTATTAGTCTATACATCATATACATTTCCTTTTTTTTCAAGACAACAAACAATATTCTCTGCACCTAATCTTTTATACAACGGACAGAAAAACCGTCCTGCTTATTTTCGATGGAATTCTGACTTATGTAGACATTGTTATAGTACAGCCTCATGACACCCGAATATTTACGATCAATCTCTGTAGAACTCCAGAAAATCGCATAACTGCCCTCTTTATCATACCCTCCGCCAACTCCTCGATTGCCAGCAGGCAGCGCCGAAAAGGAATACATGTCCATACCGGTGCCATTTCTTATCCAACCACTGGTGGATTTCAACTTTACTCCCGCATGGTCGCCAACGGCCGTAATCAAGGCATTGAATTCATCATTACTTGGCAGGTGCCAGCCCTTGGGGCAGATGCCCCGCACCAAGGTCGCTGAGCCCGCCGAAGCGACGCTACAAGTCTCGCCATAGCCGCAACCCTTGCCGTTCGTACTCCACTCACCCACGCTGTCCATGGCTGCCGCCCAGGTATATAGGCGACCATACTTGGCGCAATTATCCGATTCATCATCATAGCACCAGCTGTTATCCGTCTTGTAGTTCAGGTTCTCCGCCATCCACACCTGAGAATAACCGCTTTCGGCAGGGGCGATAACCACGGCCCTGTATGTTTTACCATCTCGTAAATCCGTAAGTACGCCCGTAGTTTCATCGTAGGTGCTACCGGCGCTATTATTGACTGTTTGTGAACTATTAGAACTGCCGCCACTGTTCGAAGAATTACTTTCGTCTTCACCGTCCGTTGTGACAGCACGGCCAGAGGAATGTGTTGGGCATAAGCCGCCAGGCATGTCGACACCATCTCCATAACTATTGTTGACTTCGCCTAACTGAGCGAGTTTCACTTTAGCGGAGAATTTGGCGATATAGCCTCCTATACCCGCCTGACGAGTCTCCGTGTTCCCCCATGCAATGAGAGTAATCGGCATAGATGAACAATCCTTACCACCGAAGTATTCTTTACCAAACTTCTGCTTGTTGATCTCGTCCAGGCAGTAGATTTTGCTGCTGTCGCTAGCAACAAAGTTGCCGAGATTGGTATAAAATTTCACTTCATATTGCAGATACACATCTGACAATGCTTCAGGGTGGTAACTAAAAAACTTTTTAGTCACAGTATCCTTTCTCATCAAGGAGGACATATCTAAAACAAAGCCAAACGTATTTGGGTAACGTTTCGCAAATCCTTCTCTATTCCAATACTCGGAGAAACCGCCCACAAAAATATCAGGGACATTTTTATCATTTCTGTCAAAATCATCTGAAGATGTTCGCAGCGTAGCAGTAACGGAAGTTCCCGAAATTTTGAGAGTAGATTCAGTAACCGAGCCATCACTACATTGCGTCCCCTCTTTGGAATTGTGGAAACACGGAATAGATTTCCATGTCCCCTGCAAACTACCGGACTTTCCTCCCAAATACATTTGGCCAACTCTATCCTCATTTGTAGAATCATCGGCTACGTCTTTGTAGAGAATCAACGTATCACCCAAAAACTCGTAACTATACGAATCTCTGCCGATATCCCACTCCACGATATTTTGCAAAAAGTTTGTATCTAACGAGACACACCGTTCTTCTCCGTCTCCATAAACAATTGTGAATTTTTGCTGTTCCTCGTCCAAAACGAGGCGTCCTTCATTGGAACCTCCCTTTTTGAAATCCAGATCGTCCATGCCCGCATTATTACCCGAGTCGCTGCCGCAGGCGGCGAGGAAAGCACTCAGAATGATTGAGACACTTACGACCGTTAACTTAGATTTTCTCATTTTTAACCACCTTTTGTATTGTCACCGGCAAATTCGTCAAAATAAATCTTGTAGAACTCGCGATAGGCTGTTTTCTATCGCAAACTCATTTTTTTGATTTTACTCATCACTTTATTTTCAATTTTCTTAAATGTCTCTTCTATTTTTTCACACACTTCTTTTTCAAGTTCATCATCACTTAGTTCGTCATAACATTGTTCCAAACCATCTATTTTTTCTGTCAAGACTCCCCAACATTTCCAATTGCTTCTTGCCTTTTTTTCGCTAATTTTTTCACCAATTCTTCCAAGCCTTTTATATATTTGGCTCTCCGCTTCATCAGCACAAAACACCAACTTAATTGTATTCATTGATCTTTTTTGAATTTCATAGTAACAACACCTTAACTTATCCGCATCATCTATAGAAATACCCCTAAAAACATTCTTAAACAGTTCTTCTGTGGCGAATAAAAGCGTGGAAGCCGTACTTCGATTGAATTTCTTCTTTTTTTCTTTCTTCTTCTATTTTTCTTTGTCTTTCTTCTTCTTCTTTTTGTGCTTGTAATCTTTTTCTTTCTTCTTC
>CAMHOW010000023.1 GCA_946186895.1 uncultured Fibrobacter sp.
AAACCATTCTGTACTGCGTTACGAAGCCATAATCCAAGGATTCACGAACTCCTGGATTGTATACCGTCAGAAAATAGAGATTATGAGTTCTTGGTAAAGAGTATCCAAATAGAAACAGAAATAAAGGGAAATCTGTTTACAAGGAAAGATGATTTGCAAAAATTCGGTAATATTGATGCTTTAGTAAGGGCTTTTAATGGGTCTCTTTATCACAAACATGAAAATCGCAAAATCGAGGAAATAAAGGAAAATTATTATATCAGGGAATATGCCGATTTTTGCGCCGAAATTCTACGTAAATTGTCGGATTTTACACAATCTGGTGTAAATGGATATCAAACGGCAATTCAACACTGGCTGGATGATCCCCTTAATTCTGTTGATGATGAGCAAAAAATTGAAATTCTCAAAAATCTATTTGTTTCGGATAAAGTTGCATTCATCTATGGTGCCGCAGGCACGGGAAAGTCAACTTTAATTGGCCATATTTCAAAATATTATTCAAGTGCTATAAAGTTATATCTTGCAGTAACACATCCCGCAATAGAAAACTTAAAAAGAAAAACCCAGAATAACAATGCTGAGTATATGACCATTGAGTCATATTTAAAAAATAAACAGGTTCGTTGCCAATGGGATTTGATAGTTATAGATGAATGTAGCACCGTTAGTAACGAGCAAATGGCTCAAATATTGAACAAATCTACTACGGAATTACTTGTTCTTGTCGGAGATGTTCATCAAATAGAGTCCATTCGTTTTGGGAATTGGTTTGCGGTAGCAGAAAAATTCTTACCTACATCATGTATTTATGAACTAACAAATACTTATCGTAGTTCGAATGATGAGTTAAAATTACTTTGGAACCGAGTTCGCAATTACGAAGACTCAATCCAAGAGGTCTTGGATAAAAACGATATGTCGGCAAAATTAGAGGATTTTGATTTCCAATACAATCACGAAGATGAAATAGTACTTTGCCTTAACTATGATGGATTATACGGTATAAATAACATCAATGCATTTCTACAAGGAAAAAATAGAAATGCAACTGTTAGAATAGGGGTTAATACATATAAAGTTGGAGATCCTATTCTTTTTAACGAATCCAATCGTTTTGCTCCTCTCATATATAATAATATGAAAGGTCGAATAGTAAAATTGTGGGAAAATAAAGAAAACTATTTTTTTGATATTGGTCTTGAAATTGCAATAGACCAAATCAGTGCAAGAGGATATGATTTTGAATTGCTCTCGACACCAGAAGCAACAACATCAACTATAAGAATTAGAGTGTCGAAATATCGTAGTACAGATAATGACAACGAACGCATAGAAGATATGGTCCCATTTCAAGTGGCTTATGCAATATCAATCCACAAAGCTCAGGGGCTAGAATATGATTCTGTAAAAATTGTTATATCAAATGAAGTGGATGAAAAGATAACGCACAATATTTTCTATACGGCTATTACGCGTGCTAGGAAGAATCTAAAAATTTATTGGTCTCCTGAAGTAGAAAATAGAGTTATAGAAAGTTTTAAACCGCAAAATAAAGCAAAAGATGTGGCGTTGTTAAAGTTGTTGTATGATTTATAGGGTAATAGGAAAATATGAGTTTATTGGATTTCCTTTCTCCATTTTGCAATCCGCGTTTCGCATTCTGCTTTAGGCAATCGCATGTTTATGGTCATCAGGGCTTCCAGGTTCTCCGCAGCTTCCGAAGCCGACAATAATCCATATTCAACGAAATTGTCAAACAGGTAAAGGATGCCGGAGACTTTCACGTTGTCCTTTTCTGCGGCGGAACGAAGTTTGCCGTCACCCGTCAAAAGCCGTCC
Organism: uncultured Fibrobacter sp.; assembly: GCA_946186895.1. Classification (GTDB taxonomy): domain Bacteria; phylum Fibrobacterota; class Fibrobacteria; order Fibrobacterales; family Fibrobacteraceae; genus Fibrobacter. Next base: position 1,842 of record CAMHOW010000023.1, read on the forward strand.
ATCAACCTTTTTGGCATAATACCAAACGGAGCAATCCGCAATAGATGTGTTGTTTTTGCTTTTAGATTGCAGAAGCAAAATTTCGCTAAACTCGTCAAAATTAAACGAGGCGACGCCCAACTTTTTCGATTTGATAAACTTCTGAATGATCTGTTGTTGTTCCGGTCTCTCAATTTCGCTAATTACCAAGTCGGTTGTGCAAATTTCGCAGGGTAGGGCAAAGAACGCTTCCAGCAATTGGACTGAAAGTAAGTCAAATATGACGTTCGCGTCACTGATGACAATCCGTTCTTCAATCATACTAGCGCGAGATCCCTACGGACTTGTTCAATGTCCTGATGCAGCAGGCTTGCCGCCTTGGATATGGTAATGAGTTCCTTGCTCAGCGCCTTATAGACCAGGCTTACGAACCTGGTGGATTCTTCGTCGTGGTATAGCGACATTTCAATGAGGGCCTTGAATTTCGTCGCCTTGTTTTTCTGGATGCAGAAGGTTCGGTAGCGCTGTTCCGAAATAATGCCGCATTCCTTCGCCTTGTACATGATTGCGTCGCAAGAGATTCCGTAACCGAGCTGGATGGCTCTCAGTTCTTGGTACGAGATGTCCCTGCGGGCCTTGCCGAGAATCCGTTTGAGTTCGGGTTCCGGGATAAGCATTTCGCTTGCGAACAGGTGGCAGAACGACTCTTCTTGTTTTTTTTCGATGGACTTGGGTAGGCGAAGCACGAGGTGCCCGAGTTCGTGAAGCGCGGTAAAGCGTTTCCGCTCAACGGAAAAAGCCTTGTTCAGAATGACAACATGGAATTTTTCATTGACCAGGCTGCTCATGCCGTCAAAGGATTCCGGGGCGTCGATCTCAATAACCTTTATGCCGTGGTTTTCGAGCAGGTCGATTACGTTCACGATGCCAGCGAGACCGAGCCGCCATTCTTTACGGGCAATCGCTGCGGCCATTTTGACTTCTTCGGCGGAGTTGGCTCTGATTTGGGGGATAAGGTGTTTCGCGGCAGAGCTGCTGCAGATTTCCTCGATGTTGATGTAGCGTTCCATCAGGTCGGCGATGGTTTCGCGGAGGCTGTTCTCCTTTTTCTGCGGGAGCGAGCTCTTTTTGCGGAATCGCACGGAATCCACTTGAACCGTGAAGGGCCTGAAAAAGTAGTCGATGGGCTGCTCCAATGCCTTGGACAACGCGATGATGACGCCGCTGTTCGGTGCCAACTGGCCGTTTTCGTACTTGGAAATGGCCATTTTCGAGACGATGTTCCCCATGGCCGAGCAAAGTTCGTCCATAGAGAGCCCCTTCATGACTCGGGCGTTTTTAAGCCTAGCAGAAAAAATGGAAAGATTTGCCATAGCGCCTCCGTTGTTTACAAATATATATTATTTTATAGAATTTGTAAACTAAATGAATTTGCCGCTAAATAAAAAATCAAAATCTTCCTTTCCCCCGATCTGTGATTGGAAAATTCTCTACGCAGTGCGTAGAAAACCTGCTGTATTTTGGAATAGTTTAACAACCTGTTGAGCAAATCATGACTGCTCTTTCGAAATAGCAGGATGCCCCCGTCTTTTTTTTCTAACTTTGCCATTGCTTGTTTAAGTTTTTGCAAACAAAAGGAACGCTATGCCAGCTTTTGATCCGAATGCGAAAAAGATGCTGATTTCGGGAAACGAGGCCATCTCGCTTTCCATGCGCCACTGCAACGTGCAGTTTGCCGCAGGTTACCCGGGTACCCCCTCTACCGAAATCCTCGAGGATTATTCTGAACTCGGCGGGTATGCCCAGTGGGCCCCGAACGAGAAGGTCGCCGCCGAAGTGGCCCTGGGTGCAGCCTTTGGCCATGCCCGCAGCGTGGTCACCATGAAGATGGTGGGCCTCAACGTGGCAAGCGACGTGCTCTACACCGCGACTTACACGGGCGTGGATGGCGGCATGGTGTGGATTGTTGCTGATGACCCGGGCCAGGGCAGTTCCCAGAACGAACAGGATACCCGCAACCACGCGAAGGCGTCTGTTTGCCCGATGTTCGAGCCCAGCAACTCGCAGGAAGCCTACGACTTCTTCCGCATCGCCATGCAGACCAGCGAAAAGTTCAAGATTCCGGTAATCCTCCGCATGACGACCCGCGTGGACCACTCCAAGTCCATCGTGGTGCCGAAGGAAGAACTCCCGGCGATGGTGCCGAACTTCGAACGCAACATCGCCCAGCACGTGATGGTGCCCGGCTTCTCTAAGCCCGCGGGCCGCAAGCTCCGTGCCAAGATGGACGAGATGGAAGCCTGGAACGTGGCCGAAGGCCCGAACAAGGTGGAAATGCGCAGCGCCGACATGGGCATTATCGTGAGCGGCATCAGCTACCACCATGTGCGTGAAGCCGCCCCGGAAGCAAGCATCCTCAAGCTCGGCATGACCTACCCGCTGCCGATGCAGCTCATCAAGGATTTCGCGAAGAAGTTCGAAGGCAAGCGCCTGCTCGTGATCGAAGAAAACGACCCGTGGCTCGCCGAGAACATCAAGGCCGCCGGTATCCAGTGCGAAAGCAAGTTCGACCCGATTTTCCGCTTCGGCGAACTCGACGTGAACCGCGTGCGCCGCATTATCGCTGGCGACAGGAACCCGGATCCGGTTCCGGTCAAGGGCAAGCCGCCTATGCTCTGCCCGGGCTGCCCGCACCGCAGCTCTTTCGCGGTTCTCAAGGAACTCGACTGCATCGTCTCCGGCGACATCGGCTGCTACACGCTGGCCGCCCTCCCGCCCATCAGCGCGATGGACTACATGATTGACATGGGTGCCGCTATCGGCATGGGCATCGGCCTCCGTAACGTGCTCCCGCGCGAACAGGCCAAGAAGGTCGTCTCCGTGATTGGCGACTCCACCTTCGTGCACAGCGGCATCACGGGCCTCGTGGAAGCGGGCTACAACCGCCCCGACACCGGCCATGTGGTTGTCATTCTCGACAACAGCATCACCGCCATGACGGGCCAGCAGGAACACCCGGGTACGGGCCGCCACTTGGACCACAGCCCGGCCTACAAGCTGGACTACGGCGCCATCGCGAAGACTGCCGGTTTCGACAACGTCTACGAAGTGAACCAGGTCAAGGAACCCGAGGAATTCAAGCGCCTCGTGAAGGAAGCCCTCGAGAAGGACGAGCTCACGCTCATCGTGGCGAAGAGCCCCTGCATTCTCGCCCTCAAGAGCATCCTCGCCTGGGACAAGGCCAACAAGGAAAAGGCGGAAAAGGCTCTCGCCGAGTCCGAAGCCGCCGCCAAGAAGAACGGCAACTTTTAAGGAGAAGTTTTTATGAGCGTAGTTAACGTGAAATTTGCCGGCCTCGGTGGCACAGGCGTTATCAAGGCGAGCGACGTGATGGCGGAACTCGTGTTCGAACAGGGTTACGACGTGAAGAAGGCCGAAGTGCACGGCATGAGCCAGCGCGGCGGTTCCATCGCTTCTGACGTCCGCTTTGCGAAGGGCGAAGAGGTGCAGTCCCCGATGATCCCGACGGGCGAAGCCGACTACCTGGTGGTATTCGACGAGACGCAGGTCGTGGTGAACGAGGCCTTCCTCAAGCAGGGCGGCGTGCTCCTCACTCCGGCGGACATCGATGTCTCGAAGCTCGAGAACGTGAAGGCACTGAACGTCGCGATGCTCGGCAAGCTTAGCAAGCATTTCGACTTCACTGTGGAACAGTGGACGGTCGCCCTGAACAAGCTCTTCGCCGAAAAGTTCCACGAGGGAAACAAGAAGGCCTTCATGCTTGGCCGCGAAGGTTAACTTGAACAGCCTGGCAATTGGTGTAGAAATGTCATCCCCCGCTTGACGGGGGATCTCCTTTTGAAGTGAAATGTAGGTACGTTTATATGAAGCAACTGTTGGGAAATTTTTTTAGTAGATTGGGCAGGGCGTTAGCGCCTTTCCAGAGTATTATTTTGATTTCCCTGGCGGCGTGGGTAACCCATATCGTTTTGCGGGTATTGTTGCTGTTCCGTAGTAACCCCTACGGATTTCCCTTCGTTAGCAAGCCGGACTGGTTTATTTTCCATGCAGTCTGCCTTGACTTCATGTGGATTGTGAATGCCCTGGTGGTGTTCCTGGTCTTGGGTGTACTTGCAAGTTTTCTTGTTTCCAAGATTGCAAAAAGTCCCGATTCCGGCAGCCTCTCGGTGGTCGCGAAAGTCACGACCGTCCTCTATGCGGTCTTTCACAGTGTAATCCTTCTTCTTACGCTTCTTGATAACGAGACTCAGCGGTTCCTGGGCGGTCATCTGACATTTGGGCTGGTGGACACCTACAAGGATACTTCATCCATTATCGTGTTCTACGACTACGTAGCCAACGACCTGTCTGTTCCGTACTTGCAGTTTGTGGTGTTGGCGCTGATGTTGCCTGCGACCTATGGACTTTATCGGCTGTTCCGCAAGTGGTACCGCCTGCGGGCCGGTGACGCCAGCGGCAACCGTTTCTACCTGAAAAAGTCCGTCATCGCCATGGTGGCTTTTTACATTGCCTCTTACGCCTTTGTCTACTTTATCTGGACGGGTAACGCTCGCATGACAAAGCTTCGTCCGGTTGTTTCGCTGATTTACAACGATTTGTTTGTGACTCAAAAGACGGGTGGGCTTACCGAAGCGGAATTGGCAAATTATCGCACATCTTACCAGAACCTTTGGCAAAAAGTAGAAGGTGATTCCCTGTGGCAATTTGTGGACAGTGATGCGGGCAACCATTTGCCCCTTTATCGCGTGCCGACACAGGCCCTTTTGAATAGTGAATCGCTGAAATCCCAGCGTGAAAAAAAGCCCAATTTCATCCTGGTCCTCATGGAATCCCAGCGAGGCTTCAATACGGGCTTTATGAACCCGCAGATCCAGCCATCGCCTACGCCCTTTATGGATTCCTTGGCGGCCCATTCCCACGTGTGGCTGCGCATGCATACTAGCGGCGTTCCTACCACGGGTGGCGTGCTTTCTACCCATATTGGCATCCCGCATCATTCCCGCCTGGCTGAGGCTACTGACCTGGCTCACGTGACGCTTCCTAGCTTTGTCTCGGTTCTTACGGAAAACGGTTACAGCACCCACTACATGTCGGCAGCAGACCCCGCTTGGGATAATCTGGGCGTTTGGATGGCTAAATGGTATACCGCCCAGCATTACAATCGCGAACGCGAAGACGACTCCACCTTTATGGATCACGCCATCGAATATGTGCGGGATACCCTTTCTAAGGAGGGTAAGCCTTTCTTGGCCACCCTCATGACTCGTTCCAACCATTACCCCTTCAATTTTGCGGCGGGTATGACCGACGAGCAAAAGAACAGGCCCTTGCAAGAGCGTATCAACGTGACCATGAACTATGCCGACCGGCAGCTGGCCCGCTTTATCCGTGCCGTCGAAAATGAGGAATGGTACAAGAACACCTATGTCATCGTGATGGCGGATCACGGATTCCCCCTGGGCGAAAATGGGGTTTCTACCATGAATGGTGGCGGTTTTTCAAACGTGAGTTGGATCCCCTTCTTTATCCATGGGCAGGGCCTGGACGCCACCCTCGATACCACTACGGCAGCCCAGATAGACATTGCCCCCACGGTGCTTGAACTTGCCGGTTTTGCCGTTCCCAACATTTTTATGGGTCACAACCTTTTGCGCGGTACTTTCCAGGATAGCGTCGAAGATTCTACTTCAGCACCTTTGCCGGTGGTAGTTAATGGACTTTCTCTGGGTGCTTATTCCGGTTATTCGGCAATCGGCCTTGGCGGTTACCGTTTTGTTGCCAAATACCCCTCTTTTGACGAAATGTACCTCTTTGCTGATGGGGATACACGTCAAGAAAACGAGCTTTCCGCGGCACGTCCCCAAGACGTCGCCACCCTGAAGGCGACCCTCGACACCCTTGTCAAAATTTCGGACTATTCCCTAGAAAAGGGACTATAGTGTGATAATTGTCACGAAATGTTCCAGATAGGGTTCAAAGTAAACAATTGTTTTCTGCAGAAACCGCATTTTTTTCATACAATTGCGCAGTTTTGGGTATAAAAGGTTATTTTTTACCATAAAGACGCGGGACAGGTAATTTGCCCTGGAGGATTGGTTATGTCTAAAAAGTTTGGAAAAGGCTGCATAGGAGTGTTGGCCATAGGGCTTGCATTTCTGTTTGGATGTACGAGCAGCAGTTCCCCTTCGAACCCCACAATAGATGACGATACCCTATCGAGCGATTCCGGTGATATAGATGGCCAGAATAATCCGAGATCTTCATCGGCCAAGACGATTCCTGGAACGATTGTTGGTCAGTCTTCGAGTTCTCCTGCTTCTCCTCCGTTCGATATTTCTACTCTGCCGGGCTCATACACTCCTTCTGGCAACGTGAGTTATAGCATCAGCGGTAAGGCCGCGTTCGGACCTTACCAGACTGGCGCCACAGTCAGTGTCTACGGTTTTGATGCTACTTCTGGGAAAAAGTCTCCTACGGCGGTAAATTCGAGTGTATCCGATAATCTGGGCGGTTTTTCGTCTCAGGGTTCCATCACTTCTAATTATGCCTCCATAGAAGTTTCCGGAGCGTACTACAATATCCAGACTATGGATAAAGGCAACATGACGTTGAAAGCTCTCGCGGATATGCGTAGCAAGACTACGGCAAACGTCAATATCTTAACACGTTTGGCCTATGATCGTACGGTTTACCTGATTGCTAAGGAATCTAAGTCTTTTGAAGAGGCTAAGGCCCAGGCCGAAAAGGAGGTCCTTGCGTCATTTGCTTTGCTAGACGACGACACGCCCTTTGAAGAGATTACCCTGAATACCAAGGGGCAGGCCGGTGCAAACCTGATTATTGCAACCTTTGTCCTTACTGCAAACAATGATATGGCTAGGACTGCTACCATTATCGATGCCATTGCTGCAGATATTGCCAGTGACGGTCACTGGGATGACATGACGATCAAGACAGAAGTGGCAGATGCCTTCTATTACGTGGACCTGTCTACCATGATGGGAAAATTGCAGAGGGCTATCAAAACCGATGACCTTAAGGTATCGGATTTGGGTCCGGTTAATTTCTACGGTGTTGTGAATGGCATGGGCCCTTGTAATGACGAAACAGACGGCACTGTGGCAGTCAATTCCAATACCCTGAGTAAGCAGTATCAGATGACTTTTGAGTGCAGGGATTCTTCTTGGTACGAAGTTTCTGGTATTGTGGCTTTCAGTAACCAGGTAACCAAGGTCTTGGGAGAATGCAATTCCTCCAAGGATGGTTCTATTGAAACCTACAACGGCTCCGAAGTAGTGTGTAAGGGTGGTTACTGGCAGGTAATGACCGAGGCGGATAAGCAGAGTGCCGTTGTTGCTAAGGCTAAAGGCGCCTGTACTTCGTCCAATAATTTGGCGGTAGTGGAGTATGAATCGGCCTATTATCAGTGCCTCAACTCTACATGGACAAAATTGTCCAAGACCCCCGTGGATTATTCCAAGGGCCGCGCCATGAACAAGAAGCTGGGCCGTGGTATCAATTTTGGTAACTCCTGGGACGCCGAAGGTGCAGGCAGCAATGACGGCGGTTGGAGCAACCCCATTCAAGATAACTGGTTTGGAATAGTTAAGAGTGCAGGGTTCAATTCCATAAGGCTCCCGGTTCGTTGGGAGCAGGATGCCAATGCTAACGGGGGTTCCATTAGTAGTGCAAGAATGAACGCTGTCAAGGCCGACGTTGATCTTGCCATAAAGCAGGGCCTTACGGTTATTATCGATGCGCACCACCACAATACTCTGAACGATGCTGCCGCAAATTACTCCTCTAATGCTAGCAAGTACAATAGCGAAAAGCAGAAATTCTTGAATATGTGGAAACAGATTGCGTCAACGTTTAGCTCCTATTCTAGCAATGTCGTGCTCGAGATCCTGAATGAGCCTCACGATGTGGCGATGGCACAGGTTAATGACCTGATGACCTCGGCGTACCAGGTAATTCGTCAGAATGCTCCGAACAGTACTATTATGTTTGAATCGGCGGGCTATTCCAAGTTTGCCCAGATTCCGAATTTGAACCTGCCGAACGATGGCAATATCATTGTTTCGGGCCACTATTACGACCCTTATAACTTTACGCATCAGAACCATGGCTATTCGTACAATGCCAGTGCCACCTTTAGCGCGACAACGATTGCCAACGATTTCAAGAGCTACGCCAACGCAATCGCAAAGGCGTTCCCAGATAAGAATGGCGGCTGCGTCCCGATAAATATGGGAGAATTTGGTGTTAATTCCAGGAGCAACAGTGGAGTCACCGATAGTAAGCGCGCCCCATGGATTGAGGCGGTCATTTCTGCGGCGGAACAGTATGGGTTCTCGTGGCATTATTGGGCGTTCTCTAATTCTGGTGGTTTTGAGGTCTACAGCGGGTCGTGGGATTCCAACGCAAAGACGGTATTCGATAAATACTTGAGCAAGGCCTCGGCCGTCAAGTAATCCCGCATACTGGTACTAAAAAAGGCGTTCCCAGAGAGGGATCGCCTTTTATGTTTTAACACGCTAAGATATATTATTCAAAGAAAGCTTCAGGGAATCCTGTATACCATTTTTTATCGTCCCTACTATATGCTTCAAATCCGCCCACCTTGGTAAAGCCCCAATAGTGCCAAGAAATATCCATGCTTTCAGCAGCTTTGACGGTTTTTTTGGCCCAGAGGGCTTTTTTGGCGGCAGAAGTGACTGAGCCTTCGTTATTGCAACTGCTTTGTGTGCCTTCGCCACCGGATACGCCGAACTCACCCATATTCATGGGAACATGCCCGCCATTTACATCGGGGTATAGGGACTGGGCTAACATGACATAGCTTTTCAAGTCGTTGGAGGCAGTATTGGCGTATTTGGAGTCACCGCCGCATTCATAGCCGTGTCCTTCATGGCTGAAGCTGTAAGGCTCATAATAATGGCCGCTATAAATGATGTTTCCATCTTCGGGCAAGGTGAGGTATTCGAGGTCGGCAAATTTAGCCGCATGGAAGGCTTCGAACATGATAGTCTTCTTGGGAGCGTTCTTGCGGATAACCTCGTAGGCGCTCAGCATGATGTCATTTACAATGTCTGCCCCGGCAATGGTGGGTTCATTGAGGATTTCTAGTACCAGCAGGGAATCGGGGAAATTGTTGAGTTCCTTGGAAACTTGGTCCCACAGGGCCAGGAAGTGTTCCTTTTCGGCCTGGAACAGCGCGGTTGAATCGGGGTTATTGCGATAGGCTCCGTTGCCGTACTCGTTGAGAGTCGTATAGTGGTGGAAATTGACCACTACAGCTAGTCCCTGGTCTATGGCCAACTGAATATCTTCTTTTACTCCCTTTAGGCGTTCTGGGTTGACCGTATGGGTTTGGTAGTCGGAATCCTCGTTCCAGCGCACGGGCAGACGTATCGAGTTAAAGCCTGCTTCCTTGATAATCTTGAAATCGCCATCTTCGATAGGGTTCCCCCAACCGCCATCCAATTTGCCCCAGCTTTGGGCATCCCAGGAATTACCCAAGTTTATTCCTTTACCGAGCCTTTGGTTCATGGCGCGACCCAGGGAGTAGTCTACGGCCACAGGGCCGTTATCCTCTTTTTTTTGCGCTTTTGTGGGAGAACTGCCATCGTCGGAACAGCCGGTGAAGGCTAATCCGAGGGAAAGGAACAGAAGGGAGAATTTTTTCATAAAAACCTCGATTATAAGCAGAAAATAGAATAATTGCATTTGGCCAGGTCAGTAACCGCAAAAACAATGTGTTTACCTAGGAAAACACTTTGTTTTAAGCCCTGAAAAACAAATATTTTAAAAAATTTTAAATATGAGTGTATATTTTAAGTTAGGTGTATCCTATCTTAGAAAAACAAGTTATATTATAGGCGATTTGTTTTTTGGAGAAATTTGACCAATATGAATGGAAATTTTTGCCGAATGCTATGCTGCAGCGTATTGATATCGCTGTTGTGGACGTCCTTATCTTTCGCTGGCTACTATGGGTTCAGCGATTATCGTGATAGAGACCAATACCGCTTTGCGACAAAAGAGGCTAAGCCGTTCCGACCGGATAAGGAGGTTGTGACGGTGGTGATGCGCGAGGCTATTCCCCGCGGCGGTGGATATACCTACCAGTACCCCCGTGAAAACCCCGAACCGATCCTCACCGATAAGTATGCTATGGAAGGCGCTCTTTCCATGGAAATTGAACTTATTGCCAGTGACTATTCTGGTGTGGCTATCTGTATCGCTGGTTCCGTGGACTTGACTCCGTACCTGGAAGAAGGCGTCCTGGAGTTCTGGATCAAGGGTGCCCAGGGCGGTGAGAACGCCTTGTTCGTGCTCGTGGACGATGGTGTCAAGAGTAACGGCGAATCCTTACAGGTAAAGCTCCGTTCCAAGAGTCTTGGCGAGATCACCACGGAATGGAAGCATTTTAGCATTCCTCTGAAGCTGTTTGGTATGACCGGTGTGTATTGGGATGCCAAGAACACTCGCGAAGTCATGCTGCCCTTCAGCTGGGCCAACTTCAAGGGTTTCCGTCTCGAAGTCCGTAAAGATGAAAACGAGTCCTTCAAGGTTTGGATTGATGATATTGTAATCAAGAAACACGGCAAGCCGTACGAAGGCCCGGCCAACTATCCGTTCCGGAACGAGATTTAAGGGGTTTTTATGCGCAAACTATTATCTGTATTTACCCTAGTTCTTCTGGCAAGCTCGGCATGGGCTTTGCCTCCCCAGTTGCAGTTGGATTCCATCAATGCTTCCTTGGATACTCTTTCGAGCAACATGGAATCGACGCTTCTTGGTAAAGACGACCTTCCGTTGGCTGTTTCGGGTTACATGGCCTTCCGTCTTAAGAATTTCCACTATTCTGAACGGAGCGCCTGGGTTCGAGATGACTTGGCCCGTACCGCTGTGGATGCCATGTTGAACGTGAACATTGTGGCCATGCCCAATTCCTACATCACTTTGTTCACCAACCTGCTGTTCCCCTTTGATTTGACGGGTCTTTACGCCAATAGTCTTGGTAAGCAGCCTACGGGCGTACCGACCAATGACGAACGCGTCATGTACGACCATTCCACGGACTTCTACTCTGCGTCGATTAACGAGGAGTTGAACGTTGGCGTTGACATTCGCGCCGGTGTTTTTGGTGCATATGTGACCGCCGGCGGCGTGATTTGGGCCAACACCTCTCCCCTGGCCATGTGGGAACGTGAGACCAACCCCCGTTTTGCTTGGCAGTACGAACTGTTTGAAGATGAAAAGACTGTAAGTACCTACTATAAAGAAAAGTCCTTCAAACCCGTGAAAGAAGGTGGTCGTGCCTTCTGGACCAACCGTTCTTTCGGTGGTGTCTATGCCAACGTTTACCAGCTGCCCTTTGATATGCACGCCCAGTTCCTGGTTTCCCAGCCTGCCGATATGGATGTGGGCACTCGCGACGGTCTTCGCATGTATGGCGGTCAGCCCGGCGAACTTGAAATGTCGGGTGGCTACGATTACCGCGGTAGCGTCTATGCGGCCCGTTTGGCCAAGGACAAGATAGCCGATAATTTGACCGTTGGCTTGAACTACATGGGAGTGGTTTTTGACGACGCTATCATTTACGAGCCGGAATTCCGTAACCAGTGGATTAAGGAAGGGTACGCCCCGACTATGCTGAATACCCATGTGGGAACAGTCGATGTTCGTGGTAACGTGACTCCCAAGCTGTACGTGATGGCCGATGTGGCTGTGAGCGCCACGGATTCTTCCATCTACTACCAGTCCGCAGAAGTGGCTGGGTACTCCGAGACAAACCCCAGCTCTGGCTATTCCAGCGAAACCCATGAATCTTCTATGAATACCCCGCAGGTGGGCGTCTACGTGAAGGTCCAGAGCAAGTACCTCGAAGGTTGGCCCATGACTTTGGAAGCTGTTTACCTGCCTCCGGAGTTCTATTCCCCCTACTCTTTGAGCAACCCCTCCCGTTTCCCGGGCTGGCGCAAGAGCGAAACCTACCTGAATGCCGGTTCTCTTCGCTATGGTCCGAATATGGCCGGCTTGAACTTGAAAATTGAACCCACCTTCAACCGAGGCTACTTTGACGTTCAGTATGGTCAGCATCGTCAGATTGAAGAGGGCGATGATGCTATCATGTTCAACTACCGCCTAAACGGACGTAACATGTGGGAAAGCTCGAATTCCTGGACAAAGCATAAGCCCCTGTTCATTGCCGACTCCGGTAATGCAAGTGGTCCTCATTATGTGGCCCGTGCCGGTTCTGATCTTGCTACGGCAGATGGAATCAAGCAGTATCGTCGCAATGGCGGTCTCTGGGGTGGTACTTGGGAACTTTGGGAATCCTTCGTTGCCTATGACAACGCTTCCCAGATTACGGAAGGCGATATTCCGACCCATGCCAAGTGGTCTAGCTACTTCTCCTTCATGGGTGGCTATGATATCGGTCACTGGATCGGTACGGACCGTAATGTCATGATGACGGGTTATTTGGCCATGTCGGGTATTTCTACGACAATCGCTCCTATTGCCTACAGTGAAAAGCAAAACGACATGTTGATGACTAGCTTCTATGGGCAGTTTGAGCCGGCCGTTGCGGTATTCCCGTCGTTCCACATGGTGGGCATCTTGGGCATGGAAACCTTCCGTTCCGAGAAGGCCTATGTCTTGCAGCAGTATTCTAATTCGACTAAGGGTATTCCCACGAACATCTACTACTTCAAGAAGGCTCCTATCAATTACCTCGAAACGGCCGTGGGTCTCGGCTTTGACTGGGATTTGGCGGGTCGTGTAGGTTTGCATGTCCGTTATAAGTATATGACTCATTCCGATGAGACTGCTCCCGAGAATGATTTCCACTTCCACTATATTTCCGCCGAAACAAAGGCCTGGTTCTAAGGGAGGGGGGTAAAGATGAATATGAAGATAAGTGTATTTGCACTCCTGATGGCTGCGGCGATGGCATCTGCCAGTGCCGTGGCGGATAATCAAAAGACTTTGGATGCCAAGGCGGATTCGGCGCTTGCTAAGCGTGGTGTTGAAATTGGAGGTAGCATTCGGGCGGTGGCCCAACGGTCCTCTTTCGATACGGACCAGGATGCTGCAGGCATCAACAAGATGCCGGATGTTGAACGCAACGAATTTGTCAGTGCCGATCTTGATTTCAGGTTCCGCCCGTATGAGAATGTCCGTGCCAACGTGATGATGCGCTTGGGCGGCGGCATGCAGGAATACTTTGCGGCTGCCTCTAAGACTTTGTCTGTGGAGTGGATTAATGTCGAGGGCAATGTGGGGAATTCCTTCTACTGGGTGGCGGGTGATTTCCGCCAGCAGTACTCGCCTTTGACCTTGTTCTTGCCGGGCATTGACGTCATGTACGAGCCCTTGATTTTTGCCCGTAAGCGTCACATGGCCCAGAAACAGCAGTTAATCGAAGGCAACCAGCGCAACCTGCAAGGTGTCAATCTGCAATTCCGCCAGGAACTGAACCCCATGCTGGGCGAGGTTCGCGCTGAAGCCTTGCTTGCTCGTGTCAACCGTACCGCGGTGCTGGACTTTACCGGTGCCGAGGGTAACATCATTGTTGATGGAGGCGTTCCGGGTGCGACCCAGGCTTCTAATATGGATAAGTGGCTGGCTGCTGGTAACTTGGAATTGCTTCCCATGTCCAAGAATGTATATGTCGGTTTGACCCCCATGTATATTTTTGACAACGAGGATTCCTATAGCTACACGTACCGCCATCCGGAAAGGGAGCTTGGTCAGCCCTATGTTCGGGAATCTATCAACCCCTTTGATGTAGATGCTCAGGAGACCATGGTGGTGAGCGGTCGTTTGGGTGCTGACGTGTCGAGCATTCTAGGCCAAAAGAATCTGATTGCAGATGTTGTAGGTGAATACGCCATGTCTAGCGACAAGGTATACACCCATATCTCTACGCAGAATGGAACAGACGAAAATGGTGAACCTGTTTTCGTGGACAACGTATCTGATGAGAATCTGACGGGTGCCGCCATTCTTGCCACGATGAATGTTGGTTACAAGGCGGATAGCTGGAACGCTATTTTGACAGTTAACGGTATTCGCAATGACAGCAACTGGTTCAACAATTTGGCTCAGTCTCCTAGTTTCTTTGCCCAGCGCATCTTGAATTCCGATAAGGACGGAAGCACGGTAAGGTATGGCGTCCATTCGCCCCTGTATTCCAGTTTTGACGCCCTTTATAATTTTGCTCCCAAGTTCTCTCCGGTAGCGACAACTCTTGCTACCGATGACAACGCTTTTGGTGGTGGCCAATCTGAAAGTTACAACATTGCTCCCTACAATAAGAATTCTTGGGGAACCAATGTCTATACCCGTTCTCAGCTCGCCCTGCTTGAAACCCTGAATGACCCGACTCTGCAGTTGGCTTTGCCTAACGGACTTGCCACTTCGAACCGGTTGGGCGCCCAGGCTGTGGGCGTGTTCGGCTGGAAGGACTATGCTGAAGTTCAGGCCTTGTTCACCATGTTGCAGCAGGTCAACCCGGTGCTTGGTTTTGAAAAGGTTTCCTATACGGAGTACGGTGGTGGAGCCAAGCTGGACGTGTTTAAGCTGATTGGTTTCTCCAAGCCGCTGGAAATTTCTGGTTCCTATAAGCATTCTGAACGCAAGGCTGATCTGGATGCCGCTGTGGTGGGCGCTTCCGGAACAGGTGAGTTCAAGAGCGACTTCATCAACGCTGGGCTGTATGTTCAGTTCTTGCCCCGTTTAGGGTTTGCCGCTGGATTCCAGATGATTAACAGTGAATACAACGATGTCGGCGCCGATTACCGTTGGTCTACAGCTCCCTTGATGAAGGGCAAGCAGATGCAGTGGATGGCCGGATTCGATTATACCGTGGCCGAGAACGCATGGCTTTCTATCAACTTCGGTATGATCAACGTCGAGAATGAATACAATACGGCATCCCTCGTTGCCGCCGGTTCGGGTGGAGCTATAAACCTGCCTGATTACTATGATGTTGCTAACGATCCTGCTGGTAGTTTTAAGAGCAAGTTCTCTCAAACTCTTATGGAAGCTTCCATTAATGTGGAATTTTAATGGGGGGTAATCAAGATGAATTCTAATATGAAAAAGTTTGTAATTTTACCTGCCATGGCCTTGCTCCTTTCGGCTGGTTACGCCGCCGCCGAAGATCAGGATTCTATTGTTCAGCAACAGAAATCCTTGATAGAAAAGCTGGATTCGCTCAATGATGCTGTGCTGGGTCTTAGGATCAATGGAACGGCAAAGGCCGGAGTGAATGTCTCCAAGGCTGAATCGGATCAGTTTGCCCAGGAATCTCCGACTCAGGAAAACCAGGCCTATACCGATGTAAACCTGGTTTTGTCGGCACACCCCACCTCTGAGACGCAGATTCATTTGGAAATGCGCCTGCATAAGGATTGGCAGAATGCCTACGACGAGAACAACAATCCCGTTATTGGTCACTGGTTCTCTTACGATGGCTCTATCCTAGACAAGCACCTGGACTTCAACTTAGGCTATATGCGCGTGGGTTATTCTCCGCTGACATTGTTCACACCTCAGCCCGACTTGCTTCAGGAACCGGAAATTTTTGCCGAGAAGCGCGTTTACGCACTCTCCCAGCGGAACCTGGATACCACTAGCAATCGTCTGATGCAGGGTGTCAATGCTGAATACCATAGCGGTGAACTGGGAGTGATTGACGACATCATGTTGCAGGCTACCGGTTCCAGAATGCGTAATGTTGGTAAAAAGAACGACCAGGTGTTCTTTGACTTTGATTATACAGACAGGTACGTCTATGGTGGTCGTGCCGGTATCGGACTCATGGGAGCCTATATTGGTGTGAACTACGTGGATGCCTTTGACAGGTTCTTGACCCGTAGATCCATGGTTCTTGAAAGTTCTGATACGGTCTATTACGAAGATAACCGCGTGTTCTCGGGCGAAATTGGGTTCTCGTCCCAGAAGTTGCTGCCGGATTTGCCTTTTACCTTCGGCTTAAAGGGCGAAATGGCCAAGTCTAACTGGGAAGTGGAACGTGATTACCTTGTAGCGGTCGCTGATACGTTCTATGCGCTTGCTCAGTCGTATTACCTCAACCCCGAAGGGGCCAGAGATTCTGTGGTCTATCTTGCTACGAGCTACAAGAATGCCGATAAGACCAAGAATGAATCCTATGGCAAGCTTCATGGTGGAAGTTTCTACGTGGAACCCTTTGTCCAGGGCAACATTGCGGACATCGATTTTAACTTGAAGGCCCAGTACATCCAGGTGGATGACGATTTCTGGTCTGAAATGGCATCGACTCCTACATACCGTGGCGGAGCGGTCGTGCTCAATTCCAATGCGTTGTATGGTAGTACCAACGATAGCATGCTGATGGCAAATTTCGGGTCATCCAGTCTTGAAAACCTGTATTTTAGCGTGTACAATTCCAATAGCTTGAATGCTACGAACCTTTTGACTTCTGGTAAAAAGAATGTGTATGGCAACACTGGCGAAAGTTCTTATCTGTATTCCCGCCTGGATAACAACTACAAGAACGCCCATTTCTACAGGAACGGTTATTCTGCAGCAGTGCTGAAGCGCCGTGAAATGGGAGAACTTCTCTCTCTTATTGATCCTACGGTAGATTTGGCTCAGCCTTATGGCCTTGCCACGCCCGATCGTAAGGGCTTTACTTTGAGCTTGGATCTGAAATGGAATGATGCTGTTTCTCTCAATGGTCGGTTCAAGCAGCTTGAACAAGAAAAGACGGTTGAAAAGACCAACACCTATACCGAAATGGCCGGTGGCCTTGGTGTCGATGTGGGTGTGTTGCTGAACTTGGATCGTCATCTGATTGTGCAAGGCTCTTACGCTTATAGCGAAGAAGACGAATTCCTCAAGAGAAACGCTGGCCGGGTTATTGCCGGTGCCACCTTGGATGTTTGGGGCCCCTTCGCGGTGCTTGCTGGCTACCAGGCCTATGAACGTCATTTGGGCAGAGGTGCTGCCCTGGCTGAGGGCTTGCAGATTAAGAGCTCCAAGGAAGCGCTGCTTCTGGGAGGGCTACGCATGAAGATCGCTCCGCTCTCTTATGTTTCCCTGCAGTACGGTGTTCTTAACAACGAGCTGGGCTACAGCTGGAGCAATGAATCTGGTTCAGGTAGTAAGAAGGTTTCCATCGACAAAAACGTGATTGTGGCTGATGTCACGGTGAATTTCTAAGGGGTATAAAGATGAAACATTTTTGCTTGTATCTAACAGCTTTGGTCGCTTCCGTGATGGTGGGTTGTTCATCCATGGAGGTCGATGACGATGAATTGTATTCAGAAAATTTCCCCAAGGACTTTGTGGATTCTGTTTACATGCAGCTGAACCCGGTCTTACGTTCGAGGCAGATTGTGGACTATATCGCCCTCCATAATGACTCCTTGAAAAAGAACATGAAGTCGGATGCCTATGCGGAGATGTTCTCCAAGGATTCGGCTGCGTTCTACGAAGACACGTCGGTAATCCACGAGATATTTGTGAACCCCTTCTACCTGGGCTTGACTGAAGAAACCTGGGAAGACATGTGGCTGACGACTTATGTTGACAAGGTTACCTGCGAAAAGGAAAAAATCCTTAAGGAAATCAGCTTGATTATGCCTTCTTCTACACCCCGGATTATCGTGGACAGTGTCCAGTACAAGGCAGGTACGACTATTGGAACTATCTATGGCAAGACAGCAGCGGATGCGGAGTCTAAGGCTTACGTGCTTGGTGATACCATCAAGATATCCAATCAAGATGTAGTCTACGACTCTGTAGATGTTTGTGATACCGTTACCACGGAAAAACCTGGTGCCCTGTCGGGTGCTTACAAGTCTTACCTATTCGCATTCAATATGTACGACGCTTTGGACGAGTTGGTTGCGTTGAAAAAGGTTCCTCTTGACTTGAAGGCGATTGCCTATCACTATGTCACGTACGGAAAGCTTCATGGCCTGCCTTATCGTCGTTGTAATTCTGATGAAAAGAAAAACCCTGTAAGGCCGATCCTCAGCATTACTGATACGGTCGATAAACTTTATTGTGATGATAACGGCGTAGTCCGTCAAATCAACTAGGGTGAGGAAATTATGAATATCAAAAGGATTATTTTTCCCCTGATTCTTGGCTGTGCCCTTGGGGCCAATGCCGCCGATAAGGTGGTGGGTTATTACCCCTATTGGAGCCAGTATTCCCAGTTCTATCCCAAGGATATTCGCTATAATACGGTGACTAATATCCATTATGCCTCGCTTACGCCTGCAGAAGACGGATCTCTCGCCTTTGCCGACGAGAACGATGCGGAAAATTTCAAGACTTTGGTGCAGATGGCCAAAGACAATGGTGTGAAGCTGGTTATTTCTGTCGGTGGATCGGAAGCTGAAGGTAGCCTGAAAGCCATCGCCTCTTCGGCAGACGCTCTTAAAAAGTTCGTCGAGAATGTCAACGACTGGCTGTCCGAAAATGGCGGCGACGGCATCGAAGTGGATTGGCAGAACCTGACTGAAGAAGATTCTGGAGACTTTGCAAAGCTCCTGGACGCTTTGAATGACGGCCTTGACGGAAAGATTCTTACGGCTACGGTCTATCCTGGTGTTGGAATGGCCGCTTATAAGGCCGAAACCCTGAACAAGCTTTCCTATGTGGACGTGTTCATGGCCGACCAGATGACAGAAGAATCCGAAAGCCTGGTTCCTAACCAGAGTGCCAATTCCGTCAAGGAGGCTCTGGACGCTGTGGCTGAAGCTGGTGTGAATAAGGACTTGCTGGTGCCTGTTATCTACCTGTATGGAAAGTCCTTTACGGGCGCCAAGGGCCTAGGAACAAGCCATCAGGGTACCGGAAGCGGTAACGAAGGTTATCTCTCCTATGCCGAGCTCATGGGCAAGTTCGATACGCCGGACTACAAGGTAACCTTCGATGAAGACTCCAAGTCCGAAGTGGCAGTCAGTGAAACTGAATCCATCGTCTTTATGGGTATCCCGTCTGTAAAGGCCGTGGCGGAGCAGGTCAAGGAAGATGGCATGGCCGGTGTTGCGGTCTATGATCTTTCTCAAGACCATCATGAACCCATTGTTTCGCTCTTGGTGACTATCGGTCTGCAGATTCGCCCCGAAGTCAACTACAAGCCCGCTAAAAAGAAATAAAACTCCAAATCAACCGGGTTGTCAATCCGGGTTGGTCTAGAATGATAAAAGCCCTAGCAATGCTAGGGCTTTTTGCTGTATTCAATATCTATTACTTGCTTACCCAGCGGAGTGTGAGCCTCTGGGTCTGCTGGCGGATTCGCACTACGTAGCTGCCTTGCGGGAGTCCGCCCAGAGCAACGCTGGGCGACGTGGCTGCATCTATGGTCACTTGCTGGAATACCTTGTTTCCAATCATGTCGTAGATATCCACATAGATTGGCTCGGGCCTATTGCTGTTAATGTGGAGTATTCCGACATGTACGTTGGCATTCAGGCCCTGGGCTGCGATGACAGCACCGATAGCCTCCGGAGGCGTGATAGGATTTCCGCCAGGTGTATAGGAATCTGACGAGCCGGGGTTCGATGAATCACTGGACAAGTCTATTACTGGAGCGGTTGTGTCGCCGATAGTGAATATAACCGTCTTTTTCAGGGCTTCAATAGAATCTGTTTCGGGAATGGTCGCCACAACTGTGACTATTGCCTTGGTATTGCCGGCAATAGCTGCGCTTCCGTCCTTTGTTACGTAGGGGGAGGTTGCCTCTCCGTCGAAGGTGTAGGTCACAGGGGAGCCGTAGGCAGATATGTCACGGAACATGTTCTCGACTCTTTCGCCAAGGGCGAACTTATAGCTCTTGAGGGTAGATAGGGTATTCTGTGCTTTTCTGTATTCCACCACGATGGTGTCTTGCATGGCACGGTAACCTGTAGTGGCCTCTGCGGTAGCTACAATCTTTGAAGAACCAAACTTGTTCATCTGGTACATCCATAGCGGATTCTCCTTCTGTGTACTGGAGCATCCTGCGACAGAGCAATTAGATTTACCGACTTCTACATAGGTTGGATCCAAGGATTTCAGGGTGAATGTCATGCCTTGGTCTGTTTTTCCGGATGGGGGGAATGTCCATTCAATTTTTCCGTCGCCGTCATAGTCCATGAGGCGGCTGGATCCCTTTGCCGAAGTGCAGTTGCCTTTATAACGGCATACCATATCCATGAAACCGTTGATCGTCTGCCCGGCAACCCGTTGGATGGTTACGACGGTTTGGCTTCCGTCATTGCCGGTTAAGATGGAATAGCCATAGCCATGGATTGTCAGGGTTGAGCCAGAAACGGTAACCACGGATTCGTTGCTAGACGTATAGGTGCAACCAGACTTGAGTTTTCCGGAAATGGTGGCTTCCGTCTCCTTGGCAACTATGTGTGTGGCTGCGCAACTTCCGCTACGCTTGCCCTTGGTGAGCGAATCAGCCCAGGTCCTTGCGTTTTTGGTAAGGTAAGATTTAACGATACTGCCAGAAGCCGTCAGCGTAGCTTCATTGAGATCCTTTTCTGTGATAAGGGGAGAACTTCCGTCAAAAAAGGCGGATTTCTCAGATTTGTTATCGATGTGGCTTGTCTTCTGACGGAAACTCCAGTTACAGTTAGGAATTTTTTTCTGGTCCATGTAGCTGGTCCAGTCGTTGGTGGCGCTGGTGTTGGGGTCACCATCGCCATCGGCGTTGGTAGTGCCCCATTCACTGATGAACACTGGGTATCCTTTGTTCAGGGCGGACTCAATGTTTCCGCTATAGCTGCCTTTGCTATGGGTGGCGGCGTAGAAATGGAATACGTAGGCGATATTCTTTGCACTCACCGGGTCACTAGCACCCTGCTGGGGATTCTGAGACCAAACAGGTGTACCAACAATAATCAGGTTGTCGGTGTTTTTACGGATAGACGCCGAGACCGTGTTGGCGTAGCTTTTGATGTTTCCCCAGTTTCCACCGCTTCCGTTTACGGGCTCGTTGTAGATTTCATAAATGATATTGGGAACGTCTTTGTATTTTGCGGAAATTTTGGAGAAGAAAGAATTTGCAAGGGATGTTTCGTAATGGGCGCGGTGGCTGTGCCAGTCAACGATAATGTAGACGTCGTTTTCGATGGCCGCGGCGACCATTCTGTCAAGGATGCCTTCCATTCCGCCGGGGTTTCCCTTGTAGGAACTGCTTGCATCAATGGCGTTGGATGTTCCTCCGTCGGAGTTGTAATACTCAATGCCCATGGCAAAGCGGAACACGTCAATTTTCAGGTTGTCCGTGGCCCAGTCAATGACTGTCTTGTTGTAGTAAGGTTCGCCGGTAGCGTCGGACCAGAAGAGGCTCATGCCACGTAGCATGGCTTGTGCGCCATTCTTAGCACCGACTATCTTGTTGCCGTTGGTGTGCAGTGCTCCGTAATAGGATACGGGGCCTACTTTTTTGGGCGTTACGTCCGTGGCATCGGCAAAAAGGAAAGTTGATGCTGCCGACAACGCAAACAAAACTTTACATAATGTCTTCATAAATGTATTCCATCCTTTTGGCATAAAAATATATATCTTATATCGAGATAGGGACTTAAAGGATGTAATAAATAAGTTTCACGTTGTAAACAAG
This sequence comes from uncultured Fibrobacter sp., assembly GCA_946186895.1. Taxonomy (GTDB): domain Bacteria; phylum Fibrobacterota; class Fibrobacteria; order Fibrobacterales; family Fibrobacteraceae; genus Fibrobacter. Next base: position 23,476 of record CAMHOW010000023.1, read on the forward strand.
TGACCTATGCCACAACAAGGCCGAAAAACGGGCTTTGTAAAATTATTTTTTGAGTTTTTCGCCCCTTTTTTTTCAAAAAAAGAGTATATTTGAGAACAAACCCGCCCGTACTGGGCATAACAAAGAGAGAGAACTATGAAAAAGCAAATGATACTTGCCTCTGCAGCTATGGCCGCCGCTGCATTTGGCTTCGAAACATGGGTCGGTGGTGTCGCTGGTTCCTACCAGGTGAATACTGGTTTCGGCGATCCGGATCCGGAATTGAACAAGGCCGGTTACTGGTTTGATTATGCGGACGATGCTGACGGTGGTCAGTCTAGCGTTACTTGGCCGACTGCCAAGGGTAACGACTACTCCACTGATGCCTTGGACCCCATTATCGACATGTGTAAGGGTGTCTGCGGTACCATCAACCTGTCTAAGGGTACCCTGACCTATGATCCGTTCGTTGGTATTGGCTTCAACGTCAAGGGCGAAAACGATGAACAGGCCGACGCTACTGCTTGGGGTGGCCTCTGCATCGCTTATGACTTTGACGGTACTGCCGCTGCAACTCTCGAACTGGGTCTCGGTAAGGCTGGCGATGACGCCATCGGTAGCGCTAACCCGGCTGCAGCCCTTCCTGCTGGTAAGGGCAAGTTGCTGGAGCTCCCTTGGTCTGAATTCCAGCAGCCGAACTGGGCAAAGACAAAGATCGCCACTGCTGACGCCGTCACCAAGCTGGTCGCCGTGAAGTTCAAGGTCCAGGGTAAGGATGGTGCCAACACGTTCAACATCATGTCTATCGGACCTTACACCGGTGGTGCATGTACGGTTACCGCTGGTAGCGGCACTACTCCGTCTGGCGACAGTGGCACTACTCCGGGTGGCAACACCACTCCGGGTGGCAACACTACTCCGGGTGGCGATAGCGGTACGACTCCGGCTCCTGCCGCAATCGGTGACTTCTCCGTGTCCACCGCCAAGGCTATCCTCTCTGGTCGCACCCTTTCCTTCTCTGGCATCTCCAGTGCCAAGGTGGAAATCCTGAACCTCCAGGGTCAGATTGTGATGAAGGGCTCTGCCGCTTCTTCCATGAACCTGATGGGTCTGGATGCCGGTGTTTACATGGTTCGCATTGCCGGCAAGGCTGTGAACATGAGCCAGAAGATCCTGGTGAAGTAATCACGGAACACATCTAGTTTCTTTGAGGGGGAGTTTTCACTCCCTCTCTTTTTTTTATTACAACTTTGATTTAAGGTTGCATTTTATATATATTTAGAGCATAAACTCAATGAGGATTCCTATGAATTTGAAGAAGCTTTTGTGGCCAGTGTTTTGTGGTATGCTGGCTTTGACGATGGCATGCTCATCCGATAGCACAACGCCAACGGATCCAGGTAACCCGCAGCCGGGTGGTGACTCGAATCCGGGAACTAATCCGTCTGATGGTGGCGGAAGTGCTGCCTACGTTTCTCCGGTGGCGTTGTCGACTTCTGCCAACAAGGAAGCCGCTAGTGCCGTCTACAATAAGTGGCTTGAATGGCATTTTGTGACTAAGACCGCCGAGGCCCAGTATTATCAGAGTATTGCCAATAAGTTTGACGAAGTCTTTGGAGGCTATGACCCTGTAGGACGCGTCATTTGGTCTGCTCAGAATGGTAATTCCGCTTGCACGGTAAATACGACCAACAGCAATATGGCAAGCCGTGGTTGTACCGTATCCGAAGGCATTGGCTATGGCATGGTCCTGAGCTATTTCCAGGGCGATACGCAAACCTTCCATGCATTGTGGAATTTCTCTCGTGCGTTGAGGGCGTATACGGGCTCGCCGTTCACTCCTTGGCTTACATCGGGCTTTACGTATAGCATCACTGACCGTTCTAGCGCTACCGATGCGGATTTGGATATCGCAGCTTCCCTTGTCTTGATGCATTACAAGACGGGCGTTCAGGATTACCTGAACGATGCCTTGGTAATTATTAAGGGCATCTGGGAACAGGAAGTTGAACAGACTAGCCTGTTATTGCTTTCGGGTGACACGGACATTTGGAAAAAGGATCCCACCTTTAACCTGAGCTATTTCTCTCCGGTCGCTTTGCGCTTGTTCGCTATGGTGGATAACGCCCACAACTGGAAGGGTGTGCTGGACAATATGTATGCTTACATGAAAAAGGTTCAGGATGCGGGTACCGGGGTGTTCCCTGATTGGAGCGATGCCGCAGGTGCAGCCAAGAACCCGCCGAACAATTCTGCGAAGAGTACGTACTTCCTGTTCAATAAGGAGTCGGTCCGTATTCCGTGGCGTATCGCTTGGGATTACTACTGGTTCCAGGATGAACGTGCAAAGGCCATTTTGGATAAGCTGAACGCATTCATTGCCGATCCGTCTAGGGCTAATGGCGATCCGACAAGTTTGGCACTCGCTAAGATGTATTCCTGGAATACCAGCGTTGGTGCAGACTTGAAGGGCGGTTCTGCCGTTCCTAACCAATGGCTTGCGGCCTGGTGCCTTACGGGCATCTCTGGCAATACGGATTGGTTGAACAAGTGTACGGCTGCGGTTAACCAAAAGTGGCCCTCCAATAGTTCAACCAGTTATTTCTCTGACATCCTGCTTTCCATGTACAGCCAGCTTTTGAATGGCTTGTATCAGCGCCCGTTCTAAACGGAGACAGTCTTGGAAGAAAAACACCTTGACAAATGTCAAGGTGTTTTTTTTGTTCACGGAGGTATTTTAGGAGGCGAACGTTTACAGTCCCATGCGGCGGCCCTCGCGAGTATCCTTGCTGTTGATCTCGTGTTGCAGGGCGTGCAAAATGTTCCCCGGAGTCTTTTCGGATTCGTCCAGGAACCGGTAAGAACTGTAGACGGCGTTAAAGTCGCCGGGGGCGAGAGCCTTCAGCTCGCGTGCTTCGGCAGGGCAGGGGATATCGTTGAAGAACGCTTTCCACAGAGTCTCGATGCCTTCGGGCTTCAGATAGTTGAACTTGACTTTCAGCGCGAAGCGACGGCGAGAGGCCTGGTCCAGGTTGCCGTTGAAGTTGGTGGCGGCAATGAAGATGCCCTTGAAGTTTTCCATCTGGGTCAGCAGTTCGTTGACCTGGGACACTTCCCAGTTGTGAGTGGCGCCACCACGTTCCTGGAGCATGCTGTCGGCTTCGTCCAAGAAGAGGATGGCACCCTTGTCTTCGGCCTCGCGGAACATGGCGCGGATCTTCTTTTCGGTTTCGCCTACGAAACACCCCAGAATATCGCTGGCCTTGCGGATGAGCAGCTTGCGCCCGAGGGTTCTCGCTACATATTTGGCAAGCTCGGTCTTGCCGGTACCGGGAGCACCGTAGAACAGTACGTTCAGCGAATCCGGACGGTCGCTATCCTCCATGGTTTTCCACTTGTCGTCAAAGGACTTGAGCACCCGCTGGATGCGTTCCAGGTTGTTGTCGATGTTCAGAACATTCAGCATGTAGTTCGGGGCGTGGGATTCTGTATCGCGGTTGGCGTATTCCAGCGGTAGCCCCATCAGATCGGCCTGGGCGGTGGCAATCTGGCGTACGGCGGCGGATGTTTCTATGGCGCTGCCCGCTTGCTTCAGCATCTTGGCTCCAGAAATGGCCTGGGTGATTCCGCCGGCGGTAATGGGGAACTCGGTGGCGAATCTCTTCACCATGTCGGGGGTGAGCAGGTCTTCGGCCTTTTGCTCGCGGATGACGGAGTTCCAGATTCCGAGACGCATTTCGGAGTCGGGACGGTCGAATTGTATGGAATAGTCGAAACGGCGCAGCGAACTGGGCTCGATAAACTGGATTTCGTTAGAAATCCAGATGACGGGAACCCTGATCTGCTCCAGGAAAAAGTTGAGCGCGCCTTTCTCGCAGGAATTCAAAATGATGTCTGCTTCGTCTACGAGCAGAATGGCCTTCTGGTTCTTGTACTTGTTGGCGGCAAAGAGGATGGTGCCCATTCTTTCGCTAAGGACAGAGCCGTTCCGGTTTTCTTTATGGGTGCCTTCAGTACGTACGATGGTCATGACCAGGGGGCGCCCCAGCTCCTTGGCGATGGACTTGGCAAGCTCGGTCTTGCCGGTACCTTCTACCCCGTACAAAAAGATGTTGAGTCCCTTGCCGGTGGGGTTGTTTTTGAGCATCTCGTACATCAGTTCCACTTCGGGCTTGTCGCGGCTCAGTTCGCTGTAGGGAACACAGTTTCCCTGGTAGGTTCGGCAGTATAGGGAATCCAGGTCATTGCCGGAACGTCCGTCCAGAAAGAACCCGATGCGTCGGGAAATATCCAGGTCGTCGTCCAGAATATTCATCTTCTTTATGGTGCCGTCATTGGAGAGGACCTTTTCGGTATCCACGTTTGGATAAAGTTTTGGGAAAATTTCAATGACGTTGGTGTTGCTGAATCGATTCTGGGTCCTTACGAGACCGTTGATAGTTTCACAGATTTCCTTGTTGAAGAAAATCCATGCGAAAAGGGTGATTTCCATTTCCAGTTCGCTGAGACTGAATGTCTTTTGGACGATTTTAATACGTTTGAGGTAAGTGTCCTCCTTGTTGTCTGCATTTTCTTTCAGCAACTGGTACAGCTCCCGCTGGAAACTCTCGAAAAAGACCTTTTGGGCCGCGGCGTCGAAAATCATCTCGTTGTCCAAGTACTTGCCTCCGATAACTCGGGGCTCGCAACTGTAATCCTCCGTTTCGATGAACTTTTTGATGGCGTTGATGGTTTTTCGACGTTTATTGTAGGCCATAGGCTTATTGTGGTCGAACAGAAAGTCGTCGTCATCTATCTCAAAGTTACTTAGGTCGTCTGTATATCTTTTACGTTGGCCAGCATTTTTGGCAAAGGAGTCCTCGGACTTGTTCAATGCTTCGAAGTGCTGCACCACGTCCATCAGTACATTTTCGGCATTTTTTCGGGGCAGTATGCTGAGGCAGTCGTCGGTGTCGGGCCTTCTTTTTTCGGTGCGCAGTACGCGGAGCCAGTACTCGTACCCCTTGAGGACGATAAAATTGAGCTGGATCTCGTTGGCGGTGAAATCCTCGGCGAGACCCTTGAGAACATTCTTAAAATACTTTTCTTTCATGTAGTTACCCTTTTATATATCGTCTTTTGGCTGAAAAATGTAAAGCGAAAGTCCCTAAAAACCCATTTTGCGGTTGGGACGATTCTCCTTGGCCTCGAGCTCTTTTTCCAGCTCCTTGGTGATGCGTTCGGGGGTCAGTCTTTCGGCGGGCAAGTAGCGGAGTTTGGAATAGACCGCATTGAAGTCGCCGGGGGCGAGCATCTTGAATTCCTTGATCTGTTCCGGGCAATCTAGGGTAGGGAAGAAAGACTTCCAGATGTTCTCAATGCCTTCGGAATTCAGATAGTTGAATTTGAGCTTCAGGGCGAACCGGCGGCGGGATGCCGTATCCAGGTTGCCGTTGAAGTTGGTGGAGGCGATGAAGATGCCGTTGAAGTTTTCCAACTGGGTGAGAACCTCGTTCACCTGGCTCACTTCGTGATTCTGGAATGCGTTACTCCTGTCCGAAATCATGCTGTCGGCCTCGTCGAAGAGCAGTATGGAGTAGGACTCTTCCGCTTCTTCGAAAGCTGCACGGATTCTCATTTCGGTTTCACCTACGAACATGCCCTTCAGGTCGCTGGCACGCTTGATAATCAGGTTACGGTTCAGCTTTCGGGCGAGGAAACGAGCGAATTCCGTCTTGCCGGTGCCGGGAGCGCCGTAGAGTAAAATGTTCAGGGAACGGGGGGCCGTTTTGTCGCCCAGATTGTCCCACTGGGCGTTGTAGCATTCTGCAATTTCCATAACCTCGTCGATGTCGCCATCGATGTTGATACCGGAGAATGTGTAGGCGGGGGCATGGGTTGTCTTTTCACGCTTGTTGTCGCATTTGATGTTCAGCAGGTTTGCATGGGCCTCCAGCATCTTGCGCATCACGTTTACGGCAAGTCCCTTGTCGGTGCTTGCGATATGCATGGCCTGCTGGGCGGCATAGGTATAGCCACCGACGGTCACGGGGAATTCGGCAGCGATGGACTTAATATCCTCTTCGCTGATCATATCGGGCACATTGAGGGTTGCCAGGACAGAACGTAGCTGGTCGGCGCGCTTTTCGGCGTTGAAGTTCTTGAATTCCATGGAAAAATCGAAACGGCGACGGGTACTTTCCTCTATGGAGCGGATGTTGTTGGTAATCCAGACGATGGGGGTGTAGATTTCTTCCATGATCATGTTGAGCATCCCCTTCTCGAGGCCGTTCAGAATCTGGTCCGCCTCGTCTACGAGGATAATGGCGTTCTGGTTTTCGAACTGGATGGCGGCCAGCTGGAGCGTGCGCAGCCGGTGCCGCAGAATGGATTCCCGGATGTTCGTCTTGGGTCCGAGTAGGCCTTCGGATTCAGGGCAGGATCTGATAGAGTACAGCGGGAGCCCGGTCGCTTCGGCGAGGGCCTTGGTGAGTTCCGTCTTGCCGGTGCCGGCCCGACCGTAGAACAGGATGTTCAGCGCCTTGTTCCTGTCGTGATGGGCCAGCAGGTACACGAGCATTTCTGCCTCGGGACGGTTCTTGGTGAGGGCATCGAAGGGAATGAGCGAAGGTTCGACGGTCTCGATATCGCCCAATTGTGTACATTCCTGCTGGCCGTTCAGATGCAGTTCTACTTCGTGATCCAATTCCAGTTCAGTATTTATAATGTACAGTCTCTGGAGCCTGGAGTCGAATCCGGTCAGTTCGGAGAACCGCTGTTCGGAGAGGTTTGTGGCTGTTAGCAGCAGGGAAACGTCCTTGTTGAAAAAGCGCAATTTCTGGCTACGCTGCAGAAACCTCTTTTCGTCCAGCATGGACATTTCGTCACGATTCACCAGCCACAGGAATAAGATGATGTTAATCTCGTCGTCGTTCAGTTGGCACAGGTCCTGGAGGGACTGGATGCGCTTCATGGTGGAATCATTCGGGTCGCCACCTTTCTTCAGTTCCTCGATGGCGTAATTGATGAAATAGGGAGCAATGGTCTGCTGCAACTGCATCCACTTTTCCGGAGAGACCATGTCGGTGCGCAGTGCTGAAATACGGCCGATGATTTTCTTACCGTCCCTGTAGTAGTCACCATTGGGGTAGTTTTCCAGAAAAACTTTGCCATGCCTCCCAGCAAAGGAGCTTACGTAGGGGCTATCTTCCTCTTCAGGGGAGGTGTTTTCCATTTCGTCACGGACAATTTCCTGGATGACAGGGAACAGGGACTGGGTATCCATGAGGCTGAATACCGCCTTAGGGTTCAGGTAACCCACGTCATTTTGCAATAGCCTGACCCAGAATTCCAGCATTTTCAGCTTGGAAAACGGGGCGGTATCGCTTTCGATGGCCGGTTTAGCACCGTTCTGGATGAGCTGCTGGGCGATGTCCTGGAAATATCCGTTGTTCTTCATATTTTACCTCTCCTATAATAAACACAACCGGCTAGGGACGCGGCGAAACAAATCATACCCAGAAAAACCGGGTACAATATCCCTAAAAAAATTTCAATAAAAAAATGGTTGTGGGGGAAAGCTGGCCAATTATAGTAAAATTTCCTGTTTTTGTCAAGGGAAAATTGAAGAATAAATTTGCGGCTTTATCTGTTTTTTGTATACTATGTATTATAGTCTGCAACAAAGGAGACCTTATGACTATCGGAATCGTTGTCGCCATCGTGGTAGTTGTTCTTATTGCCTGGTTCATCTCCATGTACAATGGCCTGGTGAAGCTTCGTAACAATCGCGAGAATGCCTTTGCAAATATCGATGTACAGCTCAAGCAGCGCTTTGATCTGGTGCCCCAATTGGTGAACACCATTAAGGGTTACGCCACTCACGAAAAGGAAACTTTGGAGAAGGTGACCGCCGCCCGTGCCGCCGCCATGAACGCCACCACGGTAGATGAGAAGGTCCAGGCGGACAAGGCCCTTTCCGGTGCGCTGGCCGGACTCCGTGTTTCTTTGGAAGCCTACCCCGAACTGAAGGCCAACCAGAACTTCTTGCAGTTGCAGAACGAACTGGCCGACATCGAGAACAAGCTTTCCGCCGCCCGCCGCTTCTTCAATTCCACCACCCGCGAATTGAACAACGCCTGCGAAGTGTTCCCCAGCAACATTGTGGCTGGCATGTTCGGTTTCAAGCGTGCTCCCATGTACGAGGCAACCGAAAATCGCGAGACTCTCAACAAGGCCCCCGAGGTACGCTTCTAATAATGAAAAAATGTGGAGTGTGATCTCACATTTCTATGAAGTACGTCGGTATCCAGACCCAGATTTGGAGGAATAACCGCAATACGGTTATCCTGCTCTGCATGTTTCCCGTGATTCTTCTCGGGATGGTTCTCCTGGCGATTATGACCCTAGATTTTTTCGGCTGGTTCTGTTGGGACGGGGCCTGCCCGCCGGGCCCCCAGGCCGCCACCTTCCACTGGCCCATCATCTGGTACTATTTCAAGGACGCCATGCCCTTCACGCTTTGCATGACGGGGCTCTGGTTCATTGTCGCCTACTGCACGAACACCGCCATCATCCGTCACATCACTCACGCGAAGCCTACGGAACGCAAGGACAACCTGCGGGTCTATAACCTGGTAGAAAACCTCTGCATCGCAGGGGGCATCGAGATGCCCCAAATCAATATCGTCGAAGACGATCAGTTGAACGCTTTTGCCAGCGGAGTAGATATCCCGTCTTTCACAATCACGCTTACGACCGGACTTATAGACAAATTAGACGATGCGGAGCTGGCCGCCGTCATCGGGCACGAACTGACCCACATCAAGAACCGTGACACCCGCCTGATGGTGGTGTGTATCGTATTCGTCGGGATTTTTGCGGCCATCCGGTCCATGGCAGTGCGAATGCTTATGGGGCTGCTCACCGGGCCCCGCCGCCGCACCACCAACCGCAGCAAAAAAAATGGCGGCGGCGGTGGCGCCATTTTTGGAATCATCCTGTTTCTGGTGGCGCTTATCGTATGGAGCACCGTCGGATATTTCTTCAGCTGGCTTACTCGTATGGCCATTTCCCGTACACGTGAATACGTTGCCGATGCCGGTGGCGCCGAACTCTGTGGCGATCCGCTAGCCCTAGCCTCGGCCTTGAAGAAAATATCTGATAACCCTGGCCTCGATAATGTTCACAGAAGTGACGTGGCCCAGCTTTACATTATCCACCCTGACGAAGAATTTGACAACGACATGAAACTTACAGGTTGGGTAGCCAAGGCGAACATCATGTTCTGTACCCACCCCGATACGCCGGAACGCATCAAGCTGTTGGAGCAGTTCTAGGGAAAAGAGTATATTTCCTTTAGGTGGAGTCTACGGTATGATTTGTAAAACGATAAAATACCTGTGGATGGGAATGGTGCTATTGTGGCTTGTCGGTTGTAGTGGCGACGATTCTTACATGTATCGTAGTTATTGTGAATCTTATGTTTGCAAGCCTTCTACCGAGGTTCTGCAACGGCCCACGTCTTTTGCATTGGAACTGCAGTTGAACGGCTCTGCCGACTCTCGGATGGCAAAACTCTATACGCTGGATTGTGAGTTCCTTCCCGGAGAAGATTCGACAGAACTCAGTACGTTCTGCGTGGATAGCCTCAAGTACGGCAAAAGCGATTCCCTAAGACACCTGCCCCAAAGGAACAAGAATTCCTACGAGCGTTTTAATTCATTGTACGTAAAGGACGACGGGGCTGTTCTAGAAAAGTTTGCCCGAATTCCCATAGATGACGACGACCATTTGCGTTTTACCCTGGTGGACCGCAAGAACAAGAAAAAAACATTTGACGTAGATCTGTCCGCTTTTATCAAAATGTACGAGCTCCATGGCGACACCTTTGAATTCAAGTTCCCGGACAGCACTACGTTTAGTGCCTTTACCCGCGATACCACATTTAGCGAAAAGGATTGTGCCGTTCCGTTTACAAGTAATCGGTCGCATGGATGCTATGGATATACCGTTTACGATACGCCCTATACGGATACGACGGTTTACTGCATTGTCAATGACGGCGATAACTATGAAAACATCAAAGGGGCTATTACTACGTCTAGTTTTTGGGGAGTGGCATTGAGCGACATCGGCGATTCTAGTGCCTGTAAGTCTCAGAATTTCTATGCGAGTATTACAGAGCAGAATCCTTGGCATGTCGAGTCTGTTCAATGCAATAAGATTGATTTGGTCGCTGTTCCCGAATCCCTTTCCCTTAGCAACCTTTATTCTCGCCGGTTGATGAATGATTTGATTCTGGATTCTTTAGGGAGTCGTATATACCGCTGGAAAGAAAATCAGTCCGATTCGAATCTTGTTGACGGACACCGTCATCCATGGCATGCCATTAACCATCTTAGTGGGCAAGGCCCCGACAAAGAAGACGACTTTACGGTTTACACCATCTATAGGGAATAAGGGCAATCTATGAAAAAGCTTCTGCTCTTGTTGGTCGTTCTTTTGGTGGTGCCCTCTTTTGGCGAGGAATCTGCGCCTAAGCAAAGGCGTAGAAGTAGTTTCTATTTTGACGCTACGGTAGGTGTAGCTCTACGTTATCTTTGGGCGGACCAGATAGTTCGTGAAACATCGGGGGCAGGTACAGGATGCCATTTTGAGCCCGATGGACGTTATGTGTGTAACAAGAAATCTCTTAGTGGAAAGCCTGTTGCCGATGAAAAGAAAATTAGTTATATGGGCTTTGGGCCCTTGTTCTCAGTGCGGTTTGGTTGTTTGATAAAGGGTGTCTTTGCCATTTTCGCAAATTTAGAACTAGAACAAACCGATGGAAGTGTTTATGGCCGCGAAGAAGACTATAAAGTTCGACCGAGATCCTCCTTTTTGGGCGGTGGCCCAGGTGTTGCTTTCTACCCCTTCCGCCATTCCGCAAATGCCACCAAGAATATCTACATAGTTGGCGCAGTCAATTTGTTTGTGGGTGATGGCGGCGGCATTGATTCCTTCGGACCTGGTTTTATGATTGAAACAGGTTACCTTTATCCCGTGTTGGAACAACTCAACCTCGGTTTTGCCGCTGGGGCAGATATTCTTGCCAATGGTGCTTTTGATAGTGATATTAAAAGACAGAGCGGTTACGGCGTTTGGGTAGGCCTCAAGTTCGTGAAGAAGTGAGCCCTATTGTCATCCCCGCGCCCCTCACTTGTCATCCCCGCTTCCACCTTGTCATCCCCGTGCAGGCGGGGATCTCCTATTTAGAATTTCGTTCTCGTTTAATCTGCTTTAGTTGCGCGAGCCTTTCCCCAAGCGCCTTTTCCTTGCCGTAGGGCTTGGGCTGGTAAATCTCGGTGCCTTCCAGCTGTTTGGGCAGGTGCTCCTGCGCGGAGTATGCACCCGGGCTGTCGTGGTCGTACTGGTAGTCAACACCATAGCCTAGTTTTTCGCCCACCTTGGTCACGGAATTGCGGAAGGCCCGCGGCACAGGAAGCGTACCCGTCTGTTTTACGATCTGGTCTGCCTTCATGCCTGCCAGTTCCAGACTATTACTCTTGGGGGCAAGGGACAGGTACACTGCCAGTTCGTCGAGGGCGATAAGCCCTTCGGGTATGCCCATAAAGTCATAGGCCTCGCGAGCGGCAGTGGCCAGCAGTATGGCGTTGGGGTCAGCAAGCCCGATGTCTTCCATGCTCATGCGCATCAGTCTGCGCAGAATAAAACGCGGGTCTTCGCCGCCCTGCAACATGCGGTGCATCCAGTAGAGGGCTGCATCGGGGTCGCTTCCGCGTACCGACTTGTGCAGGGCCGAAATCAGGTTGTAATGCTCTTCGCCACTCTTGTCGTAACGCAGGGGCTTCTTGTACTGGAATTCTTCCAGGAGCTTTTCGTCGATAACCTTGCGGTCTCCCAGGTTCTTGCCAATCCATTCGATTTGGTTTAGCAAAAAGCGGGCGTCGCCATCGGACTGGGCGATGAGCTTTTCCACGACGGCGTCTTCGACTTCCACATCCTTCAGTTGCAATCCGCGAGGGTGGTCCCGCAGGGCGCTGAAAATCAGCGTGCGTAAATCTTCTTTGCTTAAGGGTGCAAAAAGAATCAGCTGGCAGCGGCTGAGTAACGCGCTGTTGACCTCGAACCCCGGGTTCTCGG
>CAMHOW010000024.1 GCA_946186895.1 uncultured Fibrobacter sp.
TCAGTTTCCGGACGGGAGTCCAGCGACTTCTTGAACGATTCATCCTTATCCCACAAGCCGAGCACACGCTCTTCGATCTGCGGAAACGTCTCTTCTTTCTTTACTTCACGAAACATGGGTTACCCTTTGTTTTTTTCGGGCGTAAATTTAGAAAATAGAGACTGATGCGGCAATATAGACTACCACAGAAGCATCCAAAACAGCCCATTATAGTCATTTAACCGAAAAAAGTTATATTCAGAGTATGGATGTCAAAGTCTTGAATTTTACAATTTTTTTCCATAAGCTGGCAAATGCCTGGAAAGTCTCTCCAGGCAGGGTTTACGGTATGTTAAATTCATGCGGCATTCTCGACAATTACATTGTCAAGTGTTACGATGTTTTGCACTCGCTAGGTGCAGAAGCGATGGTTGATGACATTTCGGAACTTGCTCGTGAAAAAGGCGTTTTGAAATAAACCCAACGACCAGTATTGTTTTCTAAATCAAGATGCTTTGAATACACTTGTCTTATACAAGGAACACCATATATTGGAGGTGCGAAATCTCTGAGGTCGAAGCTGTCTATATCGAGAATCTTGAACAGGACATTATCAAGAGCATTGCCGAAATGAAACATCTTGATTTACGACAGGCAATGGACATCTTTTACAAAAGCAAACTTTCCGCACAAATTACCAATCGCGAATTGGGAATCGAAAATCTGGACGCGAAATATCTTGCCGAAGATTTGATTGAAAACGAGCCGGAACTGTTTGGATTGTAAATCTACCCTTTCTTGAAATTTTCAACCTGTCCCATAACTTGGTCAAAGACTTCCTGGGAGTATGTCGGAGGGTATCCGTTCTTGATTAGACAAATTTTGATGTCTTGGGCAAGCTTTTTACGAACGTTACTATTGTTCAGCCAATCCGCAAATGAAGACTGCACATCTATGATTTCCTTGATTTTCTTAGCAAGGTTCTTGCATTTTTCATTTCCGTTGGGGCCGTCTTCGCCATATTCAAAATTATACTTATCGCGCATGGCTATAAGAATATCATAGAAGGCCTTCTCCTCAAAAGTCAGTCCCATCTTCCGAAAACTATCCTTATCCTCGCCAAGTTCCTTCAAAAGTTCCAAGGCTCGGTCAGTAGCCGCCTTGATGATTTCCTCAATGGTTTCACTTTGCGTCGCAGAAGCCTCTTCTTCGTTCAAGAAACTACGGCGGTTATGATACTCTTCTAAGGTTCTCTTCAAAAGTTCTTCAAATTTTTCTGCGGCAATTTTATTGACCTGCTTATAGTCGCGAATAGCCCGGCGAAGCATCTTAACAAGAACTTCCAATCGAGTTGCCGGCAGTTTCACGTTCTTTAGTTTTTCGACGAATGTATCGTCAAAGATATTCTCTTCAACCCCGCCTTCCAAGATATCCACAACCGCATTGCATTTCAAAGCCTCTTCTACCATCTTGGAAACCGCTCGATTCATACTCTCGGTATCATGTACAGATTCGGAAGTCTTATGGAGGAAACCGGCAACAGCCATAAAGCACTGACTAAGCGTCAACTGCAGTTCCGTCATGCGACCCGATGGCTGGCATATATCGTATGCGGCACGCAAACGTTTTACATGAGAAAGGAAAAATGTTTTCGGCGACACCTTGCTTACGGAATTTCCCTTTTCCGTATTCAGTTCCATATTCAATGTCTGGATAAATTCCGCCGCGTTGGACAAGCATTCGTAACGAGCCATGGGCTTGACATCGTCGCTCATGAACGGATCCAAATCAAAGCCGTTGAACAAACCCTTGATGATTTCCAACTCCACAATCAGCGATTCCATCGCTTGATTAACATCGTCTTCACTGGGTCCAAAATTATCGCCGCCATACCGATTCATGGCGTCTATCATCTGGTCATAAATGCCGATGTAGTCTATAATGTAGCCTTCGGATTTTCCAGAATACTTGCGGTTCACACGGCTAATCGTCTGAATCAAGGTGTGTTTTTGCAAGGGTTTGTCGTTATACAGGTATGTAAGGCAGGGAACATCAAAGCCCGTAATCCACATATCTACAACAAGGACTATGCGGAAGTTGGACTTTTCGAGTTTAAAGGAGTCTTCCAGCTGTTTACGGTGATTATTGTCACCAAGATAATCATACATCGCCTTATCGTCATTCTTGCCGCGGGTGGCAACCATAGCGATTCTCGGAACTTCGGGCAATTTGCGCAATTCATCGTCCGTCAAGCTTATATCGCCGGAAGTCTTGCATTCTACAAACCAATCAGGGCGATGGTCTCTTATCTTCATCAAAAGTTTGTAACCAATTTCACGCTTACTGCATACAATCATTGCCTTTTGAATTACGTCGGGCTTATTGTTGCAAGCGTTTTCGTAGTGGTTGATAATATCCAAAGCGAGGCGGTTCAGGCGTTCTCCGTCGGAAATAATGATTTCCATTTTGGACATGGCCTGTTTGCTCTTGGCTATATCCGCGTCGGTTGCACCTTCTTCGGCACATTGCTTGTAATATTCGTCTATTTTCTTTAATTGTTCTTCATCGATAGTAACCGTTGCCATGCGGGGAATATACTTGATAGGCACCGTGATTTCATCTTCTACAGCCTGACGCATATTGTAGCTGTCGATAATTTTACCAAACACCTGAATGGTCTCGTCAATAGGTGTCCCTGTAAAACCAACAAATGTGGCATTGGGAAACGCAGTCCGCAAATGTTCTGCATAGGGTTTGGAAACAAAGGCTCCTATTTCATCGTCTTCTTTTTCTTTCTTGGTCTTGATTTTTAGCGTTTTGTTCAAGTGAATTTGCGTCCGGTGCGCTTCGTCGCTAAAGCAAATGATATTGCCGCGTTCCGAAAGGAGCCCGATTTCTTCGCAGAACTTTTGTATGGTGCAAATGAAGAATCCGCCAGATGTCCTTGCAGAAAGTTCCGTTCGAAGTTCGTTTCGGTCGGCAATGACTTTTGCTGCACCCAAAGAAAGAAAATCTTCGGAGCGCAAGAACAATTTACCGGCTTGAGTCTGCAATTCGTCACGGTCCACAATCATGACGACCGTCGGTGAACCGCCTTGTGCATTGAGTTCTGGGCAACGGATGGCAAGTTGGCGAGCCAAGAAAGCCATTGTGTAAGTTTTCCCGCAGCCTGTAGCTCCAAAGTATGTGCCGCCTTTTCCATCACCACCCTGTATATGACTTGCAGAAACAACGCTATCGCGGAGTTTTCTCGTCGCAAAGAACTGAGGATAACGGCATACAATCTCTTCTTCCTTCCCGTAACTTTCATCCGGAAAATAGACATAATCGCGAAGGATTTCCAGGAAGCGTTCTGGGTTATAAACACCGGCGACTATCGTCTTGAGTTCATTTATGCCCGCACGAGCCACATCGTCTTCGTTATTAACCTTTTTCCAGGCGTAGTAATGTTCATACGGAGTGTAAGTCGTTCCAAGGCGAGTCTTCACGCCGTCGCTGACACATGAGAGCGGGCAAAAGCGCAGCAAGTGCGGAATATCGCGACGATAACGCTTGTGGATTTGCTCGTACGCATCGGCAATTGTCGCATTTTCATTGACAGGATTCTTTAGTTCGAATATGCAGAGGGGTATTCCGTTTACAAAGAGCAAAACATCCGGAATGCGGACATCGTCCCTGGTGCCGTAACCGACTTCAAATTGGTTTACCACACGAAAAGAATTCTTATGCCAGCTGTCAAAATTGATGTATTCTACATCGTATGGGCAACCATCATCTCGTTCTATACGAAAACCGTCCCGTAGAAGTTTCGTGGTATTGCGCAGAATATCGAAATCGCTCTGGCCAGGCACATGTTTCAGCCTATCGATAACGCTTTCCATTTCGTGTTCGGTAAGGGACAAGCGTTCCAGATAACCCCTAAGGTCTTTTTCGATAATGATATCGCGGTTATTGCGATGGATTGACGCACCATGGGTATATACCCAGCCCTGCTCCTGCAAAAGGTCGATAAGAGCTTCTTCGTAATCGGATTCATAGAAAATACCCATAGAGAAACCTACTTTGTTGAATGTGCCCCCAACTGCATTAAAGCAGGGCAAAGTTTTTTCAGTTCTTCTTTGGCTTCGCCTGCAATTCGCTTCGCCTCGGCAAGTCCCTTATAAACAGCGACAATGGCTTTTTGGACTTCTATCGGAGGGAGGGGAATTTGGACGCGACGCATTTCATCCATCTCAAAGAATTCATGCGCACTACCTTTAGACATATATCTCGCATAGCGATCAAATTCAGAACGTTTAAAGAACAATAAAAGATATTGAGACATTAAAACATTTTCATCAACGACCTTAAAAACACCATACGCAGAAGATACCGTACAATCGGGACCTTCTCTGAATGCTATGGAAATTTTTTCGCCATTACGCGTTGTTGCTCGATTGTACGCAAATTGACCAGTCCGCACAATTCTATCTGACTTGGAGTTTTCTGCAACTTGCTTTGGTTCCTGGAAATATTTCTCGTTAGATATTCCTTGGGCAAGCTTTACTCCGCCATCCGTATTTCGTTCATCACATTCTTCGATGTAGGGTCCCAATTCCTTCTTTGGATATTTAGCCTTCAAATCAACGATATAGGCATTGCAGGCGCTTTGGAGGGGTTCAATCAAAGCTTCGTTAGTTTCAATGATATTTTTCAAGCTCTTATATGCGGCGACAACGGATCTTTGCACATCAATATCCGGCAACGGGATTTGTACATTACACAAATCCGAGTATGAAAAAACTTCTCGTGCAGAACCCCAAGAATTAAAAATAGCATAGCGGTCAAATTCTTTAGATCTAAAAAGAATATGTAGAAATCCGGTATTTAAGGCATTTTCATTCTTTGATTTAATAACCTTATCAACTGCAGAAACCACATAAGATTCTCCCGTATCATTCCAAGCATTTGCAAAACATTTTTCATTTTTCGTTGTTTGTACATATGCTATATAACCGGGAGGAACAATCTTATAAGTTCGTAATTCTTCTTTATTGACTTTCGCATTAGTCAATCGAAAATCTTTATACACAGACACACTACGGACTGCTTTTATTTTATTATCCGTATTTTTTTTGTCATATTCTTCAATGTAGTCCCCAAGTGGGACCATCGGAATTTTCGCATTCTTAGATTTCATAGCCCAGTTCCTTGAACGCTTTTTCCAACGCCTTTTCATTCTCCTTTTGGCTCTTCAAAAGTTCAGCCACCTTCGCACAGGAAGTCTTCATCACCTTCTTGTAATCTATATCGCCATCGCGGTCCACGAATTCAATGTAACGACTTGGGACTAGGCTCCAGTTATTCTGCTGAATTTCCGCCTTGTCCACGCTCCGGTAAAGTTCCGGTTCTGCGTAGTTCATACCATCCGTTTTTTCATCTTGCCAGTTGTGGTATATTTCCACAGCACGTTCCACCTGCTCGGCAACCAGCTTCACTTTCTTTTTCTGTTCTTTGCTTACCGAATTCTCGGTCCATTGTCGCAAATCCATAAACAGAATTTCGTTCTGGCGATTACGCTGCTTGCGGCCATGCCACTTGCCTCCTTTCTTGTTCTGGTTGAGAATCCAAAGTGTCACGCTTATGTCCGTGGTGTAGAACAATTCCCTAGGCAAAACGACAATGGCTTCCACCTTGTCATTCTCGATAAGTTTGTGACGAATTTCAACAGCGTCGTCATCGCCAAGCGCCCCATTGGCAAGTAAGAACCCCGCTACGCCTTTTGCCGGATTGAGTTTAGAGAGCATGTGCAAAATCCACGCATAATTCGCATTGTTCTCTGGTGGTGTCTGGTAGCCGCTCCAGCGGGCATCATCACGCAATTCGCTTGAATACCAGCTTTTCAAGTTGAATGGCGGGTTCGCCATGATATAATCAAAGGTCATTCCCTTGTGCTGGTCATTGGTAAAAGTGGAGGCGTTCTTTTCACCCAAGTGATAACTGATGCCACGAACCGCCAAGTTCATCTTGGCCAAGCGGAATGTAGCTGGGTCACTTTCTTGCCCGTAAACATTCACTCGGGAAATGTCGCCCTGTTTGGCTTCCACATATTTGGCACATTGCACAAACATGCCTCCAGAACCACAACATGGGTCGTAAAGGGTTCCGTCAAAAGGTTCCACGAAAGCGGCAATCAACTCAACAGCATCGTGAGGCGTATAAAATTCACCGTCTTCCTTTGTCGCAGTGATTGCAAAAGATCGTAGAAAGTATTCATAAACCCTGCCAATCAAGTCCTTTTCGACACCGAACCTCTTGTGGCTGATTTTATCCACCTCGTCCACCACTTTCTTGATGACGCTGGATTCCAGATTCAACTGCGTAAAAAGTCCCTGTTGCGTGCATCCCTTAAGTGCCTTGCTGCTCGTATCGATTGCGCTCAAGGCATCGTCTAGGCGGCTGTTCAATTTCGAGGGTTCCACCGTAAGCAAATAACTCCAGCGGGCATGCTCCGGCAAGAAGTACGCTCCCACAAAGGAACTGTCGTCATTCAAGAACGCATTCATGATTTCAGGATTATTGACATCCAGTCCCTCGCTTGCTAGGCTGGCCTTGATATTTTCTACGGCGTCGTCAAACTTTTCCCCGATAAAACGAAGAAAGACCAAAGTCAAAAGAAGGTCGCGTTTGTCGTTCAGCGAAGCGTTGCCTCGCAAGTAATCACGACAGTTAAAAAGAATCTGTTCCAAGCTCAAAGATTCGCTTGCCTTTGACTTCTTTTGCCCTTTTGCCATATACAAATACCATCTAAAAAAGGTTGAACTTTTGTTTCAACCTTTTTCTCTAAGCAGGTATGGATTCTATCGCGCTTTGCGCTCCAGAATGACGGAGCAACAAAAAAGGCGTGGAGTCGCCATTCATGCTCACCTATTCTTAGGCTCTGGTAAACCGGTACACGATAAGCACAAAACGACCCACGCCCGATTGGGGCGTGAGCGTTCGTCTTACTCTCGTGTACGTTTGAAATTTACCAGACTTCAAGAATAGAGAATAAGAGTCGAAACTCAAATTTCCAAACGCCCGGCTACGGTTTACATCATGGCCGAACTATGTCAGCAAATAATATAGATTATTTAGAGCGAAAGAGATGCTGCATCAAGTGCGGCATGACATTTGGTGCGGGTGGGTAGGGTAAGCGGGGCGTTGCGGGGCGGCGTCTGAGCCCCGCAGTAGGGGTGGCGAGCAACGACGCTTGCGCTGTGCGAGCCAGGGGGATACCTCCCCCTCCCATAAAATAAATCTTGTAGTGGCGAGAAAGTTGGTCCGGCGTCACGAATTCGTCAGAGATTCGGGAAAGCGGTTCGTAGTCCTTGCCCACGAGTTCAGAACCCTTGCAGGTATCCACGATGTTCGGGTTCTTGAAGTAGGCGGCGGTACGGCTTGCGGCGATCCAGTACTTCTTGCCATCCTGTTCCACGAGGTTGTAGTCCATGTCCGGGCCGACAACGATGCAGAAGTTGGAATAAAGCGTCCACGGAGACGTCGTCCACACGAGGATGCTCGTGTCCTTGAACTTGGGCTCGTTAGAGTTAATCGGGAAAATCAATGTGAGGGACGGGTCCTGACGGTCCTTATAGCCCTGGTTGGTTTCGAAGTTCGAAAGCGGAGTGGCGAGGGCCGGGCTGTACGGCTGGATGCGATAGCCCTGGTAGATGAGGCCCTTGTCGAAGCACTGCTTGAACACCCACCACACGGATTCCATGAAGTTCTTGTCCATGGTCTTGTAGCCCGTGTCAAAGTCCACCCAGCGGCCCATGCGGCGCGCAGTCTTCTTCCATTCGCTCGTGTACTTGAGCACCTTGCTGCGGCAGGTTTTGTTGAACTTGTCGACGCCCAGGTTCTGGATTTCGGCAACGCCGGCGAGGCCCAGTTCGTTCTGGACGAGGGATTCAATCGGAAGGCCGTGGCAGTCCCAACCGAAACCCCGCGGCACCGTGCCACGGGCATTAAATTTTCGGGCGTAAAGATAGAAAATAGCAGGGACTGTGACAACGCGCTGCCCTTCAGTAGGCGCAATTCGCCCTTAATATAGCAAGGTGGTCAAAATTTTTGACCACCTGACTAATTTCTTTTGAGGCGTTCCCCGCTGGCGCGGGTCGGGCTATACTCGCTACGGGCTTGCGGTATGTACCCTAGTCCTTGAGACAACGAACAGAAAACCAATTGCGACCCTTACCAATACTATATAGGTACGCATCGTCATCTAGGTTCATACTGTAGCGGTAGGCTTCGCCCTCAGTGTAGGGATTCTCTGTAGCACTCCAGAAATAGGCGTGATTGCCATTGTCACTGAAGTTGGAAAAATCATTACGGTACATCTCTCCAGCAGGCAGTGCAGCGAAGCCATATGCATCGGTACCATTGCCGTTGCGTTTCCAGCCTGTCTGAGATTTGAGCATTTTTGCTGCCGTAGATTTTCCGCCTACTGTAGCGGATAAAGCGTTAAATTCATCTTCGCTTGGCAAATGCCATCCCGTCGGGCAAACCTTTTGAGCTTCATACCAATTATATAAACGACCATATTTTGTGCAATTCGTAGGATTTCTATCATAGCAATAACTCCCATTTGTTTCGTAGTTCAAGTTCTCAGCCATCCAAATTTGGTTTCCTATTTTTATCTTGCGATATATTTTCCCATCTCTTGAATCAAAAATGCGGAGACGGAGAAATCTCTCGTCAGTTGGCTCTATTTCTACAAAACCAGTTTTATCACACAAATAAGGAATTTCACCAACAACGAACAAAGAATCTTGCGTAGAAATGGAGCATATTTTTCCCACAGACAATTCTACATCTGTTCCCTTTCTTAATCTGCCGTTTTCGCAGCAATATTCATCAAAGCATTCTCCTTCGTTTGCTTCTTCACATTTTTCATTTTCATATTCTATTTTCATACACGAAACAACTTGATTTTTATCAATTGTTTTGACATATGCCATTTCATTTGAATTCGGCCAACGCCATCCCGCAGGGCATTCATGTTTTACTGCGTCAAATGCGTGTTCTGTCATAATAAAATACTTTCCCACACGTTTTTGTTGGAACATTCCTACATATTTCCATCCATTTAGGGTTTCTTCACATTGAAACTTTCCCTCGAACAGTGGTGAATCTCCCTCATGGCAAGGCTCGAATATTTTTTTATTGTCCGTCAATAGGGCTTTGCAATTTAATATTTTGTTGCCAAAAAGTTTCTCTGTTTCTTTTTCTAGCGATGGATAGATTTTGCAATAAAAAAGCTGGTCGGATTCTTTAATGTTTTTCCCGTTAGCAAATGATGCTTTCAGCGTATCCATAACGAATCTTTTTGTTATGACGTAGGGATAAAGTTTTGCTAATTCCTTCTGCCTTTCAAGAAGGATATTTAAAAGACCAAAGTCCGTATTTAAGATACTTTGGGAACCAACATCTTTAACGTTTTTCATAAAAAAATCTAGAGAAATGTCAATAAGTTTGTCTACAATTGACCAGTTTTCAGCCAACTCAGGAATTATTGGATTGCTCATGTTCTTATAATATGATGAGATTTCATTAGACAAGGAGTAAAAACCTTTTTCAAAATAGTATTGAGAAAATTTTTCTAATTTTGATTTGGATTGACTACTTCCGGGACACGACTTTTCACAATAATCATTAGAACGAATCTCCACTTTTTCTTTTTCCAATCGCCTTATTTGCTGCTCAATCCCTTGCTGTTCACGCACGGTTGTCGCCCGCCGCCACTCCTGTCTTTTCTTAAAGATTTCGTCATCAAGTTGTCCAGACAATTTGAACGTTCTTCCTATTTCACATATTCGTCTACATTCTGATATAGTCTTTGCAATCGAATTATCATTTCCTTTCATCTCCGCCAACTTATTCGCCTTTATGGCTTTCAAGTATGGGACGGATTTTTCAACGGATATCTTTTCGACGGCGGCAGCACAAATTTCTACGTTTTTCTTTGTGCAGAATTGTTTTGCATACGTTTCTGGCCAAGAATTCGGGTCTGTTAAATTGATCAAATTCAAGCACATGGCCTTGTCCTTTCCACCAGCGCATTTGTATTCCAAATAGTTTCTGGAAAACTCCGCATCGCAATTTTCCAACAGGCTCTTGATAGATTCGGCAAACACCTTGCCATAGATTTTATCGGCATCTTTTGCGGCAAGTGTTTCTGGGCAGTAGACGTCTTTGATGCCTACATTTTTTATCAGGTTTTCAGCCTGCTTGTAGTTCTTGGAGTCTATAGCCTCTTGCAGGGCAGGGTGGACAGCAAACGCCATGACATTCAGCAATGCAAGCGTCCATAGGATTTTTTTCATTTTGCATCTCCTTGTAAAAAATCATAAATGCGGGAAAGAGACCCCCGACCAAGTCGGGGATGACAAAAAGGGAGGGCTGCGTTATGCAGCCTTGTAAACTAAAATTTACACGGGGGGGGGTAACGCAATACTACGAGTCTGCTTACAAGCAAACCCGCCCAAACGGTCAGTTTGTGCGCTCAAGAAATTCATAGCCCAAATATACTCTAATATCCGCAAATTTGTTCAAAAAAAATCCATAGTCCCTTGATTTGCCACGAAAAACTCTATTCCAACTTGGAACAGCCTTCTTTTCCTATCTTTCCTACCATGCTCCGTAAGCGTAAAAAGCATGCCCCTATGAACCGCTCGCAGATGATGCAGGCGGTACATTCCGAGGATACTCGCCCCGAACTGCTTGTGCGTCGGGCGCTATTTCAAGCTGGGTTCCGCTATAGGCTGCACCGGCGGGATCTGCCGGGTTCTCCCGACCTGTTCATCTTGAAGTACAACGTGGTGGTTTTCGTGAATGGTTGCTTTTGGCACCAGCATGGCTGCAAGCTTACCAGTCGCCCGAAATCCAATAGCAGTTTTTGGAATGACAAGTTTACGAACAACGTAGTACGCGATGTCAAGACGGGTTGGAAGCTATCGCTGCTGGGTTACCGAGTGGCCACCGTCTGGGAGTGTTCCCTCAAGAGCGACTTCTCGCGCACCATTGAGCGCCTCACCGCCTTCATCAAGAGTGACGAGGAGACCCTAGAGATCTAAGCTGCTTCAAAAAAATTATCTTTGCTGCCGAGAAAATGGAGTGTCTTATGAAAGGTTGGTTTGCATTTTGTTCGGCAGCGACATTGGCGGCGGTTCTTGCAGCAAGCATTACATCTTGCGGGAAACAGGAAAATGCCCCGGCTTCGCAAAAGAGCGCAGAGACCGCCCCGATGGAATGGTGGAAGCAGGCTGTCTGCTACGAAATCTACCCGAACAGCTTTATGGATTCCGATGGGAACGGCACCGGAGACCTTAAGGGAATCACGCAAAAGCTTTCTTACCTAGAATCGCTGAATGTCGGGTGTATCTGGCTAACGCCGGTGTACGCTTCACCAATGGTCGATAATGGTTATGACGTCGCAGATTTCTACAAGATCAACCCGCTTTACGGCACCATGGAAGATATGGATTCTCTGGTTGCAGAGGCCAATAGACACCACATCAAAATCGTGATGGACCTGGTATTCAACCACACTTCCGATCAGAACGAATGGTTCCTGGAATCCAAGAAAAGCAGAGACAATCCCAAGAGCGACTGGTACATTTGGCGAGACGCAAAGCCCGACGGTTCTGCGCCGAACAACTGGCGAGGCATTTTCGGCGGTTCCGCCTGGCAGTGGAACGAAGACCGCAAGCAATACTACCTGCACACCTTCGCCACTGCGCAGCCCGACTTGAACTGGGCCAATCCCGACGTGCGACAGGCCTTGTACGACATCACGAATTTCTGGATTGAAAAAGGCGTGGGCGGCTTCAGGATCGACGCCATTCCCTACATCAAGAAACCCGCCGAAATGGCAGACGGCATGCCCGATGGCGCGGACGGCATGGTGAACATTCACGACATGACTGTCAATACAGAAGGCATTCTTGATTACCTTTACGAATTCAGGCAAAAAACCGTCGCAGGCAAGGGGGTCTTTACCGTTGCTGAAGCAAATGGCGTCGGTCCCGCATTACTCAAATTCTGGGTGGGCGAAAGCGGTGCATTTGACATGCTGTTCGAATTCAACCACCTGTCGGGTGGCGACATCTGGCACAAGGCTAAAAAGATTTCTATACCGGAACTCAAGAGCGCCCTCATCAGCAGCCAGGCCGCCACGGCAAATAACGGCTGGTATCCGGTATTCTTCGAGAATCATGACAAGCCTCGTTCGGTTAACGCCTACTTTAGCGAAAAGGCTGATCGCGTGCTTGCTGCAAAGGTGATGGGTACAATTATGCTGACGCTTCGAGGAACGCCCTTTATTTACGAAGGGCAGGAACTCGGTATGAGCAATGTCAGTTGGAATTCTGTCGATGCTTACGACGACGTGAACACGAAGCCGCAATATAACTTGGCTTTGCAAGAAGGCTATTCGCACGAACAGGCAATCGCCTTTGTACAAGCCTACAGCCGCGACAATGCCCGCACCCCGATGCAATGGGATACGAGCGCAAATGCCGGATTTACCACAGGCAAGCCTTGGCTTGCACTGAACGAAAACTTCAAGACCATAAACGCACTCAGCGAAACGGTAGATTCCGCATCGGTGCTGAACTGGTATAGGAAACTTGCTCAAATCCGCAAGCAGCAAAAGGCGCTCACGCAGGGAACCTTCATGCCGATTCTTGCTGCTCACGAGCAGATTCTCGCATACAAGAGGGTCTTCGCAAGCGACAGCGAAAACGATACCGTCACCGTTCTCGTCAATCTGAGTGAAACGGAAGCCTTGTATGACAGCGCAATCGTAGCAGGAAACAGGCTGGTGGTTTCGAATTACGGCGATACGGAACCCGGAAAAATGCGTCCCCTTGAAGCGGTGGTGTTTGCAAACGGCAGCCGCTAAAAAGAAAATAGAACTGCCCGCACTATTGAATGGCTCGCCACATTCATCAAAAGCGATGAAGAAATCCTGAAAATTAAGGGACTTTGGGGAGTGAATATTCCAATTTGGAATATCATTTTGACGATTTATTACCCTTTTAGTTGTCTTTTTTCATTTTCTGCAAATATATTATGATGAATACGCATAAAAAGGGGGAGTCTATGTCTGGCACAAAATCTAGCCTTAGGCATGTGGTCTTGATTACCTTGTCCGCTGCAATAGGCGGATTTCTGTTTGGTTTCGATTCGTCTGTGATTAACGGCGCAAATGGGGCTCTAAAGGCTCATTTCAATGCGACGGATTATGAACTGGCTTGGTCTGTTTCGCTTGCATTGATTGGCGCTGCCATCGGCGCTTTCTTTGCTGGTAAAATTGCAGATGCCTTGGGCCGAGTGCGTTGCATGCTTTTTGCGTCGGACCTTTTCGTTTTAAGTGCCATCGGTTCAGGTATTCCCTTTGGCATTCCTGACTTTATCATGTGGCGTGTGATTGGAGGCCTTGGCATTGGCATGGCATCTATCATTGCCCCAATTTACATTGCCGAAACTGCACCCGCTCATTTACGTGGACGACTAGGATCGATGCAACAGTTTGCCGTTGTGATTGGTATTTTTGTGGCGTTGCTTTCGAACTACCTAATTGTGCAAATTGCAGGGTCGGCGAATAACCCGATGTTTGGTCGTATTAAGGCTTGGCAAGTGATGTTCTGGGTCGAAGTCATCCCGGCTGTAATTTACGGATACGCCGCCTGGAAACTTCCGGAATCACCTCGTTACCTTGTTCATAAAGGATATTTAGATTTGGCAAAGAAGGTTATTGCGCAAATCAATCCTGAAGGGGTTGATGAAGAAGTTGAATCTATTCAGGCAACTTTTAAAAACAAAAAGCCTTCCAAATTTACCGATATGCTTGAAATTATTGATGGCAAGGAAAGGGTTTCGCCGATTCTGTGGGCGGGGCTCGGTCTTGCTATATTGCAGCAGCTGGTGGGCATCAACGTGATTTTCTACTACGGTACTATGCTCTGGCAGAGCGTTGGTTTCGGTGAGAGCGACGCCTTCTTAACGAGTGTGATTTCCAGTGGTGTGAATTTGGTGATGACTGTGGTCGCAATTATGCTGATTGACAAGATTGGCCGTAAACCCCTGCTGCTAATCGGTAGTATCGGCATGGCTGTTACCTTGAGTACGCTCACTTTCTGCTTCATGAGTGCGGGTGCCGATGGAAGCTTGCCGGGACACGCCTCCGTAATCGCGTTGATTGCTGCAAACCTCTATATCACCTTCTTTGCGGCAACATGGGGGCCTGTTATGTGGGTGATGCTTGGCGAGATGTTCAACAACCGCATCCGTACCATCGCCATTGCTGTTTGCGGACTTGCCCAATGGTTTGCAAACTTTGTGGTCACCTGGACATTCCCGGTTCTCACCGGCGAAGATGGTATCGGTGTTGGCCCCACATACGGAATCTACTCGCTCTGTGCCATCTTCAGTATCTTCTTCGTGGCTAAGTTCATTAAGGAGACAAAGGGAAAAGAGCTCGAAGAGATGTAGCTTGATTGCGTTAGGAATCTAGTGCAGGTGCATGATCACCGGGCGGTTCTTGCCGGCCTCGGTCTTGTGGATGGTAAGCTTGCCGGTGCTGTCGTAGCTGAACTGCTCGCCTACGCGTTCCCCGTTCACAAAGGAGAGGCTGTCCCGTAGCACGCCGCTTTTGTACCAGTTTCGCAGAATCCCGTTCCGCTTGCCGTCTTTCCAGAAGGCCTCGTTTGCAAGCCTGCCGCCTAGGCTGTCGGGGTAGAAGCTTCGGCTTATGGCAATCTCGCCGTTCTCCCAGATTTCTTCGTAGCGCAGGTCGTGGCCTTTCTTGTAGTACCACAGGGTAGCTCCCTTGACTGCCGTTCCCAAGATGGCGCTACTGTCCAGCGTACCGCCGGGGACTCCCGCTACAAAAGATGTCTCGGCGCAGATCATTCCGTAGTTGTCTTCGCACTGGCCGTAGCCGATTCCCGTGCCGTTCACGAACTCGCTTTCTATTACAAAATGCTTGTGGCCGTCATCCAGCCGCCAGATAGAATCTCGAGTACCCATTTTCCAGCGTTCTCGTCTGTAGGGTAGCAACCCGTCTTCGGAGGGGAGGTAAAATTCCCGTGCTCCGTCCAAAACACCGTTCGTGTAACCTTCTAAAACAAGCCAGGAATTATTTTCGTCTGCGGCGTAGGTGATTTGTGGGCCGTTGAACACACCGTATCTACAGCTTGTAGAATGCCTTCTTTTCCCGTTTTCGTAATACTCTACGATAGTCCCTATGCTATCGCCCCCGTGGCAGCTGTTCTCTTCTTGGAGCTTTCCGCTCTTAGACCATTTTTTCCACACGCCTATGGTGTCGCCATTTTCGCTGTAGTGTTCCTCGAAGGCCTTGTTGCCGTTGTAATGCCAACCTTCCCAGTCTCCTACGGGGTGGTCGTCTTTGTAGTAGCGCTCCGCTTCCACCTTCTTGTCGCCATAAAAGCTGGTCCACTTCCCGGTTCTGAGCCCCTTCTTGTACTGGCCAACCATGACCACGTTTCCAAGCCCGGTCCAGCGCTTGATTTCACCGTGGGGCACGTTGTCTTTGTAGGGAATTTCAAATTCCTTAATGCCGTTGTTGTACCACTCGTTCCGCTTCAGGATTTCGCCATCGGGGTACACCCATACCGAGGTCTTCTTGACCCCGTTGGCGTGCCTTTCTATCACCTGTTCCTCGGCTCTTTCTACGGTGCAGCCGCAAAAGAAACCGAAAAGGCAAAAAAAAGTGGCAAAATGGAGGGACTTCATAGCTTTTAAGGTAGAAAAAAGGTAATTTCTTTTCGTGGACGAAACGAAAAACAAGACCATCGCGGAAACATTCCGCTCCAAGCTGAAAACACCCTGGGTGTGGATTGTGGTGGCCCTGACTGTGGGGCTTACCGTGCTTTTCTCGTTGTCCCAGAAACCCCAGATGGTTCTTTATTCCCAGTACATCAAGTCCCTGTCGGATTTCCAGCTGCTAGATGCTCGGCTTTCTAAGGATATGGAGCGTGCCCGCAGCGGTTACGGGCTGGATACCATGAAAATCCTGTCCGAGACCATGACCCTCCGGGAGATGGCGGTTTCCTTTGCCCGCCAGATGGACGAATTGCAGGGGTTCGGATTCAAACGTCCCAGCTCCGCTTCGGTGTCCCGTTTTGAGCGTGAGGTCTTGGGTAAGGTTTCGGCGGCCAGGCGTTACTTGTCCATCCGGACCCAATGGCTGAAATCCTGGCAACAGCTTTCCTATGGGGTGAACGGCCTGCCCGACAATCAGGAATACGTGGTCCGAGAGCTTCTGGATTCTGCCCGTGCCGGATTCCCGGTGCGAATCCCTGAGGGGCTGGGCTTGCCGGATTCCATTTATCACCAGCTGGATATGCTACTCAACATCAATTTGGACCTTTCGGTGGCCTGGGCCCGCTTCGATAGCGACGTGGCCATGCTGAACAGCGAGGAACTGATACAGTTTTTCCAGATGGAGCGGCTAAACGAAATAGCCCTGAATGCAAAGATTCCCTTGGTCTTCTACTTCTTGACCTTGGTGCTTCTTTTATCTACATTTTTCTTCATGTTCCGCTCCAAGCAATAGTTTTCGATGCCCCGATTCCGTTCTAGACGTTCTATCTATTTCAACTTTGCATTGCTCCTGCTGCTTGCGGTTGTATGGTGCGTGTCTTACGCGGGCCCCGTTTTGCAGAGCTTTTTCAAGGAAGAGCATCTCTTTTATGGACGGGTATCCTATGCGGCTATCCCCAGCGTGTTCGGTGGCTCCAACGTTCCCTTTCTGGACAAGACCTTCTTCAAGATAAATGGCGACGACAGCGCCACCTTTGTGCTGTACGCCTCCGAAGAAATGTTGAATTCCATGTCGGACTGGTTCAACTTTGCCGCGGTGAACGTGGACGAAGTCCCGCTGGAAATCAGCGCCGTTCGACTTTCTGGCGACCGCTATATCGTTAAGTCCCTGGCTTCGACCTACGGCGAACTGGATTGGGATACCCTGGTGGAGTACCAGCTGTTCTATTCCCTGATTGTTCTTGGAATCATCGGCGTGTGTTTCGTCGGGTTCCTGATATTCTTTATCCTCGCGATTAAGAACCGCTCATGAAATTTCTCGGGATAGTCCTTCTGGCCTCTGTTTTTGCCTTTGGGTTAGACCGGAGTGCCTCTCTTAATGTTCCCGTAGGTAAGGGAATGTCCAATAGTCCAGTGGGAATCTGGTGGCCCGCAGTAAAGGGGGATTCACCTAAGGCTCTTTCTGAAGCAACCGTCATCGTCTGGTTCCACGGCGGCATGAAAAGTGCCAATTGCGAGAAGGGCCTTGTGGCTGGCCGTGCCATGAGCGAGCTCGTTCCCGAAGCTATAGTTGTCAGTGCCTCGGCCTGCATGGAAAATCATTGGGCCACGCCCCAGATGGTGGGGGCGGTTGACGCAGCCTTGGATTCCCTGTCGCAGCGTATGGGCCGACCGGTTAAGGAAGTTTCCCTGGTGGGGGTGTCCGATGGATTTTTCGGAGTAATGTTCTATACCCTTTACGGAAAGCGCCAGGCTGTGAAAAACCGTTTGATGATCAGTTCTTATGGCCCGTTCTTAGGGGCGGCATTAGAAGTATCGTCTGCCATGAAGGGAAAGTCTGGCCGCTGGCGTTTTTTGCAGGGCGGTTCCGACAGGCTCTATCCTTCGGGGGAGACCCTGCCCTGGATTCAGGAATTTTGCAGGAATGTGGGGTCGGACTGCGACTTGAAGTATGACCCGGCAGGGGAGCACGACTGGAGTTACTGGGAAAAACGCTACCCGCAATGGATTCGGGATGCGATTTTTACGAAAACCCCTTGACAAAACGGGCTTTTTTTTCAAAATTTGGTGCACCACGCGGATGTGGTGGAACTGGTAGACACGCTAGATTCAGGTTCTAGTGCTCGCGAGGGCATGAAGGTTCAAGTCCTTTCATCCGCACTGAAGACCCGCTGACTTACGTCAGCGGGTTTTTCGTTTTTCCTACATTTCGCCTTATGATTTTAGATGAAATCCCCGAAACGGAACTGCCAGGCGAACGCGTGGTTCTCCGCCCGTTGCATGAGCCAGACGCTGCTGCACTTTACCGCCTGATCGATTCCTCTCGGGAACATCTGGGGCGGTTCTTACCCTGGCCCCCCGAATGCCGTTCCGAAGAAGACGTGGTGTCCCGCTTGGAAACCTGGGAAATGCAGGCCCAAATGGGGAACGGGGCCTGCTGGGGTATTTTTGAGAGAGCCTCAAATGGCCTTGAGCTGTCGGGCTGCATCTTTATAGGCTGGGTCCATCTGGAGCACCGCTCGGCCACTGTCAGCTACTGGCTTGGGCAAGCATACACGGGCCGCGGCCTCGCGACAGAGTCCCTGGGTATTTTAAGCAAGTTCTGCTTTGATACCCTGGAGCTGAACCGCCTGGAAATCACGGCTGCGGTTCAGAATCACGCCAGTATCGGGGTTGCCCGGCGCTGTGGATTCCAAGAAGAGGGTGTTTGCCGTGAATTTGAGTGCCTGAACGGCAAGTTCAATGACCACCTAAGGCTGGCGAGGCTCGCCGGGGACGTGGTTACTTGGGTAAACGATAATTAACCATCGGATAGCGCCTTTGCCCTCCTAGACTTCTATTTTTATAGCATGGAAAATGGAGAAAGTGTAAAATTGACAGAGCCCGATGTGCTGCAATACACGAATTTTCGCGTGTATCTTCGGGACTACTACGAATACAAGAAGAAGACCCAGCCGGCCTTCAGTTTGCGTTTTTTTGCCGAAAAAGCGGGACTTTCCAGTCATGCCCACCTGAAATTGACTATCGACGGCAAGAGAAACATTACCAAGAGTACGGTCACAAAGCTTATCCACGGTCTCGGACTTATTAAGCAGCGGGCCACTTACTTCGAGAATCTGGTGTTCTTTAACCAGGCCACCGATGACGAAGAAAAGAAGGTCTATTACGAGCAGCTGGTCAAGGCAAGCCCCCATTCCAAGCTCCACAAGATGGACCAGGCCCAGCTCCGTATCTTTAGGGAATGGCACCACTCTGTCATTCTGGAGATGGTGTCCCTGAAGGGCTTCAGGCCCATTCCCGACTGGGTTTCCAAGCGTCTTGATGGCAAGGTGACCCCCGCCCAGGTGCAGGAATCCTTCAGCCTTCTTCTTGAACTAGGCCTCCTAGTCAAGACGGCCAACGGATTCCGCCAGCGGGACCCCATGATCACTACCGACGACGAGGTCCAGGACCTGATGGTAAAGCAGTACCACCAGCAGATGCTCTCTATGTCCAAGGAAAGGTTGTCCGAACTGGCAAGCCAGGATAGGGACTTTTCGGCCCTCACTTTCAGCATAAGGCGCAAAGATTTCCCCAATTTGAAAAAACAAATCCAACTAATGCGCAAAGAACTACTAGATTTTTCTGCCGGTGCTGGAGAAGGAGACGACGTGGTTCAGGTTAACATTCAGCTGTTCCCCCTAACCCGAGGAATGTAATGCGCTTTGCGGGGTTTAAATTTGGGGTTTTGATGGCTATGGTGGGTGTCGCCATGGCTTTTGTGGCTTGTTCAAGTGATGACAAGTCCGTAGCGGGTATTGAAATCGGAAATCCGTCTCTTGCATTTACGGCTGATTTCTCCGTGGATTATTCTCAGGTGACGACCAATTCACTCTCCAAGACCTCTGCTGCCAAGGATGAGCCTTTACTGCTGGATTCTTTTGCACTGGATTTCTTCGAGGTTCGTTCCTATTCTAGCTACTACGTCGCTGTGAATATCGACGTGTCGAAGGGTGTACGGCTGTGGCCGGGCGAAGATCTAGCCGATTCTTCCTTGAAGGTGTCCTTTACCGAAGCGTCCGTAGTGGAAGAGCCTTTCAAGAACATCGACCTGGAAGACAAGGGATACTTAAAGGAAATGGGCGTATCGTTCAGACCTTCCAAGGATCTGCCCAAGGTTTACGGCAAGCTCCTGCTTGATGGTAAGTATGTGCCAGTACAGTATTCTTTGGCATGGCTTGAAGAATTCGAACTTCGTTACCATTACTCTCAGATAGAAAAGGTGTCGGATAGCATCGCCAATCTGTCTGTGGTGTTCTTCCCCCGCTACTTTGTGGATGGTGTAGACTTCTCCAAGGTGGATGTTGCCGAAGATGGTGTCGTGTACTTTGACGCCGACCACAACGCAGAGACTTGGGAAGAGCTGAACCAGCAGTTTATCTCCAGCTTTAGGCCTCTCCGTTACGGATTCACCAATGCTGCAGACGAGACGACGGAGGCCTATGTCCTGGACATTTGGGAAGGGATCATTGGGGCGATGAGCGACAATACGGTCTCGAACGGCGATTTTTCCAACGGCTTCTACAGCTGGATTGTCTTTGACCAGTTTGGCGGAGAGTCCAAGGCTTCTGTGGAAAAAGAGGGAAGCGGCGATCACTACGCTAAGATCCAAGTGACGCAGGGCGGAAAGTATTCTTACAGCGTTCAGCTCATTCAAGAAAATATCGCTCTTCTCGCTGGCAAAAAGTACAAGTGCATATTCACGATCTGGTCTGATGTCGAGGGGCAGATTACAGCAAGAATCGGAGCTTATGATGACTATCAGACCATAGGGTTCCAGAAGCACGTGGATGTGGGAACTTCGGGCAAGTCTGTGGAAATAGAGTTTGTCCCGAGGGAGAGCTCGCCCTTTGCACGCTTTGAGCTGAATTTGGGTGGCAAGGAACGAGTCTTCTACATCAAGGATGTAAAGATATTCCGCCTGCAGCAATAGGCGAAAGAATGTAAAATTTCAAAAATCTGAAATTTTTCAGGCATATTTCCTATGAAAAAAGCGTCTATACCAATAGGCGTTTTTTTTGTGAGGTAATATGCTTGAATCTTGGTCCAATGTTGTTTTTGGCATGGAATGCCTTGGCTGCGGAACAGCCTCGGAAACTCTTGACCCGTGGCTCTGCCCTGCTTGCCGAAATGCCCTGGTGGGGCTTTCCAAGAATGCCTGTTGCCCCAGGTCAGATGTGGTTTGCCTTTTCCCGATGGAGCCGTTGACCCGTCGGTTGATTCACCTGCTGAAATACCGTGGAATGCCAGGGATGGCCACGTACCTTGTGAAGTATTCCTGCGTCATGACCGGAGGGAATGAAGAAACTTTTACAGAATATGCGCGCCCGCTCTACTTTGTGCCGGTTCCCTTACACAGGGCAAGATTCCGTGAACGGGGATACAACCAGGCCGAAAAGATTGCTCTAGCGCTGGCGTCCTTGACGGGTGGGCAGGTTTGCCGTTGGTTAAGGCGTAAAACATTCAAAGTTTCTCAGACAAGGCTTTCTCGAGAAGGCCGGGAACAGAATGTTTCGGATGCCTTTAGGTCGAACCTTCCAAAGAATCTCCCGTCAAAAGGCACGGTGATTATTGTAGACGACGTGTATACCACAGGGGCCACTACGGGGGCCTGCATAGATGCCTTTGGCAATGATTTCCCGCTAGATGTAAAGGTGTGTACCTTGCTTTATGACAAGCCTTTTAGCGCCACTATGGACTATGTGGCTGATCGCCGTGCTTTCTACACCTATTAATCAACTTTTGCTATCAAAAACAAAGAAATAATGCATTTGACTTTATGAATTTCTGAGGGTATATTATGGACGTAAACAAGAAAAAAACAGAACAAAGGAGTTCATTATGAAAAAGATCGTTTTTACTGCCGCTATCTTTGCTGCCGCTACCGCATTTGCCGCCGACAACACTCAGACCGCCGCCGCACCCGCAACCGAAAAGGGCTGGACGCACTTTGTAGGTGCCGGTGTTACGGTGCCAGTTTCCAAGTACAATGTAGAGGGATCGGATTTCTCCCTGGTGAGCGCTGGGCTAAACCTCAGTTATATGGGAATCAGTAAGAGTGGCTTTGCGGTTCGCGCGGACTTGAGTTCCGGAGCCACGTTCACGGATGATGTCAAGTACAATGAAAAGGAATCCGCCGATGTGGGCACCTACTTTGCAGGAGAAGTGGGTCTCGGCTACGGATTCGTGAATACGCCGGACTGGACCGTTGCCGTCTTTGCGACAGTCGGTGTTGAAGGCTCCGTGTTTACGAGAGACACGGAAACCTACAAGCATCCGGACCTCGGAAAGGTGGACTGGACAAGATCTGTGACGCTGGGGGCCCTAACCCTTGGTGGCGACGTGGTTGTCCGTAAGGCTCTCGGCGATCATGTGGGCGTGTTCGCTTCCGTCGGTGGCCGTTGGGCACCTGTTGCAGTGTGGCTGCTTACTGACGAATATGACAACGACGATGTCAATCGTAAGGATACCTTTAAGTCCGACAAGAGCGATGGCGGGTTCACGGTAGTGCCTACTGTAGGAGCCATGTGGAGCTTCTAGGGGATGGACCCCTTCTATAAGTTCTTCTATGACAAGGAGGCCAAAACTAAAGAGTGCTTATGTGTAAAAATAACGAACAAATGAAAAAAAACGCCCTCATGGGGCGTTTTTTTACGGAGGAAGAGGGACTCGAACCCCCAAGCCTGACGGCGGCGGTTTTCAAGACCGCTGACTTACCAATTAGCCTATTCCTCCAAAGGGCGGGTAAAGAATAAAAAACTGAAGATGCACTGTCAATGGTTTTTCTATCTTTGGGCCCATGAATGGAGTAGTTGGAGAAGAAAATTTAGAATCGGGAAGAATCCTGGAATTGTTGTTTTCGTATATGCCGAAAATTGCGGCAGAGCGAAAGATGGACAACTTGTTGATTCTTATGGCTGACTTAGGGCGTTCCATGGTGTCGGCTGACCGCTGCTCCCTCTGGCTTATCGATAAAGACTCGCAGGAATTGTGGACCAAGGTGGCTCACGGTGTAGACGAACTGCGGATTCCCTTGAATGCGGGATTTGTAGGCTACTCTGTACGGACGGGCGAACCTTTACTGATAAAGGACGCCTACCAGGACCCCAGGTTTGACCACCGGAGCGACGAAAAGACCCACTACCGCACCACGTCTGTGCTGACGGTGCCTCTTCTGGATACAGAAGGAAAGGTCATGGGCGTGTTCCAGGCCATCAACAAGCAGGGAAACACGCAGGTTTTTTCTGCTCAAGATTTGGAACGCTTGATGCTTACCGCCGTCTATTCTGCCAAGACGGTGGAATCCGCTCGCCTGATTGCCGAACAAGAGGCAACCCAGAGAGAAATCATCCATATCTTGGGTGAGGCATCCGAGTACCGCAGTCAAGAGACTGGGGACCACATTCAGCGTGTGGCCGAAATCTCGTACATCTTGGCCAAGCGTTATGGGCTTCCCGAAGAGGAGGCCGAACGGATAAAGCTTGCATCTCCCATGCATGACCTGGGCAAGATTGGCATTCCAGATTCTGTGCTGAACAAGCCCGGTAAGCTTACGGAAGTGGAATACGGGGTAATGAAGTCCCATTCCATCATCGGCGAAGAGATGCTCAAGACCTCCAAGAGAGAACTTTTGCAGTTTGCGTCCACCATTGCCGGTTCTCACCACGAACGTTGGGACGGCAGGGGTTATCCCCGTGGGCTGAAGGGGGAGATGATTCCCCTGGCTGGTCGTATCTGTGCTGTGGCTGATGTGCTGGATGCACTTTCCAGCCCTCGCTGCTACAAAGAACCTTGGCCCGAAGAACGTATTCGTGAAGAATTCCAGAAACAACGTGGGGCTCAGTTCCAGCCGGAACTGGTGGACCTGTTGCAGGCCAACTGGGACGAAATTTACGGTCCCTACCGCCGCTAATTGATTTTTCTTGAGGAATGTAAGAAAAAGAAAAGCTTCGGTCGTTAAACCGAAGCTTTTCGTGGTTCCGATTGGAATTGAACCAACGACACGCGGATTTTCAGTCCACTGCTCTACCAACTGAGCTACAGAACCAAATTGTAGCCCAAAAATAGACGATTATGCGTGATTTGTCAAGGGTAAATAGAATATTACTAGCATTTTTCCAAAAAAACATATAAATTTGGATAGGATATAGAGGACTTGCAATGCACATCTATAGTTGTATTTTCAAATTATACGTGGCCGTACTTTGTATGGCATGCTTTTTTGCCTGCTCAAGCGGAGGATCCTCTTCCAAACCGGTGGAGGAAGGTGCTGAGAATGACAACCCGGCAAATTCGGGATCTTCGACTGCTCCTGGCGATAGTGCTGGCTACACCCGTGTAATTACGGAAAGCGGTGATACCATCTATGTGAAGGATACGGTGACCGTATACCCGGATACTTCGCTACGTTGGGTTGGCAATTCCGCAGTAATCGTTACGGAAATTGCATCACTTAACTTGGATTGGCTAGACCTGGATGGCGACGACCCGTCTTGGGTTGAAGTCTACAATGCAGGTTCTGTATCGGCAAACCTCAAGGGCTGGGCCTTGGTAGAAAATCTGAAGGAACCCAAGAAGTGGGTGATTGGCGATGAAGTGATTGCCGCCAAGTCCTTCCGTACCATATTCTGTGACAAGAAGAACATCCCGTCTGTGGCCGGTGTACCCGATGGTAAGAATGCAGATGGTAAGACGCTGCGTAGTCGCCCTCATACCAACTGGAAGATGGACAAGAAGGGCGGGACGATTTACCTGGTTGATCCCAGCAATGGAATCCGCGATTCTGTCGCTTATCCTGAACTCGCTGGTGGCGTTAGCTGGGGTATCGTAGATGGCGGAGATTGGAAATACTTTGGTACTCCCACGCCAGAAAGGCCGAATACGGAAGCGACCGCATATGACGGTATGGCTCCTGCGGTTGACTTCAGCTCTATCAAGTCTGGCTTCTACAATGGTCCGGATGTGACCATCAATCCGCCCAAGGTAGAGTCTGGTGTAACGCTTCGTTGCACTACTGACGGCTCTGCGCCTACGGCATCTTCAGAGGAATTTAATTCCCCCAAGACCTTTAACAAGAATACACCGCTTCGTTGTTCTGCGTTTAAGAGCGGAACCCTTACCAAGGAAGTGATTACCAAGACCATCTTTGTTGGCGAAACCGTTCGGATGCCTGTGGTGGCTGTCAGTGTAGACCCGGTCTTCTTCCAGAAGCACTATGTGCATGCCAATGACAGAAATTGCGGACCTTCTTGCGGCCCGACAGGTCTCTTCGAAGACGTTGAGCTGCCGGTACATGTAGAATACTTCCCCAATGGTAGCAGTTCTGATGCTCCCGCCTTTGGCGTAGATGCGGGAATCTCCCTGATGGGTAACTGGAGCCGCCTGGAAAATAAAAAGTCCGTGGCCATCGTGATGCGCGAAGAATACCAGGATGGCAAGATCCATTACCCGCTGTTCGAAACCCGCAAGGAGACGGCTAGTGACTTTAGGGGATTTAACCTGCGTAACAACGGTAACCGCTACGTGAGCGATTACCTGATGGATGCCATGGCGGGTGCCGTCTTGGAAGGAAGCGGCGTGGATTACCAGCGTAGCCGCCAGGTGGTGGTGTTCTATAACGGTAAGTACTATGGTATCCATGATATGCGTGAACGCTTGAATAAGCATTACGTAGAGACCAATTACGGCATTGATGCCAACTCTGTAGAAGTCATTAAGCATTTGGGTGACGAAATTACGAGCAATACGAATTCCATCAAAAACTATACGGACTTGTTGGATCTTGTTAACAAGAACTCTACTGTCTCGGATGCCGATTACGCTACCGTGAAGACCATGATGGATGTAGGTAACTTTGCGGATTACATGGCCTTTGAAATCTACATGCACAATGCGGACTGGCCCGGCAACAACGTGCGTGCCTGGCGTAGCCCCGATCAGCCTTACAAGTTCATGGTTTATGATATGGACCATGGCATGGATTGGAAGTGGTCAGCCTGTGGTGAGTTCTCGACAAACGAAGAAGCAACCGGAACGAATATGTTCAGTTGGATTGCCTCGGGTGGATGCAAGCACAAGACAGACAACAGGAGTTTTGCGAGCCTTTTCAACCACTTGATTGGAAACGCCGATTTTAAGCGCTTGTTCATCAACCACTCGGCGATCCTGTTCCAGAACTACGTGAATGCTACACGTGTCAAGTCCACCTTGGAATCCATGGCCGCAACCTTGGTTTCCGAAGAAACGGATAGGGATTTGGATGAAATGGAACGTGCCGGTGGATACTACAATGCTTGTGGTGATGGCTTCAGCATTTCGGGCTCCTGTATGAAGACTTGGGCTACAAATCGTGATAACACCATCATCAGTGATTACAAGCAGAAGTTCAGTCTGAGCGACATGATAACTGTCAATATCAACGCTTCTGGAAGTGGAACTGTCCTGGTAGATGGCATGAAACTTCCTAGCACGTCTTATGCGGGAAAATTCTTCTCGGGTAATGCGATGGAGCTGACCGCGGTTCCTGCGTCTGGGGCTGTGTTTACTGGTTGGGCAGATGGCAATAAGGATAATCCCCGTATTGTCACTCCTACGTCCGGTGCTACCTACGCGGCCAACTTTGGCAAGTAGGAGTATTTCTACATTTAAGACGTGATTAGTCCCGTCCGCAAGATGTTCGACGGCATTGCATGCCGTTACGACTTTCTGAACCACTTTTTGAGCTGTGGTCAGGATATCTTGTGGCGCCGTTATTGTTGCCGTCAGCTGAAAAGATTCGGTGCCGGAAGGCGTCTGCTGGACCTTTGTGGTGGTACGGGCGACTTTGCGGTAACCTACGAAAAGCTATGCGTCAAGCCCGATGTGGCTGTGCTTGGGGATTTCTCCTTTGGCATGTTGAAGGGTGCCGCCGGCAAGAAGACGGTGGCGATCCCTGTGCAGTTGGACGCCATGCGTATCCCGTTTGCTGACGCTTCCTTTGATGTGGTGCTGAACGGTTTTGGAATGCGGAACGTACCCGATGCCCGTGGCGCCCTGGAAGAATCTTTTCGCGTGCTCTCCCCAGGTGGCTACCTGTGTGTATTGGAATTCTTTGCGCCTAGGAACCCGTTTAACCGGTTCTTTTACGGATGCCTTGCCCCTGTGTTTATTCCCCTGCTTGGAGCCTTCTTTAGCGGCAAGAAGGATGCTTACGAATATTTGGTGAATTCCATTAAGCGGTTCTTGCCGGTAAGGGACTTTTGCCAGATGGCGAAAACTTGCGGATTCCAAGTGGCGAAGGTAAAGAGCTTCAATGGCGGAATTTCTTATGGGGTTTTTCTGAGAAAACCTCTGGAGGGTTCCCGTGTCTAGGTATATTCTTGGTGTGACCGGAGCCAGCGGGGCAATTTATGCGATCCGTACGGCTATGCATCTAAAGCGGCTTGGACACGGTGTTTCGCTTATAGTGACAAAGCCTGGCCGCGATGTGGTGGATTTTGAAGGTCAGAACGCTCTATTTGATTATGCCGAAAAGGTTTTCAACATAGACGATTTCTTTGCGGAGTGCGCCAGTGGCAGCGCCGACTACGCCGGCATGGCTGTAGTGCCCTGCTCTATGGGAACTCTTGGCCGTATTGCCGCAGGAACTTCGGATAACCTGTTGGTGCGCAGTGCCGATGTCTGCCTCAAGGAACGCCGGCATTTGGTGATTGTTCCCCGTGAAATGCCTTATAGCTTAATCCATATTGAGAATATGGAACGCGTAACTCGTGCCGGTGCTGTCATAATTCCCGCCTCGCCGCAGTTTTATAGCAGACCACAGACTATAGAAGATTTGGTCGATACGGTGGTAGCCAAGGTGTTGAAACATCTGGATGCCCTCGGGAATAACGAAAACATTGTTCCAGGTTGGAATAGTTTTTCGGCCAAATAGGGCTGTTTTTCGCCCTAAAAGTCCTCTTTTTTACTACATCGTTCCTTTTTTTGTTTTTTTTATTATTTTGAGAAATAGTTGTTCCCTGTAAGAAGGAGTGATTGGTTATGGACGGAAAAATCCACAGAAGTAATGTGCTGCTAGCCGTGGCCCTTATATCGGTAATGGCCTTTGCTGCTCCGAAGCCCTTGACTGTTTGGATTATGCCCAACGGGGCTTCTCCACAAGAAACTCTGGAAAACAGGCTTGAACTTTTTACTAAGAAAACAGGAATTCCGACCAAGGTGCAGGTTCTTGACTGGGGCGAGGCCTGGAATAGGATTTCGCTTGCCTTGTCGGGGGAACAACCCGCCCCTGACGTGTTGCAGTTAGGTACTACCTGGATTCCTTATTTTGCCTCTCGTAAAGAGATACAGCCGCTGAATTCCGAACTGGAACGTATTCAGCCGGATAGGTTCGTTCCGGTCAGTTGGAATACGACGCATATCGACGAAGATTCCGTTATTTATTCTGTTCCGTGGTTTATCGATATCCGTCCGGTGCTTGCCAACAAGAGGGTTCTTGCTAAAAATGGGATTAGTGCGGAATCCGTCAAGAATTATGAGGGTTTTGTAAAGGCCGTTCGCAAGGTGAATGCTGCAAACGAGGTTCTTGACGATGGTGCCCATGTTCGCGGCTATGCTTTCCCCGGCAAGAGCGACTGGAATATCCCCCATAACTTTGCACCATGGATTTGGAGTAATGGTGGATCTTTTATCGCGAAGGACAGCTCTGGTAAGTGGCATGCGAATATCCTCACCGAAGAGACCCTTCTTGGTATTGCCAGTTACCTCCGCTTTGTTCTTGATACCCTTGTCACTCCGGAAGCATTGCAGTCCAATACGGCACAGATTGCCCAGCAGTTCAACAATGGTGAACTTGCCTTTATCGTGAATACCTCTGAAATTGTGATGCAGACCCGCATTCACGGAAGTCAGGGTGGACTTTCTAATGCCCGTATTGGAAGCGATAGCGTGGTGGTGCTGCCTATTCCCAGGGGAAAGACTGGAAGTGTCAGCTTTATCGGTGGGTCCAACCTCGCCATACCTGCAAGTAACAAGCGCAAAGAGGCTAAGGACCTTTTGTTTTTCTTGATTGAAGACGAGAACCTGGATGCCTATACCAAGCAGATCGGTTTGCTACCGCCTTCAAAGAAGGTGCTTCAGACTTGGTCCGAAGACGAAAATTACCGAGTCTTGGTGAATGCTCTGGAAACGGGCAAGACCTACGTTGCCATTCCGGAGTGGGGTGATCTGGAACAGCTGTTTGTCTCTATGTTCAGCACCATATGGGAACAGGTGGAAATCCCGGCTCTTTA
This sequence comes from uncultured Fibrobacter sp., assembly GCA_946186895.1. Classification (GTDB taxonomy): domain Bacteria; phylum Fibrobacterota; class Fibrobacteria; order Fibrobacterales; family Fibrobacteraceae; genus Fibrobacter. The sequence continues at coordinate 29,094 of CAMHOW010000024.1, forward strand.
TTCCGAAGACAAGCTTTATGAGGTATTCAAGCAGTTTACCATCGAAATTAACAAGAAGCTGAACTACCCGACTACGGACCTGATGACAGCGGCGGAATTCAAGGCCGCCTGGCATAAAATGGATTTGGAAGACGACAGCCAGGGCCAGGTTGTGGCTGCCAAGGATAGTGCAACCCAAACTTCTGGGGAATCTAGTAGGGCGCCCCTGGCCGTAGCCGTAATTATCGTCATTGCCGGGCTTCTGGTTGCCTTGCGAAAGCGAAAAAAATAGTATCTTGTAAAATATGGCTATTGAGGTACTGTCCGGCTTTTCGCGAAGCATCGTCTTTAAGATGCTCGTGGTGTTGATTGTCTCCATGACCCTGGTGGTTGCTGGAGGCATTCTCATATTCTCGTCCAAGCAGACGGACCTCATATTGGAGTGGAGCTACAACAACAACAAGTCCTCGCTCAACCAGATTTCCAGTATGGCGTCTGGAGAGATGAAACAGTTCGGTGACCGGCTTACACTGCTTGCCAAGACCTCCGAAATCCAGAGCATGGACCCCACCATTGCGGCCAGCTATCTGAAGAGCTACAACATCTCGACACTTTTTATTTCGGGTGAAACGGTTACCCTGTACGACAAGGACGAGCATTTCCTGTGCAATAATTCGATGATTGGGCTCCCGACGGAGTCGCCTTATCCTATCGATTTTCCGCGTATTACCCCTCATCGCCCTTATGTGACGCCGTGGTTCAGGGAAGACTCGGACTCGCCTCCCATGCGCCTTTTCGGAATCAATATTTCGAACCGTGCCGCAGGCGACGGCTATCTGACGGCGACGTTCTCCCTTCGCCGGTTGTGGGCTAGCTTCCCAAACCATAAGATCGGAAAGGATGGCTTCTTGCTGGCGGTGAACGGTCAGGGGGAAATCCTTTACCACCCGGATTTGAAGCGCTGGTTGACGGGTACTCACAAGATATCGGAACTTGGCCTGAATGATATTGATCCCCGCACTTACAGTGTCACCGGAGTGCAGTTCCTAAAGCTGAACGATGGCCGGTCTTACCAGGTCAATTACGACTACGATTCCAATTACGATTTCGGCATATTCTCTTTTCAGCCGAAAAGCGAAGTCGACAAGCTGGTGGAGTCGTCAAAGCTTTCTAGCATAGCCACCTTGTTGGTGTCGATTCTTATCATCTTGATTGTAGCCGTGTGGATGTTCTTTGTTTTGGGCGTTCCCCTGAATCGTATCATTAAGCATATCAACCAGATTACCAAGGGCGATCTGGATGTTCAGGAAATAGAGGTTGGTCGCCGCAAAGATGAACTGGGACAGCTGGGGGTGGCGTTCAATTCTATGCATGGCACCATCAAGCGGCAGATTAAGGAACTGAATGCCCATAGGGAACTGTTGGAACAGGAAGTTCGGGAACGTACCCAGGATTTGGAAAAGGCATACCAGAAGCTGGAGGCCATTTCCAAGACGGACGAACTGACGGGGCTCCCTAATCGCCGCGATATGAACGCAACGATTGCCAACGAGGTGGAACGTGCCCGTCGCACCCAGAAACCGTTCTGCTTTATCTTTATGGACATTGACCATTTCAAGAACATCAACGACACCTATGGGCATGCTTGCGGTGACCTTGTATTGAAGTCTGTGGCCCAGACCATCAGAGGGCTCTTGAGAAAGTACGATGTCTTTGCCCGTTATGGTGGCGAAGAGTTCCTGACCCTTTTGCCTGAAACGGATTTGCCCGGTGCAACTGTTGTGGCGGAACGATTCCGCCAAAAGATCGAGGCCATGTCTGTGCAGTTTGCAGACATTACGATCAAGGTGACCATTACGCTTGGTGTATCGAAGTTTGACCCCCGTCTTGGGGCGGAACGCAGTATCCAGCTTGCGGACAAGGCCTTGTACCAAGGTAAGGAAGGCGGTCGTAACCAGGTGATTGTGTGGCAGCCGGAATGGGTGACCGAAGCCGATTATGAAGCGGCAGAAACGGACAGCCATGCTTAAGAAAATCCTAGAATTCGGACATTTGGTGCGTTTCAGCCATTCGCTTTTCGCGATGCCCTTTGCCATAGGCTCCATGTGGGTGGCGGCGAGGGGTTTCCGCGGCATGGATGCCGTGGAGGCGGTCAGGATTATAGCGTTGATCGTGGGCTGCATGGTGACCGCCCGCAACAGCGCCATGAGCTTCAACCGCATTGCCGACGCCGATATTGACGCGAAGAACCCCCGCACGGCTGGTCGCCATCTGCCTGCCGGGCGCCTGAGCAAGGCGTCGGTCATTGCGTTCCTCACGGTGAACGGGATTCTGTTTGTGACCTTTGCGGCGCTGCTGCAACCCCTCGCCGGCCTGCTTGCCTTGCCGGTGTGGCTTTTGTTGCTTTCTTATTCTTATTGGAAACGCTTCAGCTGGCTTTGCCACTGGTTCTTGGGCTTTGCTATCGGTATGAGCCCCTTGGGCGCCTGGATTGCCATACGTGGGGAGTTTGCGTTGTTCCCGATTTTCTTGCTGGTGATTCTTATGCTCTGGATGGGGGGCTTCGATATCATCTACGCTACCCAGGACGAAGAGATTGACCGTGCCATGGGGCTGCATTCTGTGCCCGCACGCTTTGGCCGCAAGCGGGCCCTGCAAATAGCTTTCTGGAGCCATATGGCCATGCTTGCTCTTTGCGTAGCTTTTGGCGTGTTCTGGAATATGGGAGCGCCTTGGTGGGTAGTGACTGGCCTTATGACCGCAGCGGTTCTCTATATTCATTTGTTCCGCAAATCCGATGACCTAGATGCCATGAACCGCGACTTTTTCTTGGCGAACGTGGCTATCAGCGTGTTGGTGATGGCAGGGCTTATCGTGTGGATCTGTATGGGAGGTAACGTCGATGCCCTTTATTAAAAGACCCGACGGAAAGTTTACGGTTGAAGATAAGGTCAAGATGTTCCAGCAGATGGGCTCTGTAGGGGCGGTTCTTGCGCTTGCCTTCATCATTGTAATTGAAACGGGTGTAGCTGGCGAGTATACCTCTCTTGCGGAGATGGGCCTTACCGCCATGATTGTGGTGCTAGCCGTTTCCCTTGTCGGCAGCTTATATTTTAAGAGAAAAATTTAGCACCGGTTATAGCGACTAGGGCGGGTTTCACCCTCCCTAAGACCCTCCCGGCACTCAATAATCTGCTTGATGCAGGTCGTAATTCTTGGGACAACGCAGATTATTTGCGTGCGCACCTGGCGGTGCTAAAATAATGCTCAGATTTATAGCGACTAGGGCGGGTTTCACCCTCCCTAAGACCCTCCCGGCACTCAATAATCTGCTTGATGCAGGTCGTAATTCTTGGGACAACGCAGATTATTTGCGTGCGCACCTGGCGGTGCTAAAATAATGCTCAGATTTATAGCGACTAGGGCGGGTTTCACCCTCCCTAAGACCCTCCCGGCACTCAATAATCTGCTTGATGCAGGTCGTAATTCTTGGGACAACGCAGATTATTTGCGTGCGCACCTGGCGGTGCTGTATTAAATTTCCAGGTCCGCGGAGTAAACGGTTTCGACGGTTCCGTCGTCGCACTTGAAGAGCAGGCTTCCGTCGTCTTGCATGTCAAGGATGGAGCCCGTCTTTTTGATGTCGCCTTCACCGCGGGTTTGGTCGGTACAGCGGTTGTTTACAACGATAGTTCCCCGCGTACCGATAAACTGGTCCATGCGCTTCCAGGCGCTGACCCAGGGCCGAATCCCGAAGGCCCGAAATTGCCCGATAGCTCGTTCCAGATTCGCGATGAGCATTTGCAAAAGTTTTTCGCGGTTGATTTTCTGTCCGCAAATGTCTTTAAGTGTTGTGACGGCACGGCCGAGGGCGGCGTAGTCCGCAGGATCGCTATTGACGTTGATTCCTACACCCATGCTGACGGTGGGTTTTGGCGCACCGTTGCCACCCGCGTAAACAACTTCCGCTAGTATCCCGCAGAACTTGTGCTTGCCGCAGAGGATGTCGTTGGGCCACTTAACGGAAATCTTTCCGATAGTCTTGTTGCCAAGGTTTTGTGCGTTAGATTCATCTTGCAGGTTCTTGAAGATCTCTGCAAAGGTAAGGGCTGCCACCTGTGTGATTTGCGGTGCCGATGAGAGGGGAATCCCTTCCAGCGGAATCAGGATGTTGAAATAGAGGTTGAGCCCGGCGGGGGAGTCCCAGGTGCGTTCGTGTCGGCCGCGCCCTGCCGTTTGCCTGTCGGCCACTATCAGCGTGCCGGGTGGGATTTCTCCGGCTGTGGCTTTGGCCTTCATCAGGGAGTGGGTGCTTTCCAGGGTTTCGAAAAGCTGAGCGGGTGCGTTGCCGAAGCCCGCAATCTTCCAATTTGAAAATTTCTGCTCAGGAGAAAACATAACTGAACGGAGATTCCCGCCTTCGCGGGAATGACAATCTACTCCTCGTCCTCTTGCTGCTCCTGAAGTTCCTTCAGGGCCTCTTCGGGGAAGATGGCGAAGAATTCCCGCTTGCGGTCTTCGAATAGCTGTAAAATGCGTTCCTGTTCGAACTGCTCGCGGTCAATGTTTTGCATAAAGAACTCGTCACGGGCAAAGTCCCGTGTGGTCATCAGTTTCTTGATGTCTTCGGACAGGTCCACCATGTCCCACAGGATATAGTAGGATCCCACATCCAGGCTTCCAAAAATGTCCACGTTGAGCAGAACCGTATTGGCCTTGCTGGAATCCACCAGCTGGATGTTGGATTCACGCTTTTCGGGCCGGAAAATCTGCACGTCACTGATAGGCTTGGACAAGTCTTGGGCCCAGAGGACCGATGCCAGGCAGAATACAGCAAGAATATGTGGAATCCTGAATTCCATACCTACAATATAAAATGTATTCCGCAAAAAAATAAACAAATTTGCCAAAAAACAACGAATGACGGAAATTTGTGCTTCCCGTCATCGTATTTTTGGCTCGCCCTAGATCATCCGTAGGATTTCTTGGGTGGTCTGTTCGGCGAAAGTATTGTCCTGTACGAACCGACGCACTTCGGTGGGGTTGATCCTTGCGTATTCGGAAAGAGCTTTGCCGATGCCGTTGCGGATGTAGTATTCATCATCCTTGGCGCAGGTGAGGCAGAATTGCCGAAGCAGGGGCCAGTCGGTGCGATCTTTGTACTGTATCTGGAAGATGATGGCACTGCGGCGTACCCAGATGTTGGGGTCCCGAATCCAGGAGGCAATCTTGGCGTGGAGTGCCGGTAGGCGGAGAGCCAGGTCTCCCAGGATGCAGGCTGCAATAGTGTCCACCGTGTCTTTCCAGGCACGGGTCTTAATCAGTTTCTTTAGAAAATTGAGGTGCTGTCCTCCCAGCATTCCCTTGTGCCTGAACAGGTAGTCACAGGCGGCGTACTGGATTTCCCGGTAGGGCTGGGTCCACATGTCCTCAATCCGGTTCACCAGCTCCACGTCGTTCTTGGGAGGGTTCTTGTCGAATATAGGATATGTCACTTCCCGGCGGGGAACCAGTTTCACTCCGAGGAAGTCGAATTGCTCACGGGCTTTCTTGGACATCTCGTGAGATTCTTCTTCGTTGGCGATGGAACGTAGTGCCAGAAGGATTTCTTGAGTGAATCGTAACATTTGAACTCAAAAATAGTCCTAAAAAAATTTTTTTTCTAGGTCTTGACAAGCATTTTTTTCAATTTTTTTTGCGGAATTTTGAAAAATTTTGCGAAAAAAGTACAAAAACACCCTTGACAGCCTCCAAAAAAGCCAAAAATGCCCCGTAAGCATAAAAAAAGACCCCCTTGCGGAGGTCTCGAGAGGCAACGATCAGACTCGAACTGATGAATAAGGCTTTTGCAGAGCCGCCCCTT
>CAMHOW010000025.1 GCA_946186895.1 uncultured Fibrobacter sp.
ATCCAGCATCCTGCCCTGCGGTGCCCGGACTTTCCTCCAGCATTGCTGCCGGCGGTCATCCGCTACCCGGTGCCAAATATAGAAAAATCTGGCCAAAACTTTACTTTTGGGGCCTGTTGAGCGATATAAATAGGTATGCGATTCTTTTTAGCGATATTATTTTTTGCACTTGCTTGTCATGCGACTGACGACTGTCAGGAAATGTATGACGGCTTTAAGAGTGGGCTGGACGTCCAGCTTACTAGCCTATGCGAAACCACCGAAGAAGGAGTGTATTCCTTCCGGTTCTTTTTGGAGGATGACAAGGGATTCCACGATATGAACCTGGTGTTCACCGAAGAACATTTCCATCTTTACATAGAAACGGAGGAGAATCCCTACGTATGCGATGAGGAAACGGCGCTGTACAGGACCCAGACTCCCGAAGAGATATTGAAGATGCTGTTCATTCCCGCAAGGAAATACTGTTCTCGGGAATTCAGGAAGTCTATAGGGATAAACTAGTTCTTGCTGTCGCTTTGGGTGCAGACGCAGACGGCAGTTATGAGGATTACTAAAGCGCAAAATGACATATTGACCTCTTCTTTACTTTTTACTTCTATAATCTATATAAATTTTTGTGACAGAAAATGTCTTTTTTTATAAAAAGGAAATGAACGGCTCCCGACGCACGAGGGGGTAGGCGAAGACTACAGGCTTCGCCGAGGGGGAGGCTTCCCCCTTTGTATTATACACCTCACACCCCACACTCCACATTGGTAATTTCTATATTGTCCCCGTCATGCCGATTGTCGTTTTACTTGTTTGCGCCCTGGTGGCCTCGGTTTTTGCGGGGGAATCCTCTGCTGATTCCACGGCGCCTTTCCGCGTAGACAAGGTCCGTTACCATATCGGTGATGCCTTTGATGATTCCAAGTACCACACCAAGTACGACAAGTGGGCCTACGACCTGCTGAATGTCATCCATATCGAGACCCGTGAGGCGACGGTCCGCAAGCTGCTCCTGTTCAACGAGGGCGAAATAGTGGACCTGAACTTGATGCTGGAATCGGAACGGTTTCTGCGTGACCAGAGTTTTCTGTCGGATGCTAGTATCGAGGTGAACCGCGTGGGGGACTCTACCTTCGTGGATGTGCACACCAGCGACAACTGGACCTTGACGCTCCCTTTCAGCATCGGCTTTTCGGGTAGTGAGTGGAGCTACGACAACCTGAATTACGGCATCGGCATCCAGGAGAGCAATTTCCTTGGCCTAGGGCAGAAGGTGGGCTTCTACTACGGCCACAACGAATTCCGCGACATGTGGCAGGCGGAATATTCCGACCCGCATTTCCTTTTCCGCTACAACCACCTGGACTTTCTCTACAGCTACAACACCGACGGCTATTTGGCCAGCTGGCAGATGTACGTGCCCTTCTTGAGCCGGAGCGTGAATCAGTGGGGCTATACTCTGGCGGGGCTCAAGAACAAGCGTTTTGCCTATTATTATGGAAGCGGGGATATGCCTCAGGGTGCTGTGGCAAGATTCTCAACCTATCGGCTTACCACGACTCCCACACATGCGTATGAAATTCAGTCTGCTGCCGCGGAAGGTGGCGACTTTGTCCAGTCCAGCGCAGATGAGGCCAGTGCGAAGAACAACACGGATGTGGCGCTGAACGGGGAAAAGGCGGAAAAGTTGAAAGCGTTCAAGTCCGGGATACTTACGAAGGATACCCTGGAATACAACGGCGAGGAGACGGTGCGGCTCCTGAAGGTGGAGGACTTTATCGAGGACTCTCTGAGTTTTCGGTTTAGCCGTTCCTTTGGCGGCACCCAGCGCAAGTTCTACCTGGGGGCCACATACGATTACCACCGGGAAACGGCAGAAGAGGGCCGCCTGTACCGCTACCTGTTCACCCATGACGACCTGATTTATGTCATCGATTCCACTGCGGCGTGGGATTTGTGGTTGCCGAAGCGCAAGGATTCCCGCCTGGGCGCCTACGTGATGTATTCCAACATCCGCTACGAGAAGGTGAAGAACCTGCATAACGCCAAGTGGACCGAAGATGTGGACAAGGGATTCTCCCTGAAGGCGCAGCTTTCTAAGAACTACGAACAGCTGGGTTCCGACAACAACGATATCCGCTTGGATTTCTGGACCAACCTGTATTTGGGACGTGGCTGGAACCACCTGACGCTGCAGACTCAGATGTACTATTACCTGGATCACGGCGAGCGTAGGGATTTTTACGGGAAGATCAACGGGGAATACATTTTCCACCCGAATAACACCTTCTCTACGGCACTGAGGGGGCTGGTGGACTTGTATGACGATGCCCGCCTGGGTTACCAGCTTTCGCTGGGCGGATCCGATGGTTTTGTTGGTTTCCCCACGGGTTACTACACGGGACAGGCCCGAGTTTACGGAAGCCTGGAACAGCGTTACTTTGCGGACTTCGAGATTGCCACCCTGGTGCCCGTGTTTGTGGCCTTTGCTAGCGTGGGGGAGACCGCCTGGAAGCTGGATGACATCAACCGCAAGGATTTGATTTATGTGCTGGGTTTCGGTGCACGGTTTATCCAGACCAAGTCCATCAGCAGGCTGGTGAACAAGCTGGACGTGAGTTTCCCCATGAACGGGGAACGCAAGGGAACGCCCCATTTCTCCATCACCACGGCTTATACGCTGTAGTGGGCGGGATAAAGGTTTGAGAGGATACAGTGGCTGACGAGAATGAAGAAAATGTCCAGGCGAACGCGGAAGCGAATGTACAGAAAGCTGTGCAGAGTAAGGTGCGCAAGATCAAGAACACCATTCTGCGCATAGAGATTGTCATTGGCGTTATTGCCATGGCTTTTGGAATCGGCCTCACTGTTTTAGTTTGGGGCGAGGGATTTTTTCCAGGTGCCATCATGCTCGTGATGACGGGCCTTATCAATATCTTCCTCGCGGTTAAGGAACTGGTGGATCCGACGGACGGGGTTTTTCATTGGCAGCCGCTTTTCTTTTTGATTGTGCGGCGTGCCATGTTCTTCTTGAACGTGGTGCTTACGGCCTTGGTCGTAGGGACCATGACTCAATTGTTGGGTTAGTGCACGCCGTCTTCATTGACGACGGGCTTTTCTGCGTACCAAGACTGAATTTTTTCCTTGGCTGTTTCGTCGAAAGCCGTTTCATCCTTGAGAATGTGGGCTGCGGTTTCCAGGGTCTGTGAGATCAGTTCCTGGTCGGCGATCCAGTCGAACCATCGGAACACCCAGGCGCCGCTCTGCTCGTTTCCTTCCAGGTTGCCCGCTCCGCGGGTTTGCAGGTCCAGTTCTGCAATTTCAAATCCGTCTTCTGTGGCGGCGAACTGGGAAAGCCTTTCCATGCTGGTGTCGGCGGCGTCTCCTTCGGGCTGCATCAAGAAGCACCAGGCTTCTTGATTGCCGCGTCCAACGCGGCCCCGCAGCTGGTGCAGCTGCGACAGCCCGAATCTGTCGGGCTGGTCGATGACCATCAGGTTTGCGGCGGGCACGTTCACGCCCACTTCGATGACGGTGGTGGCCACCAGAATGTGTGTCTTGCCTGCTGCGAAACGCCCGATGATGGCGTCCCGGGTATCTTCGTCCATCTGGCCGTGTACGCCTTCTACGGTCACTTGGCTATTGAATGTGCGGAGTTCATTCACAATGTCATCTACGCTTCGGGCACCGCCCTCGTCTCCGGATTCTACGCGGCTTGCAATCCAGTAGCAGAGGTTGCCCTTCAGAGCCTCGCCGCAGATGAACTTCTTCATGGAATCCCGCTTTTCGGGCCCTACCAGGCGGGTCTTGATGGGCTTACGGCCTGCGGGTTTCTCCTTGATGGAAATGACCTTCAGGTCGCCGTACAGCGTCATGGCGAGGCTTCTAGGAATGGGCGTGGCGCTCATGACCAGCATGTCGGGAAAATTCCCCTTAGAAAGCAATGCTTCACGCTGGCCCACTCCAAAACGGTGTTGCTCGTCGATAATGACGAAACCGAGCTTTGAAAAAGTCACGTCCTTGCTGTAGAGGGCATGTGTCCCGATGACTGCGTTGCAAAGCCCCATCTGGAGCTCGCCCAAAATTTGTTTGCGTTCAGCGGCGCCGGTGGCGCCTACCAGAAGTTGGACCCGAAGCCCTGCTGCTTCAAAGAAGGGCTTTAGGGACTTGTAGTGCTGCCTAGCCAGAATGTCGGTGGGCACCATTAAGGCGCATTGCTCGCCTGCACCGCATACCGCCATCATGGCAAGCATTGCCACTACGGTTTTTCCGCAACCTACGTCTCCCTGCAACAGGGCGTGGAACTGCTTTTTGCCGTTGAGACCGTCGATGATGGTGTTCAAGGCGCTCTCTTGCCCGCCAGTCAGCTGGAAGGGGAGGGCTGCACGGATCTTCATAACGGTGCCCAGGTCGATCTGCCTCTCGTGTCCCCGGAGTCTCTGGTTTTCGCGACGCTTGACCATGCGCAGGCAGAAGGGGAGTAACTCCAGAATCTTCATTTCACGCTTGGCCTTGAAGATGGCGGGGAATTCCTTGGGTAGGTGAAGGGTGCGCAGGTTCTCCATGACGGGTGCGAAGTGCAAATAATCCGTCAGTTCCCTGGGGCACAGCCCCGGCAGGGTCAGGCCTGGAAACTTGAAGATGGTCTTGTAAAGCCCTCTGAAAAACTTCTGTTCCATGCGGGCTTCGCGGCAGGCCTCGCTGATAGAATAGACTGGCAATATGCTGCCGCTGAATTCCTGGTCGTCGTCGAAGGGCTGCATGTCGGGGTGGCTCATCTGAAGCCCACGGTATTCGCCCACTACGCTGGACACCAGCCATTTTGTGCCGTTCTGGATTCGCTTCGCCCAGTAGCTTGTGCCCTGGAAGAACAGCAGGCTCATTTCGCCGGTACCGTCTGAAAGGGTGGCTACAAAACGATTTCTACGCCCGCGGATAATTCCCGAACGGATGATGGTCCCGATAAGCACAGCCCGCTCGCCAGCTTTGCAATCCTTGATGGCGGTGACCTTGGTCTGGTCCAGGTAATTCCTAGGAATGTTGTAGAGCAGGTCGGCGAGGTTGTTGAACCCTGCCTTGCGCAGGGCCTGGACGCGCTTGGGCCCTAGTCCCGGTAGCTGACTCAGTTCCATCGTTATCTCGGCAGGCTTTCGCCTCTCTCGGCGCGCTCTTTAGCTTTCTGACGAGCCGTTTTTCCGACGAGGTTGGTTTTCTTCCAGGTAAGCAACTTTACAGGCTGACCGTTGTCGTCGTACACCTTGATACCCTTGGTGTCGATGGCGGCCACCAGGGCGTTGAACTTGTCGATGATTTCCACCAGCTGGTCGATGGCCTGCTTGGTGTCGAGCAAATCCTTCATGGTGGGGGAATTTTCTATGTCCGTAATGACCTGGCTTGCCTTTTCGGTTCCCTGGTTCAGGGCGTAGATAATCTCGTTTGCCTTCTGGATCTTTTCGTTGGTCACGGTGGTGACTGTCTTCACCGCGGAGTCGGCTTGTCCGGTCAGGTTGATCAGGTAGGCCGAGGCCGTGTTGGCCTGGTCAAACAGTTCGTTCAGTTTCGGGGTAAGGGCGTTCAGCGTGTTTTCCGAATTTGTGATGATTCCTTCCAGGGTGCCCATGACCTTCTCGTAGATCTTCTGCGCCGATGGGTGACGCTTGTCTCCCTTGGTTATGGTCCTTATCATAACGCGGACGCTGGCCAACTGCTGGTTCACGTTCTCCATAAGCCGGAGAGCTTCGGCGATGCCCGGCTCGAAATGCCCTTGGTGGACGTGGTTGGGGGGCAACACCTTTCCGGTTTTAGAAAGGGTGATTTCCAATCGGCGCTGGCCCATAAGGGCGTAATTCACGTTGTTGAACTGGGTGCCTTCACGAATGGCTATGGGTTCATCGAAGTTGATGACGATTCTTGCCCGGTCTCCAAGCCACCTGACCTGGGTGATTGTACCCACCCTGTAGCCCCGGACGACCACCACATCTTCGGTCTGTAGTGAACCAAGTTCGTCAAAGTCCACGATGGCCCAATGGCTTACCTTGTGGTGGGCTCTGTACATGCCGAGGGCTACCAAGGCGATGATGCCAACGATGGCAAGCATGGAAAGGTAGCCTATGGCCCTGTCAGATAATCTCATGTTTTGAATATAGAAAACAACAAAAATCTTGACTTTGGGGCGTTTTGAAAATATATTAGTTTGCGGAGGTTCTTGTGATGAGAAAATGTTTGGGTGCTGCTTTGGTGGCATTGCTTGCGTCTGTATCCGCATTTGCGGAAGACGCTACAGATGTATTCGGATTCCAGAAATTTTACCAGACCAAGTCGGGAACCTATTCTTGGGATTCCAAACATTGGGCTGATGGGAACGCTAGGGGTATTAATTGGGATGGTGACTCTGGTGATCCTACGGGGTGGACCGATAATCGAAGTGCCGGAGATGCGAATCCATTTTTCAAGATTGATGGCCAGGGTGTAATGCAGATGATGAGTAGCGGTCCAAGGTTCCATATCAACGGACAACAAAGCTGGGCAGCGCACAAGCAGAAATTCTTGAACGTGGAATACACGGGCTATTTTAAGCGTGATGCCCTTGGTGGCGAGAATTACGGCGGCATGGTGGTTGGTGTCCGCAGCGGTGCGCTAGGGCATGGATCTTCGGGAGGCGACAACTGCGATGCTCACACCTACTACGCCCGTTTCAGGAACGACGGCAAGTGGGATTTCGAGAAGGAATGGAAACACCCGGGAAGCTACTATAGGAGCGGTACCGGAGTCGGAAGCCAGGACCCGTTGTGGGGTGGGGCCGTGCTGCCTGTGGACAAGTGGATAGGCATGAAATACGTTGTCTACAATAAGGACGCCTCTACGGTCCGCTTGGAAGTTTATATCGATTCTACCACAAACGCCACTCCACCGGGCAAGTGGGAACTGGTGGGTGTAGCCGAAGATGCAGGTCAGGATTGGTCTGGGGCGTCGGGCGGTGCCGCAACTATTGACGGGTGCAGTTATAGCGATGCCAAGGCCGCCATCTTGCAGGCAGGGGATGCCATAGTCATGCGTTCGGATAACGACCATCCGTATTACAAGTTCGTGTCAGTCCGCGAGATAGACCCGACGGCACTGTTTGAGGAAGGGGAGGGTGGCTCGTCCTCTAGTTCGTCCTCTAGTCAGGGCCCGGGTAGCTCTTCTTCGAAGCCTAGCCCCAGTAGCTCCGCTTCGAATTCGGGTGTTAGCAGTTCTGCACAGGGCGCCGTGCCTGGTGGTTCTGGCGGAGAAACAGCTCCGGCTGCTATTAGACGGACTTACAGGCCTTCTTTGGAAAATGTGCCTGTTCGTCATTTTGACCTGCTGGGTCGCCCGGCAGAGAAAGATGCACCGCAGCGAATATACGGAAAATAACTTTATAAAAAATGTGGGATAAAGATGTCATTCCGGCCACCGAGCCGGAATCTTAATTCTATATTTGGTTTGTCTAAATTTTTCCTAAAAGGACAACCAAAATGGCTAAGAAAGAATCCAAGAAAAAAGTGGTCCTCGCCTATAGCGGTGGACTCGATACTTCCATCATCATCCCCTGGCTCAAGGAAAACTACGACTGCGAAGTGATCGCTTTCGCTGCCGACCTCGGTCAGAACGACTTCCCGGACGCTAAGGCCCTCGAAGACAAGGCTCTCAAGACTGGCGCTTCCAAGTGCTACGTTCTTGACCTCAAGAAGGAATTCCTTGAAGACTACGTTTGGCCCACCGTTCGCGCTGGCGCCAAGTACGAAAGCACCTACCTCCTGGGTACTTCTTTCGCCCGTCCGCTCATCGCCAAGTATCAGGTGAAGATTGCCGAAAAGGAAGGCGCTTACGCTGTGGCTCACGGTGCTACCGGTAAGGGTAACGACCAGGTCCGTTTCGAACTGACCTACGCCGCCCTCAACCCGAAGCTCCAGATCATCGCTCCGTGGAAGGACCCGAAGTGGACGTTCCATAGCCGCGAAGACGCTATCGACTACGCTGCCGCTCACAAGATTCCGCTGAACGGCATCAGCAAGAAGAAGATTTACTCCGAAGACGGTAACCTGTGGCACCTCTCTCACGAAGGTGGCGTCCTGGAATTCCCGGAACAGGAACACAAGTACGAATTCTTCAAGCACACCGCCACGTACGAGAAGGCCCCGAACAAGGCCGACCACGTGACCATCGGTTTCGAGAAGGGCAACCCGGTTTCCATCAACGGCAAGAAGATGGGCGCTGTGGAACTCCTCGAATTCCTCAACAAGATCGGTGGCAAGAACGCTTGCGGTCTGTTGGACATCGTCGAAAACCGCCTCGTCGGCCTCAAGAGCCGCGGCGTGTACGAAACTCCGGGTGGCACGCTCCTGTACAAGGCTCACGAATGCCTGCAGCAGCTCGTGCTCGACAAGGAAACTTTGTTCGAAGCCCAGAAGATGTCCATGACGTACGCGAACCTCGTGTACAATGGCCAGTGGTTCACTCCGCTCCGCCAGGCTATGGACGCCTTCTTCAACGAAGTGAACAAGGTTGTTACCGGTGACGTGACCCTCAAGCTCTACAAGGGCAACATCATTCCGGCCGGCATCAAGAGCCCCTACAGCCTCTACGACATGGGCCTCGGCGGATTCACCGACGTCGACATGTACGACCAGAAGGACGCAACGGGCTTCATCCGCTGCTTCGGTCTGCCTCTCAAGACTCGCGCCCTGTTGCTCGGCAACAAGACCAACGTCGACTTCGGCAAGCCGGTTGTGCTTCCGAAGAAGTAGTTAAGGCGTCATGGCGGTTCCGGGTCAAGCCCGGAATGACGTCCGACCCGCCATCTAGCAAAATGTCAAAAGTCCTCGGCCAGCGCCGGGGATTTTTTGTATTTTTAGAGTGTATGAATATCCGCGTTCCTTTTATCGCATTGGCACTTCTTGTAGGTGCGTCTTTTGCTACTGATCCGCGTTTTGAACAAGGGGCTCGCTTCTTGGCCCAAGGTGAATACGAAAAGGCCCTTGGAGAATACAGGGCGGTTCTTGCCGAACAGCCTCAGAACTCCGATGCCTACTTTGCTGCCGCCGAAGTTTACATCAAGATGCCCAAGCCCGATTACAGCAGGGCTTTGGCCAACTACCGCTTGGCTTACAAGTTTACGCCGACCATGAGCGCCGCCTACGAAGGTGCTGCCAAGGTTTATGAAAAGCTAGGTCAAAAGGCTAAGGCTGAAGCTGAGTTGGCCAAGGATCCGAAGAACAGGCCTCCTGAGCCAGCCGTAACTGAACCAGTTGCTGAACAGTCCGCACAAGCTGCCGCCGCAGCTCCTGCAGAAACCGCTGCGACCCAGGCCGCCCCCGCAGAAGCACCTCAACCGGCTGCTGCACCGGTAGCTGCACAGGAACCTGCTCCTGCTCAGCCTGCACAGGCTGCTGCAACACCAGCTCCCGCTGCTGTAGCCGAAACACCGGCTCCTGCTGAACCTGCTCTCGCAGCTGCTCAGCCTGCCACAGCTCCCGCTGCTGCCCCTGCTGCGCAGACCCCGGCTCCGGCCGCGGCTCCGCAAGCTGCTTCCGCCGCTCCCGCTAATCCTGATGATCCTTTCGAAAAGGGTAAGGCTTTCCTTGCCGAAGGCAATTACAAGGAAGCTGCCAAGATGTGGCGCGAAGTTCTTGCCAAAACTCCCGGACATGTGGGCGCCTACTATTTTGCGGGCGTGACTCGCTATCAGATGGGCGAATACGACAAGGCCGAATTCAACCTGAACAAGGGAAAGGATTACAAGGACGCCGGTGCTGATGTCCATTATTATCTGGCGCAGGTTTATAAGGCCACCAAGAAGCTAGACCAAGAGAAGAAATCCTTGGCCGCCTACATCAAAAAATCTGCTCCCAATGCGCAGTTCCGTAAGGATGTAGAAGCCCGTCTTGCTGAACTGAAAAATGCGTCTGCTGATTCAGCTAAGGCCGACGCTAACGCTGCTTCCGCTGCTAACGCTGCTGATGCTGCCCCTGTTGAAGCCGCTGTTGCTCCGGCACCTTCCAAGATTTCGCCAGCTCCTGCCAAGGCCTATTCCGTGACCCGTGCCAACGAGCTTTTCAAGGCGGGCAGCTTCGAAGAGGCTCTGCAGGTTTACAAGGTCATGCTGGAATCGGAAATCTCTCCCGATGAGCGCTATTTCTCCCTGCTCCAGATGGGCAACATCTATCGTGAACTGAGGGATTTCCACAGTGCAGCCTCCCGTTACAGGGAAGTGGTACAGCAGTTCCCCGATTCCGACTGGGCAACCGAGGCTCAGCGTGCCCTGGAAGACGTGGTCTGGCTCGAAAAACACGCCAGCGAGCTGCCCCGTCGTAAGCGCTAAGCAATTCTGATTTTATATTTATCATACCTAGGGCTTTGTTGGGGTTCGGTGGGCGAGGTCAGGTATGTTGCTTGTATTGATATTGGTTTCCATAGCCGTGTCCCTTTCTTTTGCGGACCCTCCCTCCAGTATGGGGGGCTGGGAACTCGTATTCGAAGATAATTTCGACGGCACGTCCCTAGACAAGAGCAAATGGAATCCTACTTACAATTGGGGCCATACCCACAACCACCGTGCCTATTGTGTCGAAGAGAACGTCATCGTTTCTGATGGTACACTTAAGCTTAAGGGCGAAAAGAAGCAGCACCCTGATGCCGAGGGGAAAACGGCCAAGTTCAACAACAAGGAAATCCCTGTAGACTACACTTCGGGAGCAATTGATACTAGGGGACATTTCGAAGTCAAGTACGGCTATATCGAAGGTCGTTTCAAGGCTCCCTCTCAGTCAGGAACGTGGCCTGCCTTTTGGACCCTGCAAGACGGCTGGCCTCCAGAGATTGACATTCTTGAAATTCCGGCCTCCAGGAAACAGCATCATTACTACCTGCATTACACCGACCCGAGCTGGAACAACAGTCATGGTTCGGCTTGGGATCACGAGGCTTCTTTCGGAGGGCACAAAGACGACGATGTGGATCGTTCTGCAGGTTTCCACAATTATGCTGTGGAGTGGGACGAAAGCAACCTGAATTTCTATTTCGACGACAAGAAGTTTGCCAGTTTCTACAAGCCTACCGAAATCAAGCAGCTTACGGAGCAGTACATTATCGTGAACCTGGCCATTGGCGGTTGGGCAGGCGACGACATTGACATTAGCGAAAGCAAGCCTGCCTATTTCGAGGCGGATTGGGTGCGGGTGTGGAAGGCTAAACCTCCAAAGCCCGATACGGTGAAGATTTTCTCCATGAATTTTGGAACTTGCATACAGCCGAGCGACGAGGGCAAGGTGGTTTTGGGTGATTGTGCAAATGATGCCGCTAGAGCCATTTTGACACCTCTTACTTCTACCACTTACCGTATCAATTTTGGTGATGTGGTGCTGGAAATTCCCAACGAGAAGACGGATGCCGGCTTGGATGTGGGCCTATACAAGTGGAATGGCGGGAATCACCAGAAGGTGGTATTCGAAAAGCAGGCCGGGTACGAGGGCACCGTGGTTCGCATGAAAATGCAGCACAGTAACATGTACCTGCGGGCAACCACAGACGGTGAACGTGTGGTTCAGAGTTGGGCCGATGATTGGGAGTGGAACCAGGTTTGGCGCATTTTGCCCCAGGAAACGGCGGTGGATGTTTCAACAGCAACTGTATCGAAGGATTCTACTGCGAAAGATTCAACGGTTAAAGATACTGTGGTAAAAGACACGGAGACAAAAGATGCCGTAAAAGATTCTACCGTAAAGGATTCCGGAAAGACCGCAGTTTCGACGCTTGGAACGATTACAAGTGCATATGGAACCTCTGTCCGCTATGCTGGTGGCCTTTTGTTCGTAGAAGTTGGCAGCGCCTTTAGCAGGGGTGCCGAAATCCGTATCTTGGATTTAAGAGGCCGAGAAGTCATGCGTCAACGTGCCACGCATGTTGCCACGCTAAACGTAAAGTCTTTAGCTCCGGGACTTTACCATGCGGTACTTTCCGATGGCAAACGTCTAGAAGCGAAGATGTTTAAAAAGTAGTTCTCTGCACGTAAATTTTTTGCAGAGAGCTTCTTGCAGCACCGTTTAGCTGCACAATGTAGTTTCCGGAAGGTAGGCTTGATAGGTCGATTACGTTACCGTAGCTGGTAAGGACCTTTTTCCCGGTAATGCTGAATACGTTAATGCGGAACATTTCTTGGCCGCTAATTTCAAAACGCTGCCCGATGACAATTCCCTGTTTTTGTTCAGAGGAGCTGGAGGGTGTGGCCTTACTTGCAGAGGAACTTTCGATGGACGCCTGCGAAGAGGAAGGCTCGCTTGTGCTAGATGTGGGCTGCGCACTGCTAGATGACGGCGCCGTGCTGCTAGAAGATGGTTGCGTCGTCCCATCCCAACCTTTGTAGGCCGTTAGGGCGTCTTTAAGGGCCTGGTTTACGCTGCTGGAGGCGTCGTCTGTGGAATTATCGAAGGTCCAGCGGAAGTCTCCGCCTTGTACGCGGCCTGCGTAAGCTCGAATGTTTTCGACGGCCTGTTCCGGCGTATCGGCGGTATAACTGTACATGAGCGAGTTGTCGGTGTCGAAGTTGTTGTAGGTGTTGGCGCCTTTATAGGACTTTACGGTTGTTGGGACTTTTGTGTTGCGGGATTCTACCACGTAGGCGTCGAAATCTGCCTGGGTGTTGATGGATCCGCTAGAAGTTTCTTTCCCTTTTTGTATGTACTTTGATGCTCCATACGGAATAAATGTATAGGTTCCTTCCATATGGTTGTTATAGGCCTTGATGGAACCTCCGTCTTCGCCGCTGAAGGTTCCCTTGCCGGTGCTGCGGGTGGTGCTGCCTTCGTACACGTCGCTTCCTTGCATTGCCGTGAGCATGGGATACTTGCAGTTACGGAAGTAGTTTGCTTCCATGAATACGGAAGATCCCAGAGTAGAACCCGCGCCATACTTGGCAATGCCATCATAGAAGTTGTTGTATACATGGGCGCTGTAGTAACGCACCCGCGGGTGGCGGCTGTCGGAGTGGTCGTACCAGTTGTGGTGATAGGTGATGTAGAGACCTTCGGTGGTACCTTCGGAAAGGCCGAGCAAATTAGATTTGCCGTTATCCCAGAAGTGGTTGTAGCTAAAAGTTACGTAGGTCGATTTTTTGCAGTCCAAGGCTCCGTCCCCCTTTTTCTGGTCGGCATCGGAGCCGGCTTCGCCGTAAAAGAAGTCGCAGTTATGGACCCAGACATACTTGTTGTCCTGCTGCAGGCCGATATTGTCGTCTTCTTCGGAATCTACATTCATGATTCCCAGGTTGCGAATTTCTACGTCTTGGGCACCTTTGACGCGAATACCCCAGCCGTTGACAGTGGCGTCCATGCCAATGCCTTCAAGGGTGATGGAAAGGCCTTCTTTTTTATTGTGGTCGATGACTATATCGCCGTTGTTTAATTCTGCAGGGTCCGTGATGTTTCCGATAAGACGGATGTCAAGCGGACGCGTGTCAATCCCCTTCTTAAAACCGTCGAGAATAGCTTGCAACCCGGTATATGAGGTTGTTGCCCCCTTGCTGCTGGTGACAACGTCTAGAGTGACCGTATTTTTGGTGCTTTCGGAAATGTATAGGACTATAGCACCGTCTTTAAGGGTTCCGTCTTTTTTGTAGGCTCCGGGAACATGGCTGTTGCTGAAGGCGAATCCTGAACGGTCGTGGGCCTTGACGGTAAGGGACTTCGATGTCGTCGCAGTGCCTTCTTTGCCGCCCTTGACGCTTGCCACTTTCAGCGTGTAGCTGCCAGCCTTGAGGCCCGGAATGTCAACGCGCCAGGTGGAGCCGTACTTGCGTACCAGTTCTGCATCCACTTTCTTGTCGGTGGATCCGTTGCCGGAATAGTAGACGTTGTAGCTGTCAGAGCCGTCATCTGTCCACATGGCGTAGGCGGATTCTAGAGAGCCAGCGGCATCGGTGAAAGTAACTTGAGCCTGTACCGCGGTTGCGGACAAGAGAAAGAGGCACGCCCCAATAAGGTGCGTTCGCAAAGAAGCATCTGTAAATCCCATCATGGGTGAAAATCTAAAAAAAATCGGGCGAGGCTATACCACCTGAACCAGCAAACCCTTCAGGTACTGCCCCTCGGGGAAGGCGGTATTTACGGGATGGTCGGCGGGTTGGCCGAAGCGTTCAATGATTTGAACGCGCCGATGGGCATCGGCAGCGGCATCGGCGATAATCTTCTGGAACAAATCCATCTCCATAAGACCCGAACAACTGAAGGTCGCCAGCATGCCGCCTTCGGCCAAGAGCTTCATTGCAAGTAAATTAATGTCCTTGTAGCCACGGGCGCCCTTTTGTAGGTTATCCTTGCTTTCCACGAACTTGGGTGGGTCTAGCACGATCAGGTCGAAGGTTTCCGCCTTGTCGCGGCACTTGCGCAGGTACTGGAAAACGTCGGCCTCTACATGGGTGGCATGGGCGGTACTGAGTTTGTTCCGCATGATGCCTTCCTTGGCGAGCTTGAGGGCGTCCTTGGAAACATCCACCTGGTAAACCTTCTCGCAACCGCCGCGGAGGGCGTACAGCCCGAATCCGCCGGTATAGCAGAAACAGTTCAGGACCTTCTTGCCCATGGAAATTTCGCCTATGCGGCGGCGGGCGTCACGCTGGTCCAGATAGTAGCCGGTCTTGTGGCCGTTCTTCACGTCAATGGGGAACAGGATTCCGTTCTCGTTGATGATTACGGGTTCGTCACTCACTTCGCCATAAACGCAGCCGGTGCGCAGCGGCAGGCCTTCTTTTTTACGGACTTCGGAATCGCAGCGCTCGTAGATGCCTTTGCAACGTGTCTTTTCGGCTAGCAGTTCATAAATCGTGTTGCGGTGGACTTCGGCACCGGCGGCCAAAATTTCCACCGAGTAAATGTCACCGTACTTGTCAATGATGCAACCCGGAATGCCATCGTTTTCGGCATTGATCAGTCGGAATGCGGATTCATTGTCGTTGATGTCAAAACCCCGACTCATGCGGGCGGCAATGGCACGGTCCAGCAGGTCGCTAAAGAATGCCCTGTTGATGTTGGTTCTCTCTCCGAAGGTCCAGAAACGCCCGCGGATCTGGGACTTGGGTGAATATGCTGCTAGGCCCAGAAAGTCACTGCGGTAGCTGTAGACCTCTACGGTATCGCCCAGTTCTGGGTCGCCTACCACTTCATCGACGGCGCCGCTGAAAATCCACGGATGGTAACGGAGAGCGGACTTTTCGCGCCCGGCTTTCAGGGTAATGGCTTTCATTGTTCAGCTCCTACTTTCTCTAGGGAAACCTCGCGGCTTGTCTCGGAGAGGATTTCAATTTTGATGATGTGCGTGATGCCCGCCGTGTTCTCTTCCAGACGTTCGGGCCATTCGATAAGGGTGATTCCCTTTCCCAGGTAGTCGGGTTCTAGGCCTACTTCGCAGATGTCCGTGCCCGGTTCCAGGCGGTAAAGGTCGTAGTGGAAGATGGGCGGGTCGTTGGGATATTCGTGAAGCAGGGTGTAGGTAGGGGAGCACACGTTCCCGTCAAAGCCAAGGCCCTTGCAGACACCGCGACTGATGACGGTCTTGCCCGCGCCCAGGTTGCCGTATAGCGCCACCATGTCGCCCGGCTTCAGCGTGCGTCCGAATTCTACCGCCCAGTTATATGTCTCGTCTTCGCTATTGAATACCATAGTCGTTTTACCGTCGTCACCCTGACGAAGGCCAGGGTCGGAATGTCTACAGCTTCTCCTTGAACTGCTCGTAAGTAAACTTGTGCAGCAGGTGGAATTTGCCGTTCATGTCGAACATGCCAATGTCGGGGTGACGCACGCCATTAAAGAAGGTGGTCTTCACCATGGTGTAGTGGATCATGTCTTCGAAGATAATCCGGTCGCCTACTTGTAAAGGCTTGTCGAAGGAGAAATCTCCCAGTTGGTCGCCCGCTAGGCAAGTGCCGCCAGTTATCTTGTATGTAAAAGTTTTTTCGTCGGGGAACCCAGCCCCTGTAATGGTGGGCCGGTAGGGCATTTCCAGGCAGTCGGGCATGTGGGCGCTAATAGACACGTTCAGTATGGCGATGTCCATCTCGTTGTGGACAATGTCTTCTACCGTAGCCACCAACTCACCGGTCTGCCAGCCGACGGCTTCCCCCGGTTCCAGGATGACCTGCAGGTGGGGGTAGCGGTTGCGGAAGTCTTTCAGAATCTGTACAAGCTGTTCCCGGTGGTAGTCTTTGCGGGTAATGTGGTGGCCGCCGCCAAAGTTTACCCATTTCATCTGGGAGAGGTACTTTCCGAATTTCGCCTCGAAGGCCTTTAGCACGCCTTCCAGGGCGTCAGCGTCTTGCTCGCACAAGGCGTGAAAGTGCAGTCCCTCGATGCCGTCCAGCAGTTCGGGCTTGAATTCACGCTCGGTGACGCCCAGCCTGGAGAATTTGCCGCAGGGGTTGTAGATGTCGGTCTCTACCGTAGAGAACTCGGGGTTCACCCGGATGCCGGCACTTACGCCTGCTTTCAGGGTCTTGTCCTTGAACCGGGTCCACTGGCTAAAACTGTTGAAGGTGATGTGGTCGGCCAGGCTTAGAATCTGGTCGATCTCGTCGTCGGCGTAGACCGGGGCGAACACGTGGACCTGCTTGTTCATCTCTTCGCGGGCAAGCCTTGCCTCGTTCAAACTGGAGGCAGTGGCTCCGGGCAGGTATTCGGCGATAATGGGGAAGGAACGCCAGAAGCTGTAACCCTTCAGGGCGCAGATGATATGGACACCGGTCTGTTTCTGAATCTGGTCCAGAATTTCCATGTTCTTGCGGAGGCGTGCTTCGTCCAGCACGAAACAGGGGCTTGTTACCTGGGAATAGTCTAGCATGGGCCAAATATAAAATTCCTGAGGGGTCTAGGCCGTTTGGCGACCGCGATGGGCGGTGCGGTTGAATTTGAACGGCTTTTTTAGGCATTTTTTTGCTTTTTTTTGAAAAAGCGGAACTTTTTGAAACTCTTTAACTAAATTTATGAGTGATGATACGCTCTATTTCAAAGTACTTTGTCGCTTCTATTTTGACCCTGTCTCTTGCCGGGATTTCCTTTGCACAGGACTCCACCGGCGTCGAGTCTTTGCCGACTCCTCCGAAGCAGGCCGACTCTACTACGGTAGCTGTTGATACTTCTGCCGAAGAGCTGGTGACGCCCCGTGGTGCCACCGAGGTCCTAGACGAGATGATCCAGGCCAAGCTGGATTCCATTGATGCTCAGGCTGCTGCCGTTCCTCTGAAGCAGAATACCGACAGCCTTGCCAAGGCCCGTGCCGACAGCGTTCGCAAGCTCATCCTCGAAGGCAAGTACGTGAAGCGTGCCCGTTACGACAAGAGCAACTTTGACCATTGGAAAAAGGACACCGTGTTCCAGAAGGCCATGAAGGAAATCGTCTTTGGTGTCTGGCGCACTGCCATCGTGGCCCACGGCCACGCCTTCCGCGATGCCGAAATCCGTTTCGGCATGAACGACACCATTTATGGTGTTACCCGCACTTATTCTGATTCCGGCCGCTACCAGATGACCGGTGAATATGCCTACAAGGCCCGTTACCAGTTTGA
The DNA here is from genome assembly GCA_946186895.1 of uncultured Fibrobacter sp. Taxonomy (GTDB): domain Bacteria; phylum Fibrobacterota; class Fibrobacteria; order Fibrobacterales; family Fibrobacteraceae; genus Fibrobacter. Next base: position 17,561 of record CAMHOW010000025.1, read on the forward strand.
CAGCGATTCTTCCCTCATTACCCGTGAGGTGTTCAAGGATCGTCAGGTTATTCGTTGGGACTTTACCACCTTCAAGATTATGGGCGATACCCTTCGCTATAACTTGAACAAGCTGGAGTTCCGCGACCTGAACGACAACTGGCTCAACGCCCTGCAGGGGTTCGAGAACGTTCCGCCCGAGTACTATTTCAAGGATGCGGCGGCAACGGCGACCATGCAGAAGGAACTGGAAAAAGCCAAGAAAAAATAGGCCGTTATGAAGCGGATGGTGCTGTTTTTTGCGCTCCTGTCGCTCCTTGCGGTTGTGCTTTCTTTTGTAACCCTCGTTTCGGGGCCCGTGGATGTTTCCATGGGCGAACTTCTTGATTCTCGGATTTTCTGGGACCTGCGTGTTCCTCGTGTGGCGGCGGCGCTGCTTGCCGGCCTTGCCCTTTCGGTGTCTGGCCTTTCTTTACAGACTGTATTCCAGAACCCCCTGGCAGGGCCTTTTGTGCTTGGTATCAGTAGCGGCGCCAGTTTTGCGGTGGCCCTTTCTATGTTGGCGGGCTTTAGCTTTGGGCGGTTCGGCACCTTGACGGCGGCCTCTGTCGGCGCCTTCGGTGTGACGCTCTTGATTCTTGCCATTGCCTCTAGGTTCAGGAACAACACGGTCCTGCTTGTGGCGGGTCTTTTGATTGGCTACTTTATCGACGCCTGCATTAATCTGTTGATTGCCATGAGCGATGGCGAATCCCTGAAGGTCTACGTGTCCTGGGGCATGGGTAGCTTTGGTCGCTTGACCCTTGGCGGCATCTGGATTTTTGCTGTGGCGGTGCTTGTGGGCCTTGCGTTGATTGGCGCTTCGGTACGCTATCTGAACGGCGCACGCCTGGGCGATGACTTTGCTCGTGGGCTTGGAATCAGGGTGTCGCTGTACAAGAAGCTTGTACTCTTGGGTGCCTCTGTTCTGGCGGCGGCGGTGACCGCCTTCTGTGGGCCGGTGGCTTTCCTCGGGATTGCGGTTCCCCATCTGGCTTACCTACTTTTCAAGACTTCTAACCATCGCGTGCTGTTGCCGGGCTCTGCCCTGTGCGGTATGTGCCTCGCGCTTTTGGCGGGGCTATTCCCGGAGTATCCTTTGAATGCAATCTTAAGTTTGGTGGGCGTGCCTGTAATTCTGTGGGTGCTGGTTCGGTCCGCCAAGAGGGGAGGCGTGTAATGCTCCTCAAGTTGCGGCAGGTGACCTTCGGGTATACAGAATCCTTGGCTAGGCCTTTAGATATGGAGGTCTCGGCAGGGCAGGTTGTGGCCTTGGTGGGGGAGAACGGTTGCGGTAAGAGTACACTCCTTAAAACTCTTGCAGGCATGATTGTTCCTTTGTCTGGAACTTTGGAACTGGACGGTCGGTCCCTTGCTGAATACAGCCTGCGGGAGCTTTCCAAGAAGGCGGCCTTGGTTCGGATGGGGCTTGTGGCTCCTGCCGAAATGACGGTCCGGGAATTCGTGTCCTTGGGCCGCTCGCCTTACGCGGGCTTTTTGGACGGCCGTTTCGCCGAAGACGAACAGATTATAAATCAAGCCTTGACCGAGATGGATGTGAATGCCTTTGCGGAGCGCAAGGTGGCGGAACTTTCTGATGGTGAACGTAGCCGCGTATATTTGGCCCGGGCGCTGGCTCAGCAGGTGAAGCTTTTGCTGTTAGATGAGCCCGACGCCTTTATGGACATTCCCCGCCGTAAGAATTTGTTCGTAACACTACAGAGATTGTCCCGTGAAAAGGGTATGGCCGTTGTGCTTTCCACCCACTGGATTGACTACGGCGAAAAGTATGCCGATTCTATTCTGGCCTTTACCTCCCAGGGAAACCTGGAATTTGCCCCGGCGGCCCGAGCCCGTGAACTTGGGCTTCTGAAATGGGCGGAGGTCTAGGTGAAAAGCCTTGTCTTTCTATTTTTGACTGGAGGATTCCGTATGTATAAGATGCTTGCTGCAATTGCCTTTGCCCTGTTCTTTTCCGCCTGTTCCAACTCCGAGGCCGAGGCTGAGATTTCCCGGCTCAAACAGGAAAACGTAACCCTCCAGGCCGAAATCAAAACCCTCCAGGGAACGCTAGATTCCATTAAGGCAAAGTCGGATTCCGTCTACAAGAGCCTGTCCGATATGGACATGAATCCCTGAAAATAGGGAAATAGGCATTGAATTGCCTAAACAATAAAATTATTTGATTAAAAACTAAATAATTATATATTTGATTTTATAGATTGGCCGATATATATTTTGGGTGTACCCGGATAGCATGTGCTGTCTAAAAAAGGGAGGAACCTAAAATGAAAACGCTAATCAAAACATCGATAATGGTGGCCGTTTTCAGTATTTGTGCCGCCTTTGCTGCTGATAATCACGCTCCGCTGCGTGCCAGGGTAGATACCTCGGCGGTACTTTTGGGCAATGACGCCTCCTTTGCAAGGCTTGTCCGGATTACCATGAAGGATGGTTCTGTCGAAGAATTCCTGGTGGAATCTGTAAGGACCCTTACCTTCCAGGCAAACCCGAATGACAGTTCCAACATTTACGATGAAGACGAGAAAGAAGACGAGGAACGGTCCGACGAACCCGATAGGACCCCTGAACAGCAGTCTTCCAGTTCGGTGACCCCGTCTAGTTCCTCTGTTGAACCTTCCAGTTCTTCAGTGGCACCTAGCTCCAGCAGCACTCCGGACGATGGCAAAACGCCAAGCTCTGACAGTAAGCGCGACGAAGAGTCCTCCGATTCCGTAACGCCGTACAGCTCTTCGGCAAGGCCTGACGGAAAATCCTCCAGCAGCGTCGTGCCGTCCAGTTCTTCGGAAACTCCTTCGGCGATTCCGAACAACATCACCTACGCAGGGACTCGCCTTGGCTGGAATTCCAGGAACCAGACCCTGTCTATCTTCTCGAGGCAGAGCGGTAATGCCAAGTTCTCCGTGGTGGATGTTCAGGGAGCGGTTCTTGGGAGTGGAAACGTATTTGTCTCTAGGGGCTCTACGTCTGTTTCTTTGGATTATCTCGACTTGCCCAAGGGAAACTTTGTTGTCAAACTTGAAATCGGTAACACAAAACTTCAACAGGCGATTGCCGTTACCGGAAAGTAAGGAGGCCCATCATGAATTACCGTATCATTACATCAGCGGTCCTGGCGCTTTCGCTTACTTCATTTGCCGGCCAGGCCTACTTTATCTTCAAGAAAGATTCCACCTATACGGCGGGACTCCTTGGGCTTGATTCCCTTAATTTCCCTAAGGATCGTCGTGGTGAAACGGACTCCTTGTTCATCGCAGGCTATGGTCTCAAGGGTTTTGACAGGGTACCTTTGACCAATACCGAGGTGTCCTTCAAAACGGACTATTATGATGCCGAAAAGTTGTCTGTGAATGTCCAGTCCGGTCCTAGGGTCGGCAGTTTCTTGTTCTACCTGAGGGATGTGGAATACATTGACTTTATCAAGATGAACAGCAAGAGCGATACCGACGGCGATGGAATTTCCGATGTGGACGAAATATACAAGATCGGAACCAACCCCCGCATGACCGATACCGACGGTGACGGCTACAATGACGGCACCGAGATGAACCTGTTCAACCCCCAGAATCCGACGGTCTGGAACCCCAACGTGGCGGACTTGCCCAAGTTGGAAGTAACCATGACCATGACGCCTTCTGTGACGTTGACCCGCACCACCAGCACCGGGGTTACCAAGTCCTCCACCATTTCCGAAGGAGAAGCGGTGCAGACCACCACGGGCGTGACCAACAGCGAGACCTGGTCGGCCTCCCTGATGCACGCCTGGAGTGTCGGTATCCAGGGCGGTTACGCTTCTTCAAGCCCCACGTTCCTGGTGAATGTGGGCTATAACGGAAGCTATACGACTAGCACTGGCCACACCATGACGGAGAGCCAGTCTAGATCCATGACTAGGAACTACAACCAGGCTATCACCGAGGCCATGACCCAGGGCGAGACCATTACGGGTGGCACCATCAGCATGCAGGCCCGTATTACCAATACGGGGAAGGTGGCCTATACTATCGGGAACCTGCTCTTGAATGCCAGTACCTATACGCCCTCCGGCGATATCCAGATTATCGCTGAACTTGCGGTAGGTGACGGGGCGGGCGAGGACAAGTGGACCAATATCACCCTTGCTCCCGGTGAATCCAAGGATCTGCAGTTCTGGAAGGGAGGGCTCCCTCTAGATGCTCTGACCAACCTGGTTTTCAACCCGGGTGCCATATTCCTTTCGGCAAGTGCTTTCAAGATCACCACCGAATATGACGGCAGGACCAGCGACTTTACCGAGGCCTACACCAAGGCGTCGGCAAGTACTGCCCGGATTACCATCGATAACGGCATGTATTATGGAAATAGCACGAACCGTGTTCGCGAATACCGCGTATCTACCAATTTCCGGTATAACGAGTCCTACAAGGGCAAGGACGATTTCCACAAGCCGGTTTCCCTCTCTGAAATTCTGAACATCTTGAAAGTTCCCTTCCTGCAGGACTCCCTAAAGGTGGGTGACGAAGTCCGTTATGGCCTCAAGAGCCTGGGCGACCTCTCTTATGCTACGGCGGATGGCGATACGGCCTGCTGGTTCGTGTCCATCGTGAAGGCTTCGGAGCCTACGGTGGCCATTGTCCGCTCTCTGCAGATCGGTAGTTTCAACATGGATAGCGTGATTGTGGGTGCAGGAGACCAGGTGCAGTTCATGTACAACGAGGACCGCGACCACGACCGCGTGCCCGCCAGCATGGAAAATATGCTGGGCATCAGCGACGAGAAAGTGGATAGCGATGGCGACCAGCTTTCCGATTTCGATGAAATCAATGGCTGGTCCAAGATGGCTTACACTTACGACAGTGTTAGCGTTCCCATGCTGAAAACCGCCGTTTGCGAAACGACGGACACGCTGATGATCAAGCTGGACTCCAAGCGCAAATACTGCTTTGCCTACCGCCATCAGGGGGCCAAGTACAATATTTCTGTGCCTTGCAGGGAGGTTGAACTGTCTGGCATAGGAGCTCAGTGCTATCGTCCCCATGCTATCAAGTATATCAAGGAAGAACATGTCAGGGGTTACGATACGGTGGCTGTAGTGATTGATTCAGCTTTTGTGGGACCCTTCTTTACCAACCCTGCCCTGAAGGATACCGACGGCGATGGGCTTGATGACAATGTGGATCCCAATCCCAATGTCCGTGAGGTTTCTACCAAGTCCAATATCGCAATGATTGCGGTTCACGACATTTCCGAGGGTAAGGATGTGGCCGTGGCAAGGAGTTGCCGCATGGAAGGCCTGCTCTGCGTGGACTCCCTGTTTGTCACTGACTCCATCAGGGGCGCAAACGTTACGGTGAACGTCACTACGGTAGAACCCGTGAAGGTGAACGGCGGCATGAACGTGTACTCCGGCAATACCAGGGTGCCCGTGACTGCCGAAGGAATCAAGGGATCGGGAGCCGATGCGGTGGCCATGATGTTCAAGTTCAGCGTGGCGAACCTGTCTGCGGCAAGCGCCGACACCCTGAAGATGGTGGTGTACTCCGAAAAGGGTGATTCCACCACCTACCATCTGGTTCTCCGTTCCCTGATTACCGCCCCTACGGACTTGGTGCTGGGACGCAACAGCGACCGGAATGCCATCATTCTGAACTGGGTGGCAAACAAGACCGACCCGAGAATCTTGGGTTACGTGGTTCTTCGCGCCGAAGGGGGCAGGAACTACAACAACCCCTCCCTGACCAAGTACTTTATGGAGCCCACTACCGTAAAGCCCCAGGACGGCTATGCCCTGAGCAATGGTATCACTCTCGTGAAGGTGCTTGGCCCCGGCGAGGAAACTTTCACCGACAAGGTGGGTGGCGGTTCTCCCTACTACACCTACAGGGTGTATGCCTACGCCAAGGCGGGCAATGCCTACGTGTTCTCGGCGGGTTCCAACGTGGCCACCCGGAGCGTGGGCCGCATCAGGTTCCAGTACCAGATGACGGGCCGCGGTACGGAATACCTGTGGCATTACAGCAAGGCTCATCGTGAGGACTTTGTGACGGACGCCATCTTCTACGAGGGCACCAACACCAGGAACGCCCCGATCCACCAGTACACCTACTACTTCTATGAAGGGGGCTCGGTAGGCGCAGGCAATACGATTATCTACGAGGAATGGACGGATCGCGACATGAATCATGACGACAATTCCGTACCGGGCGACCACACCATCTATTCTTACGAGATGGGCAGCCAGGGCATTACGCTCCAGCTGAAGGTGGCTGGCAAGGATTACGATGTCCGGCCGAACCACAGCATCTTCTGGCCCTACGAAAACTTTGCCAAGGTGCTGAAGGGATCGTCTGAAGTGACCCCGAACGCGAAGGACAAGAGCGTTCCCAAGCGGGATTTTGTCGAGCACAAGTTCAACTACGGTGACCGCGGCATCGAATTCGACCCTGGGAACAACGGATGCGACAAGGATTGCGGATCTGAACCCCATGCGGGCTATAAGTTCAAGTTCGACTACAAGTGGGTCGATGACTGATAGCCTAACGGCTGAGCATCTTTCCGTTCAGCGTGGCGATCCAGTGCCTGTTCAAGGCCTTGTCCGGAATTTTCAGGGTTGTTGAACCTGTCTGGATGCGGGTCTTGTACAACGTGGCGCCATTTAGGTCCACAAGGGCGAATGTGCCTCCCAAGTCCGTATGGATTTCAAGGTTTTTCCCGTTTACGACGAAGTAGTTCGTTGGGGAAAGCCTGCTGAAATCATCAAGACGGATATCCTGGGGGGCTTCTTTGTTCAGCTGGGGATCCTTGCTTTGTTGCTGGGTCTTGTCCTTGTTTTGCGTATTGTCGCCACTGTCTTGCTTTTTATCGTCTTTCTTGCTGTCGTTCTGCCAGTCGGGAATGTGGATTACAGGTTCTGTGACAATGGGGTTTGCCGGTTCCGTAAATCCCAGCTGGTCATCCATCCATTTCATCCGCTCTTTCATTTTTTTGCGGAGGTGTTCCACTTCGCCGTCCCAGGTGGTGGCGTTATATCCGCCCATGGCCATTCCAAAGCCGCCACTGCTTTGGGTGCAGTATTTCATTGGCTCTGGGTCGGCATCGTTCTGTCCGCTGGCTTGCCCTAAGTTGGGCCAACGCTTAAAATTCCTGTCGGCTGCATTTTTCAAGTAGGTCTTCATGGAATCCAGGTAGGCGTCCATGGTCTTGGTGTGCCATACGCCGCTGCGCAGCTCCGCCCAACGCTTTTTTAGTTCGCTTTGGTAATTGCTGTCTTTCCACATTTGGATAAGCCAGTTGGGAGCCTTTAGTGAACTGCCGCCCATGTTGAACCAGCCATTGTTCTGGCCGCTTTTTTGGCTGTTTTCTATTTGCCAGCCTTCGACACTGGTGCTTCCGAAGCCGTTGTTTCCGCCACCCCACATGTTCCAGTTACCATTGCCATTGTTGTTGCCGTTTTCGGGTTGCGTTCCATTGCTCATGGCCAAGTTAAAGTCCCAGGGAGGGCCAAGAGTTACCTTGCCGCCCTTGCTATCCTTGGGCTTGTGTAAAAAGAAGCTGCACCAGTAAGAATCGGCGTTGTTGGTTATTTCTTGATGTAGCACGTAGTCAACGGCAGAACCTACGTCTACGTAGTTCTCGTATCCACTGCCGTTACCGCCGTTCTTGTACAATCCTTCAAGGCTGTTCAGGTAGTTTTTCAGGTATTCTTCCTGTTCCTTCTGGATTTTTTCTTTCTTGGGATAGTGCAGAATGACATTAAGCCCGTCAGATGTACTAAAGCCTTCGTCGTTGACATTACCATTGCCGGCGCCGCCGGTATTGGTGCCGGTCTTGTCAAAAGCCCAGATGTATCCACCGGTAACGTCATCGCCAGTAATGTCGGTGTCTTTAAGCTTGCTTACGTCTACGCGGTACTTGTCCCGTTTGATCTTTTCAATTAGCACGTACACGCCACGGTACACGCCGTTGATGTACAGGTCAAAGTGCTTGGTGCGGGGGCTGTAGCGCCCGGCCTGCCTAAATAGCCAGTGAGCTAGGGCATTTCGCATCATGCTTTTATCTACGTAGGGACCATGGAAAACCCAGTCGTCGGAAGGCGGGAGCCCCAGCATGCTTACGTCTATGCCTTCGCCTGTTGCATCACGGACCTCTACGCTGTAGCCGGGCTTGGGGAACATGGCGGAGGATTGTCCGCGTACCTTGATGCCTATGTCGTACAGAGTGCCGCTTGCGCTATCAGCCACGGAATTGCTAGTCCCGTCCAGAACACGCATTGTGGCTGGAATCTTTTCGCTGACATCCTTGTTAAGGCATGTTGCCTTGGTGTCGACAAAGATGATGGGAAGGTCGTAGGTTTGGGCCAAAGCATTGGTGGAAAGGCTCAATGCGGCGAGACTGGCCAAAAAACGAAATGGGCTTGGCATGGCGAATTACTCCTCCTTGTACCAATCCCAACACGAAAATACATTAATTTTGTGTCTAGTAATGTTAAATGTGGTTTACGATAGATTTTTTTACAATTGATTTACGATTTTTCCCAAAAAATTGTACATTGTAAAATATGGCGTCCATAATCGAATATAAGGGAAAGCAACCTGAGCTAGGCAAGAATGTATTCCTTGCCGAGGGTTCCAAGCTTATTGGCGATGTGAAGATAGGGGATGATTCCTCGGTCTTTTATAATGCCGTCTTGCGGGGAGATATTGCCCCCATCGAGGTGGGCGAGCAGACTAATATTCAGGACAACGTGTCTATCCACGTCTCTACCGACGTTCCCGTTAAGATAGGGAACCGGGTCACCATAGGTCATAATGCTGTGATTCACAGCTGTACTATTGACGACGACGTGCTGGTGGGTATGGGGGCGATCATTATGGATGGCGTCCATATCAAGAAGAACAGTATCGTGGGGGCGGGAACCTTGGTCACCCAGGGGCGCGAGTTCCCTGCGGGCTCCCTGATCGTGGGTTCTCCGGCCCATATATCTCGTGCCGTTTCCGAAGAAGAAATGCACCACGTTCGAGAGGGTGTCGAACGCTACCTGGAAGTGAAGGACGAGCTCCTGAAAAAAGAAATCTAAGATGTACAAGTTCCATTTTCTCATCAATCCTATCAGCGGCGGTGGCCAGGGGAAGGAAATACAGAAGTACCTTCCTGAAATTATGGCGTCCGAAGATTATAAGGAAGATGAATGGAAATCTGAATTTACCCAGATCGAGGGAATGAAGGAGCAGATCCAGCAGGCGCTGGAATCTACGGAAACATTGATTGCCGTGGGCGGTGATGGAACTGTTTCGGCGGTGCTTTCCACTATGCTTTTAGGCGGTTTTTCCCAGAAGGTGAAGATTGGCCTGATTCCCTTGGGTACGGGAAACGACTTGGCCCGAGTGCTGAATCTGTACAAGCCCTACGTGGATCGAGGATTGCTGTTCCTGGTACGCCGATTGGTGCGTGCGGCGGCAAGGCCCTTCGATATCTGGAAGGTGAACGGCCAGTTTGCCCTGGCGAACTACTTTTCGGCGGGGATCGATGCCCGTATCGCTCACGATTTTAACCTGGATCGGGCTACCGGTGCTATTTCTTCTAGTTCTGTGGTGGCCAACAAGCTTCACTATGTGAAGCGTTTTTTTGCCGATAGGGACTATATGCTCAAGAAAGGCACCCTGGTGTACTCAAATGCCTTTGGTGAGCGTATTTCCCAGGATTTGTCTGAGCACAGGACTATCATTGTGGGGAACATCCCCAGCTTTGCTAGCGGGGCGAACCCCTTCTACCGTTCCAACATGGCCGATGGCCTCTTGGAAGTGGTAGACGTGCCCAACATGCATAATTTCTTGATGGCCATTGCCATCGGGAACCTTCCGTTGATCGGATTTATCTACAAGAAGTATTTCCTCAAGTCCAGAAAGGTCAAGTCCTTGGAACTTCACCTGGAGCCAGACGAGTTTTTGCAGCTGGATGGCGAGGATTTGAGCGGCAAGGTGGGCGGTCGCGTGACCATCGAGTATGCCGCCCAGGTGAACATGCTGGCGTTGGATCCCTGATGAAGCCTGTTCTTTTTTCTGCTGTTCTTGAATGGTTGCGTTCCGAAAAGTTCGTGGATGGCCCTTTCTCCGATGCCCTGGCAACGGTTCCTGATTTTCAGGTGACGGGATTTGCGCCGCTCTCGACTGCAGTGGCTTCAGATGTGAGTTTCTGGGTTGGCGATAATTTCAAGAGCGATACCAACGTTCCGGGCTTTTCTGATTCGGTGCTCGCGAAGGTTTGCGCGGGAGTGTTGTTTGTGCCTGTTGCCGTGGCGGAGTCCCATGAGGCGATGATGACGTTGAAGGGGCGTCTGCCGAAAGTCCGAGCTTTAGTGCCTGTGGAAAATCCTCATCATGCCATGGTGGAATTTTTGAAGCGCTTTGCTGCCGATAGCTCTGATGGTGTGGGCGAGGCTGCCCGCTCTGTTGCTGCAAGTGCCGTGATTCACCCTACGGCAGTAGTGGAAGGATCGGTAGGCGAGGGGTGCCATATTGGTTCCAACTGCGTGGTGATGGCCGGTGCGAAGTTGGGCCCAAACTGCGTTCTGGAATCTTCAGTGACGGTGTACCCCCATGTTGAAATTGGCGAAGACTGTATTTTTCAGGCGGGAGCGGTTATAGGTTCCCGTGGGTTCGGCTTTTATGAATACAAGGGTGAGCGCCACATGATTCCTCATCTGGCGGGGGTCCGCATAGGAGATCGTTGCAGCTTTGGCGCAAATACGGTGGTGGCCGCCGGGTTCCTTGCGCCCACCTTCATCGGAAACGACAGTCATTTTGATTCAATGGTCCAGATTTCCCACAACTGCAGGGTCGGCAACCACGTGTTTATGGCATCCCAGTCCGCCTTGGCGGGGTCCGTCACCGTGGGGGATGGCTCGGAATTTGCTGGGGCGGCCAAGGTGGCGGACCATATCACCATCGGCAAGAATGTGCGGGTTGCCGCCAAGGCGGGCGTCACCAGGAACATAGCCGACGGTAAGACGGTATCGGGATTCCCTGCTTTGGAAATAGACCTGTGGCGCCGTTGTATGGTCCGTCTGAAACAACTCGGGAAAAAGTAATGTCGGCCTGCAAGACTCTGGAATTTACATCGCCATCTTTGAGCTTTGAAAGCGCAAACGTCAAGGTGCAAATTTTGCCTCGGGACCCGAACCGCGAGCCCCGCGTCTCCTGGAACGTAGGTAGCAGGCTCCTGTACCGCACGGACCATCTTAAGCTTTTCGATAGCTTGAATTTTGAGGTGCGTCGGACCACCATTTACAGGGGTGACAATGTGGTTGGCGAAGGTTTGGCAAGTGCGGCCCTCGCCACGCCGGAACATTTGGCGCCGGTATTTCTGCTGTGGCCCGAGAAGTCGTTTGATGTAATTGTTGACGATGGTACGAAAATTGCGTCATGTGATGGTGCAAAACCCGTGCCAGAAATGCCCCTGATGGATGGCTCTGCCTTGCCCTTCTTCTTGGCCTTGCGGCGGGAAGCAGGTGTTCCCGAAGAAATCCGTTTCTACGATGCTCCCGTGAACAAAGAATGGGATTTGCTTAATTCTGCGGGGGAGACCTACGGGCATGTCCGTATTGAACCTAGCGAAACCTTTGAGGTGGAATACCGGTTGGACCGAAGCGATGTTCCGGGAGGCTTCAAGTCCTGCGCGGCCCTTTCGGTGTATGCCCCCGAAGACCTTTACGGGGTTTTTCAGGCCCGTACCTTCATTCTGGAAAAGGACTATGAATTGGCGCGGTGTGCCGGGTTTTTGGCCGGGGCCACGGAAAGTTGTGGCCTGCTTGTCAAAACTCCTGTGGACAAGTCCCTTTACCGGGTGGCTGAAGAACCTGCCATGCACAAAATTCTAGATTTGATTGGAGACTTGAGCTTTGCGCGCCCGGCGCTGCCCAAGGTCCGTATAGAAATCTTGAATGGCGGTCACGCCTGCCATCGGGAAATTTTGAAGCTGGTTTTGTCGAGGGCCTGATTTACGGTGCGTAACATCTATTTGGCAGGTATGAGTCACAAGGTGGCAGAGATTGCCATCCGTGAGAAGTTCTATATCCCTATGGATATAAAGACCCGAGCCCTGCAAGAAAAGCCCTTCGATGAGCTCTTGATTCTTGCCACCTGCAACCGCACCGAGATTTACGTGGCCAGTGACAAGCCCCTTTCTAAAAAAGACCTAGTTCAGTACGTTTGCGGCCTTGTGGGCGAAAACCCGGACCAGTATTCCCGTTATTTCTACTACAAAGAAGGGGACGATGTGGCAAGCCACGTGATGAACGTGTGTGCGGGCTTAGATTCGGTAGCCATGGGCGAGGATCAGATTCTCCACCAGATTGGTAGAGCCTACGAGACGGCTCACCAGCATGGTGCTACGGGAAATACCCTGAACAAGCTTTTCCAGGAAGCAATCCATACCACCAAGCGAATCAAGACTGAGACGAATCTGAGCAAGCTTTCTTGCAATATCCCGTTTCTTGCCATGAAGCAGGTCCAGAAGACCTTTGACGATCTGGAGAACAAGTCGGTTTACATTGTGGGTCTTGGCGAGATGGGCTCCCTGATGCTCAAGTACGTGCAAGAGAACACTACCAAAATTTTTGCTAGCAGCAAGACCTTTGCCAATGCTCAAAAGTTCGCTGATGTGTTGACTCCGGTGCCCTTCGAAGACCGCTACGATGTCATCGGCAAGTGCGACGTGCTTATCCTCTGCAGTGCTTGCCAGGAACCGATAGTCACCCGCGAACGGTTCAAAAATGCCTCCGAAAAGTGCCGTCTCGTCATCGACCTGGGCAGCCCTCGCAACGCCGAAGCTTCCATCGGGGAAATTCCCGGGGTCCAATACGTGTGCGTTGACGATCTTGAAAAGATTGTGTCCGAAAATCGCAGGCTCCGCATGGCAGAATTGGAAACTGCCCAGAAAATCTTGCAGGAAGGCCTGGAGGAATTCCTTTCCTGGTCCCGCATGGACGAGTCGGCCAAGAGCATCCACCTGATTGCGGACAAGATGATTAAGACGGCGGGGGAGGAATCCGGCAAGCTGTTAGCCTCGCTTCCCAACCTTGACGAGGCCTCAGCCAGGAAGATTTCCATGATGTACGAGCGTTTCGCCAAGAAGATGGCCAACGATTTCCTGTACAAGGTCAAGGATTCCAACAGTCCCGAAGACGTGAAGGTGTTCTTAAGGTGTTTGAATGCATTGAAAGCATTGCCCGTTGAACGTCATTCCGCGCTTGACGCGGAATCTAGCTGTGATGGTAATTGAATGGAACCTAGAGTACTCCGCATAGCCACCCGCAAGAGTGAACTTGCCATGACACAGACCCGCTTGGTAGCGGATCGTATGGTTGCCTGCGCTAAGTCCTTGGGCGAGAATCTGGATTACGAACTGGTCTCCATGACTACCGAGGGCGACCGCCGTCTGGACAAGTCCCTTTCCAGTTTTGGCGGTAAAGGTGTTTTCATTAAGGAACTGGAAGTTGCCCTGATGGAAGGCCGTGCCGATATCGCCGTCCACAGTCTCAAGGACATGCCCGCTCAGGTTTTGCCCCAGTTTAAGCTGGCCGCTGTGCTAGAACGAGAAGATTGCCGTGACGCCTTTGTTTCGAAGGGTGGCGCAAACGGTATCAAGTTTATGGAACTGCCTGCAGGCGCTCGCGTTGGTACGGGCAGTATCCGCCGGGTGGTTCAGCTGAAAGCCCTGCGTCCGGACTTGGAATATGTTCCCATTCGAGGGAATATCCAAACCCGCCTTGCAAAACTTTCGGAGTTGGACGGTGTGGTTCTTGCCGCGGCAGGCCTCAAGCGTATGGGCCTTGAAAGCCAAATTACAGAATGCTTCAGCGTAGAGCAGATGTTGCCTGCGTCAGGCCAGGGCATCCTTGCGATAGAGACTTTATCTGAGCCGTGTCATTGCGAGGGCGATAGCCCGCGGCAATCTCTCTCCAAATTACTCGCCTCAGTCAACCACGCTGAAACCTTCGGCATCGCCCTTGCCGAGATGTCCTTCTTGAAGGCGTTGAATGCGGGCTGTCAGTTTCCGGTGGCAAGCCACGCCGAAATCGTCAATGATGTTGGCGCCGCTGCGGGTTGTTCCGCCGTCCTGAAAATGCGCGGTATCTACTGGCAGGAATCCTCCCAGAAACTTCTGCGGGCCAATTTACAGATGGAAATTCCCGCCGCGGCGGACAATTCCTGGTTCATCGCCCAGGGTGAATCTCTCGCCATTCAAATCAAAGCACAATTTTAGTGAATGCCCGCTATATCCCGTAGCAATTCCGGGTGTTTCCGCGACAGCACCGGTAGATTTCTTCTACTGTTATGCCCTTGACTTCGGCCAGTTTTTCGGCAATGTAGGGAATGTATCCCGAATGGCATGGTTTCCCGCGGTAGGGGATGGGGGCCATGTAGGGGCTGTCCGTTTCCAGGAGTATCTGGTCGAGGGGTGTCAGGGCGGCGGCATCCCGCACATTTTGGGCATTCTTGAAGGTGACAATTCCCGTAAAGCCCACAAAGATGTTTGCCCCTTTGGCATTGCCAAGTTCCAGCATCTGACTGCAAAATTCAGGAGTGCCCGTAAAGCAGTGGACATGGACATTTTTGCCTTTCAGGTCCGCGTTGCGGAGTACAGCAAGGGCATCTTCGTCCGCTTCTCGCAGGTGGAGCACCAGGGGTTTCCCGCTTTCGATGCCCAGTTGCAGGTGACGCTCGAAAAGTTTGAGCTGTTCCTCGCGATGCTCCAGATCGTAGTGATAGTCTAGCCCGAATTCCCCGCAAGCTACGCATTTGGGGTGCTTCAGGAATTCCACAAGCCTGGCCTCATCTTCGGCAGTTTCCGTCAACACGTATTCGGGGTGGATTCCGTAGGCAGTATAGACGTTCGGGTATTTCTCAGAAACTTCTCGGGCGTATTCAAAGTCTGCGGGATCACAAGCCACGTGGATAAAAGCTTCGGGCATGGCCACCTTCGGGTCTGCATCATGGGGCAGACGCTCAAAGAAACCTTCTAGCGTTTCGCCGGAATGCCTCTCGTAAGAATCCAGATGGCAATGGGTGTCGATAAACATAGCAACTAGTTCGGAATTCGGAGTTCTGAGTTCAGAATTGAAAATAATCGCGGTGTAGCCGCCTTCCTTATTAATTCCGAATTCCGAAATCTGAATTCTGAATTAATAAGTGACTTCCACAATCTCGTACGTAATCACGCCCTTGGGCGCCTGCACTTGCACCTGTTCGCCCTGTTTTTTGCCCATCAGTGCCTCCCCGATGGGGGATTTCATGCTGATGCGGCCCTGGAGCGGGTCGATTTCCTTTTCCCCAACGATGCTGTAAATTTTTTCGCGCTTGGTCTTGATGTCCCGCATCTTGATGGTGGCGCCGAACTTGATGGTGCCATCGGTAGGGGCCTGGGTCTCCACGACCTGGGCGCCGTCCAGGATGCGGTCCAGTTCCCGCAGGCGGCGGTCGATTTCACGGACCCGCATACGGCCGTAGGTATAGGCTGCGTTCTCGCTGCGGTCACCCTCGGCAGCGGCGGCCTGCACCTGGTTGATCATGGCGGGGCGTTCAACGTATTTCAGGTTTTCCCACTCCGCCTTCAGCTTTTCAAAGCCATCTTTAGAAATAAGGTGTTTCATCGTGCTTAAATGTAGAAAAAGCATTAGGCATAAACCGCTTTTTGCTATATTTGCCCCCGCAATGATTCATTTTAGGCATAAACCGATAGACAAGAGCGAGCCCAAGTACAAGAGGCTTAGTCGTATCTATTACAACCGCATGTTCCCCAAGCGGCAAGACGCCATGAAGGTGGCTTTGTCTGTGGCGGCAGGCGTGTTTATCGGTATCTGGCCCACTATCGGTGTGGCTATTCTCTTGACGGTGGCGTTTTGCGCCCTGTTCCGGCTCCCGAAGGTCCCTGGGATTGTGGCATCTTTCGTGGCGAACCCTTTCACCCAGTTCGGTTTCTTTTACCCGGCGGGCTATGCCATTGGTTGCTGGCTTCTGAACCCCGACAAGATCAACTTCGACTTCCTTTCGGAGTTTGAGGGGCTTTCGTTTAGGAATGCCATTTCCGTGATTTCGCACCTGTGGCAGGATGCCGCAGGTCACCTGGCCGCCTTCTTGCTTGGCATTACCATCGTGGCCGCTATCGGTGCTGCCATATTCTTCGTATTGGCCTTTATTATTGTAAATTATCGCAAAAAGAAGTGGATGGATGGAAAAACCAGCTATATCCACAACCTGATTGCCGAAGACGAGGCTTTAATTAAAGAAGCACACAAAGGAAAACACCCTATGATGCACATTTATCCGTTCAAGGCGCTGCGCCCGGTGAACCCGGCCGAAGCTGAAACGATTTCCGCCCTCCCGTACGACGTGATGAACCGCGCCGAAGCAAAGGCCATGGCCGAGGGGCTCCCGCATTCCTACCTGCGCGTGACCCGTGCGGAACTGGAACTCCCTGATTCCGTGGATGCCTACGACCCGAAGGTTTATGCGCACGCCCGCGAAAACCTGGACAAGATGATTGCCGACGGCGTGATTGCCTACGACAAGAAGCCCTGCCTCTATGTTTATCGCCAGACCATGAACGGTCGTGAACAGTACGGTCTGGTCTGCTGCGTGCCTGCCGCTGACTACTTTAACGGCATTATCAAGAAGCACGAATTGACCCGCGCCGACAAGGAAGAAGACAGACTCCGCCATGTGCTCGCTACTAACGCCAACACCGGTCCGGTGTTCCTGACCTATCGCGATCAGGGCCAGTTCGACGTGTTCGGTGCCGTGACCAAGCGCAAGCCTGTGTATGACTTTGTGAGCAAGGGCGATGGTTTTGGTCATACAGTGTGGATTATCGATGATGACGCCGAAATCGAAGCCATCCGCAAGTCTTTCGAAGCCGTTCCGGTGAGCTACATTGCCGACGGTCACCACCGCAGTGCTGCCGGTGCCCGCGCCGCCAGCTACCGCGCCGAACAAAACCCGAAGAACACCGGTGACGAAGAATACAACCGTTACCTGGCCATTCTGTTCCCCAGCACTCAGCTCAAGATTCTGGACTATAACCGCGTTCTGAAGGACCTGAACGGCCGTACCCCGGAACAGCTCATGGAAGAGATGAAGAAGGTGTTCGACATTGCCGAACTCGACAAGATGCAGAGCCCGGCCAAGCAGAATCAGGTGAACTTCTACATGGGCGGCAAGTGGTATGCCTGCACCTTCAAGGCCGAATACCTCAAGAACCTTGGCCCGGTGGACAGCCTGGATGTGGCTCTCCTCCAGAAGCTCATCCTCAAGCCGCTCTTCGATATCGACGACC
>CAMHOW010000026.1 GCA_946186895.1 uncultured Fibrobacter sp.
CTGCGTCAAACGCCTGCTTCACATTGTTAATAGCTTCACTCATAGTGGCCACAAATTTAGCAACTTTTGCGTAAGGCGAGTGAAACGGGACTGTTTACAGGCCCACTTCCGAGCCTAGCAAAAGACACTCAAAGAGTGTCAAAGGTGAGAGCCCGTTAGGTCTCCGGCTTTGCTTTCCCGGTGAAATTCGTGCTCGTTATCTTGAATACGGTCACGGCAGCGGCCTGCTCGGGCGTGAATTCGAATTTGTGCGGGGTAGCGGGTTGCGAGGCGCCTGCGGCCTGCCGTTCCATCAGGAGCGAGAGCCCGCGGCATTTCTCGGTAACGTCCTCGACGATCTCAGCTTTGCCCTGCCCAACGACGCTTGCATAGAAGCGCCCGCTCTTGCAATAAACGTCTTCGTGAATTTCGATGCGATTTTCGACGCACATACTAAACGCCACATTCGGATTTTTTCGAATACAGTCCAGCTTTTTGCCAACATGGGCGCAATGGAAATACAGTTCCAGAATGCCGCCCTTCAGGCTGTACCCGAACGACAGTGGAATCACGTAAGGCATGCCCACATCCGCATCGTCCACCATCGCGACATGACAGGTGGTGCACTGCTCGATAATCTTTGCGATATTCTCGTCGCCCAGAACTTCTCGGTCTTTACGCCGCACCACAAGCCTCTAGAACACCCAGTAGTTCACACCGAACTTAAACGCAATATCCTTGGCGCCACTTAGGTCGATAAAATTACCCTTGGAATCGGGGTAAAGTTCACTCAGGCCAAAACCTACGCGAAGATCTAGTGCCAGCTTGTCTATGACAAAATAGCCCGCACCCACAGCCACGCTGAAGCCAAAGGAGGCCTGTTCCACCTTTTCGGGGACAGAATGATTAATCGTTCCGCCACCAGCCTTGTTTGCCACTTTGGCATTGAGGGAAACGTCATTGCTCACGTTAAGCCCAAGCTGCGGGCCTATATAGGCGTAGAATTTCGGAGTGGCGACGGCACGCACCAGCAGGGGAATTTCAATATTCATCTGCTTGAACTTACGCTCACCCA
Organism: uncultured Fibrobacter sp.; assembly: GCA_946186895.1. Taxonomy (GTDB): domain Bacteria; phylum Fibrobacterota; class Fibrobacteria; order Fibrobacterales; family Fibrobacteraceae; genus Fibrobacter. Next base: position 1,055 of record CAMHOW010000026.1, read on the forward strand.
AGTCATCATCCTGGGAGTATTTGGCGTAACGGAACAGCAGTTCCGGAGTAAACTGGAACACCGGCGTAAGCACAATGCGTCCCATAACACCACCTTCCAAATCAAGACCGCCCGGATTCTCATCGTTTTCGCCACCGGACCAGTCGTCTTCTAGGCCCCAAATCATGCCATAACCCACGGCAAGGCGGGCACCGATCCCGAACATGGCAAGTTCTGCCGATTGCTTCTTTTGATTCGTTGATTCACCTTCCTGGGCTTGGACAAAAGTTGCCCCACACAGGATGGCGATAGCGAATGCTAGAACTTTTTTCATCATTTTCTCCTCGTTAATCTCAAACTACAAAACTATTTGGCGGCAAGGCGCGCCGAGAAGATTTCAAAATCTTCCGGTGTTGTGAGCTTGTCGTTCATGGCGTTACCCTGCACAATGTAAACCTGTTCACCAAAGAATTCCAGAATGCTGGCCTCGTCGGTCGGCGTAAAATTCAAAGGCTCCTTATCAATACGGTCGTAAAGCTTTTTCAGGAGGGCGACAGAAGCCGCCTGAGGGGTCTGGGCCATCCAGACTTTTTTGCGGTCAATAGTCTTTTCCACCCTGCCGTCTTCTGCGATCTTGATGGTATCAATGGCAGGTTTTGCCACCAGGCAAGAACCTTTTTCTACCAGAGTTCTACAAACTTCTTGAACAATCTCTTTTGAAACAAAGGGCCTTGCCACATCGTGAACCAGGACATATTCTGCCTGACGGTCAAGGGCATTGACGCCGTTCCGCACAGACTGCCAACGTTCAGATCCACCGACAACGATAGTCAACTTGTTCAGCATTTCAGCGGGCCAACCGGAATTTTCCAAAATATCCTTTTCAAAATGGCTTTTCCAGTCGGCAGGCACGGCCAGCACCACTTGGCTTATTTCGTCCATATTGAGGAACGTTTCCAAGCAGTAGAAATAGACAGGCTTACCCTTCAGCAACATCAATTGCTTGGGAATGGCGCCCCCCATCCTTTTTCCGATGCCACCTGCCGGCAGCACGGCAGCAAATCTGCCTTTATAAGAATCACTCATAACGTGAGAAAGTTAGTAATTATCTATCTTTGGCGGCGTATGAATACCAAGATTTACTATACCCTGACTGACGAATCGCCGTTCTTGGCGACTCAATCTTTGCTCCCCATCGTGCGCGGTTTTGCTAAGGCGGCCGATATCGATGTCGAAACCAAGAACATCTCCCTGCCGGGCCGCATCTTGGCCGCTTTCGGCAAGGCGAGCGACGATCTTGATTTCTTGGGCAAGCTTACGCTGGACCCTAGCGCAAACATCATCAAGTTGCCGAACATTTCGGCTTCGGTGCCGCAGCTCAAGGCCGCTATCGCCGAACTCCAGAAGAACGGTTTCGATGTGCCCAACTATCCGGACGCTCCGGCAAATGACGAAGAAAAGGCTATCCGCGCCAAGTACGACAAGGTAAAGGGTTCCGCCGTGAACCCGGTACTGCGTCAGGGCAACTCCGACCGCCGCGCCCCCAAGGCCGTGAAGAACTACGCCCGCAACAATCCGCACAGCAACGGCGTGTGGAACGAATCGGTGAAGACGCACGTTTCGAGCATGTCCGCAAACGACTTCTACGGCAACGAAAAGTCAATTACGCTCGCGAAGGCCGACACGTTCAAGATTGAATTTGTCGATGAATCTGGCGCTGTGACGGAACTGCGTGCCGCGAAGCCGCTCTTGGAAGGTGAAATTCTCGACGCAACCGTGATGCGCATGGCCGCTCTTGAAAAGTTTATCGCTGAACAGATGGCCGACGCCAAGGCGAAGGGTGTGCTGTTCTCGGTGCACCTGAAGGCCACCATGATGAAGGTTTCTGACCCGGTGCTGTTCGGTGCATTCGTGCGCGTGTTTTTCAAGGACGTATTCGTGAAGTACGCCGACCTGTTCAAGGAACTCGGTATTGACGCGAACAACGGTCTCGGCGACTTGTACAAGCGCCTGGAAGGCAACGCCAAGGAAGCCGAAGTCAAGGCCGCCATTGATGCTGCGCTCGCCGCTGGCCCGGACCTTGCCATGGTCGATTCCGCGAAGGGTATCACCAACTTGCACGTGCCCAGCGACATTATCATCGATGCCTCGATGCCCGCAATGATCCGCAACTCCGGCTGCATGTGGAACAAGGAAGGCAAGCTGCAAGAAGTCAAGGCCTGCATTCCGGACCGTTGCTACGCAGGAATCTACGATGCCGCTATTGAATTCTGCAAGAAGAACGGCGCCTTCGACCCGAAGACCATGGGCACCGTGCCGAACGTGGGTCTCATGGCCCAAGGCGCCGAAGAATACGGCAGCCACGACAAGACTTTCATCGCTAAAGCAAAGGGCGTCATCCGCGCCGTGAACGCCGCAGGCGAAGTGCTGTTGCAGCAAGAAGTTGAAGCAGGCGACATCTACCGTATGTGCCAGGCGAAAGACGCCCCCATCCGCGACTGGGTCAAGCTCGCCGTCACGCGCGCTCGCGTCTCTAACACGCCGGCCATTTTCTGGCTCGACCCGCAGCGCGCCCATGACCGCGAAATCCAGAAGAAGGTGGAAGTTTACCTGAAGGACCACGACTTGAGCGGCCTCGACATCAAGATCATGAGCCCGAAGGACGCCATTGTCGCAACCATGACCCGCGCTAAGGCCGGCCTCGATACCATCAGCGTCACCGGCAACGTGATGCGCGACTACCTCACCGACCTTTTCCCGATTCTCGAAGTCGGAACGTCTGCCAAGATGCTCAGCATCGTGCCGCTCATGGCTGGCGGCGGACTCTTCGAAACAGGTGCAGGTGGCTCCGCCCCCAAGCAGGTGCAGCAGTTCCTCGCCGAAAACTACCTCCGCTGGGATTCCCTCGGCGAATACTTCGCACTCGTGCCCGCATTCGAACAGGTCGCCTCAACAACCGGTAACGCCAAGGCTAAAGTCCTTGCCGACACCCTCGACGAGGCCAACGGCAAGATTCTCGAGTTCAACCGCACGCCGGCTCGCAAGATTGGCGAGCTTGACAACCGCGGCTCACACTTCTACCTGGCTCTCTACTGGTCAGAGGCTCTTGCCGCCCAGAAGGACGACGCGGAACTGGCCGCCAAGTTCGCCCCGGTCGCGAAGGCCCTCGCCGAAAACGAGCAGAAGATTGTCGCCGCGTTTGCCGCCGAGCAGGGCAAACCCGCCGATATCGGTGGTTATTACCTGCCGAAGCCGGAACTCCTGAAGAAGTGGCTCCGCCCGGTTGCTGAATTCAATGCGGTGATCGACGCCTTATAACAACTAGGGAGGGGCAGCCCCTCCCTAAGACTCTCCCCCACACTCAATAACCCGCTACATTCAGGCCGAAACCTTCGGGTCGGCGGTTTATTTTCGTGGGCACCTAGCGGTGCGATATTAATTATCCGTTTCCTGACTACCTTCGATAATCCACTTGCACAAATCTAGGATTCCATCATAGTCAGGCAGGCTCTTGATAAAGTCCGGTGACTTGCACCGTTCCACAAAGCCATTCCAGGCCCCTTCGTTTTTCGCCTTGATTCCCAGGTGCTCTTCGATAGCCCCGTGGGTCCAAACCCAGATGCCTTGACTTCTTAGCTTAGCATGAATGCTCCTAATGGGGCGCTCCGCCTCGGGCATAGAAGCCATCATGGAATAGGCCATAGAGGCACTGATGTTACTGTGCTTGCTTACAGGCAGGCCGTTGTTCAACCGAAGATGATGATGGAACGCCAATTCCCTGAACAGATTCCGGCAGAACTTCACGTCGGGATCGTTGGCCTCCAAGAATCCATCGCGAGTAGCGGTGGTAAAGGCATAGTCCAAATCTACGATAGCCCGCACCGGCATGTCCATGGCATTTAGCACCTGCATGCTCTTACGGGTATTGCTCACGCCGCCCTGTCGCACCAGTGCACACTTGATGAGGGCAAAGGACTTTCCAGTAATCCGTTCAAACAGAGCCGGCAGCACTCGCCATTCTGTCTTACCTTCAGTGAGCAGCACATAATCAGCAAAAAGCAGTTCGTTGCTGTTGCTCAAGCTAAACAGCATCTGCAACTGGCTGGGAGCATCCTGCACAACCTGGTGTACGGCGTCCTCGATTCGCTTGCGCATGAAAGTGCCACGCTCCTTGTTCTTACGGATCAGGAGTGACGTACTTACATCTTCGCTGGTCACCATCTGGGCACTGTGGGTGGCGAACACAATCTGGTAACCTTCGTTGGACAAGTTCTTCAAAGCCACACGAACCAGCTCCACCGCCTGAGGGTGCAAGAATAATTCCGGAGAATCAATCAAGAGCATGGTCCGGCTCAGATAGTGGTTATTGTGATGCTTCTTGATTTCGGAAAGGTAACGGACTAGGGCCATCTGGATGGCACGCTGGGATCCTGCTCCCATGCGGTTGATATCTCGCTCAAAGCCGTCATCCTCGTCAATAACCTTCAGACTTGCGGTTTTAAGGAAGGTTTCCAGCGTAGGAATGGGAATATCCAATTCCACACGGACACTTGGAAATAACGGTTGCAATTTTTCGTTGACTTCCCGGTCAAAAGACTTTATCTCGGCAGCCTGGTTTTCGCCACCCGGAGAAAGCAGATCGTTGAACTTTCCGATAATATCGTTGAACTCTCCACCGAACCGACGTTCCAGAGGCTTGAAAATTTCATGCAGAAGCTTGGTGAAGGCCTTGTTGCCTTCGAAATCCCAAATAGCGATAGGTTCCGGGAACATGCGCTTAAAGGCATGCTTAAAATCGTCACCCACCCGCATCCAGCCCTTGCGGCTTCCGTTCTGCCGCTGTGGTGGCACCAGAGCCCACAGTTCCACGTTCTCCGGAGGAACACCCGGTACCCGTTGGACCTTCTTTACTCGTAGGCTTTCGCCATTCAAGAACGGCACAATTTCCTTGGCCTTTTCTTCTCCCAAACGGGAGAGCACAGTCTCAGAGATGCCCTGAAAAAGCCCTTCCACCTCCACCGGTTCGTTGCTATCGTCAAAATACGAGACGTCTAACGAAAACGGAGACAGCAACCACCGGATTCCCATGAGGATATTAGTCTTTCCCGCATTGTTGTAGCCTATCAAGGCGGTCATGTTGTTCAAGGGAAACGTCTGCCTGTGGATAGACCGCAGGTTGCAAATCGTAATCTCGGATAATCTTAACGGCTGGGGCTGCATACCTTGAATATACATTATTAGGGGCAAAAAATGCTACATTCTAAACATGATTTGTCCTTTCTGCAAGAACGACAACGACAAGGTAGTAGACAGCCGCGTCAGTGGCGACTCCATCAGGCGTCGCCGGGAATGTACGGCTTGCGGTCGCCGTTTTACCACACGGGAGTACATCGAAATCCAACCACTCATCGTGGTCAAGCGTAACGGCGCCCGTGAACCCTTCCAGCGAGAAAAGCTCCTGGCCGGCATCGCCAACTCCTGCAAAAAACGCCCGGTGACTCAGGCCGCCATCGAAGAGATCGCCTCCAACATCGAGAACAACCTGATTTCCAACGACAACCTGGAAGTGACCTACGACCAGATTGGCAATTTGGTCATGCAAGAGCTGAAAAAGCTGGATCCGGTGGCCTATGTCCGGTTCGCCTCCGTCTACCGTGAATTCAAGGAAGTGGGCGAATTCGTGGACCAAATCAAGACTTTAGATAAATAGAGGAAGCGTGGGCACCTTCGGTGCGAAAAAACAAGCAATAAAAAAGCCTCGCTTAAGCGGGGCTTTATCGTGGTCGATACAGAACTCGAATCTGTGACCTCTACCATGTCAAGGTAGCGCTCTAACCAACTGAGCTAATCGACCAATAAGGTAGCCCAATAGTAGAAACTTGGCCCCCTTTTGTCAAGGGGTCAACGGGCATCTGGGTCAATCCAGTACCGCAAACGGCCCGTAATATGCACATTTGGCAAGGTGTCAATACACTTTCCGGAGCGGCAGTCCGGGGTATACAGATCCAAGTTGGCAGTCCAGGTGGAGTCGTCCTTCTGATCGAACCGGACAATACTGCTATCGGCAAGAATAGGAGCCTGGGTCAAAGAACCGTAGTTGAACCAGGAGTACTGCTGCACCACGGGATTATCCCCCAAAACCGGCCTGTTCACCATGATAGAGAACTGGTCCCCCCGCTTGCTCTCACTGGCTCTAGTCCTTACAATAAAATACCGGTGGCTATTCTTGATAAACGGAACTTCCACGTCGCTTTCGGCAAGTTCAATGGTCCGTTCATCTCCACCATTGATTTTATACTTCAGGTAACCGCCACCATCGACTTCCCACCCCTCATTGATGTCGCTACAAGCCACAAGCAGAAAAGCTACGGCAAGGCAGAGTTTTAAGCGGAAATCCGGCATAACCCCTAAACTAGAAAATTATCTTTGGACTATGGAAAACGAATGGCTCCCTGTTTCTACTTTACATGGCAAGGTCTACCTGACAGTTGTCCCCAAAGTAAGTCACAGGGAACAAATCTTCAAAAAATTATCCGAAGCCCTTAACCTGAAGGTTACCGGACAAGATCTGAAAACCAAGGAGGGCTCTACTAGGCCCGAATTTCCGGAGCTTTCTATCGACGCCAACTGGACCCACTCCAAGGACACCTGCGTGCTGGCCTATTCCAGGGAATGTCGTGTAGGCATAGACCTAGAGTTTCACTCCAGGGACCGCCTAAAGCTTGCAGAGCGTTTTTTCTCCAAGGTTGAGGTAGAACGGTTGCATCAAGTTCTACAGGACGAAGGCGAAGAAGCAACCCGTAAGTTATTCTACACCCTATGGTGCCGCAAAGAAGCCTTTTTCAAATGTCGCGGTGGCGATTTTTTCGAAGGGACACTCCGAAAATCCATGCTTGAAACGAACGTGGATAATGTTCAACTAACAGACCTAGATCCGACAGAACTAGGCATCCAGGGAGACTGCTCCCTGTGCCTTGCCACCATGCCCTTAGACTAGTTTTTCAGTTCGCTGCTGGCAGCTCCCGCGCCGGCCTGGGGAACATCCAAAGCATACAGGGGCAGAGCCACGTATTCCTCTTCATCGATAATCAGGCGGACAATATACTTGTCAGGCCTCTCTATCTTCAGGCGCTGCATGTTCAGAATCAGATTCATAGCAGCCGTATCAAAACCCTTGGCCACAGGTTCAAACGTGATGCTAGACTCCATGCCGGGAACAATGGGGTGGCCGCACACATCCTCGATAGAAAGTACCAGTTTGTGAACACCCGCCTCGGAACGCTGATAGCGTACACGGAAGGCCGCCGCACACTGGGGAATCACCAGCGGGAACTGCGTAAAGATACGGTCAAATGCACCAAGGATATTCAAACGGCCGCCAACACCGTTGGCCGTGGCCGCATCACAAATAGAAGCTATTTCAACAATCATAAACTAGGGTTTGGTATTGAATGTCCATTTTTCAGAAATGTTCTTCATGAATATGGGACCGTTATTCGTGCTTGCCGCACCGGAACTTGTCCAGGAAATCATGGAAATATACACCATGCCGTCGGCAGCAACAACAATCTCCGGGGCAAAGCCATAAAGGTTATAGCCATGACTTGCGTAGAACGGCCCCTTGAAATACGGGAGTTGGTTTTCGCCATAAGGTTTCCAGCGGATACCGTCATAGAAATAGGCATGGCAGTGCGAGAATCCACGGCCATTGTCGTCAATAATGGCATAAACCTTGTTGTTGAAGCTTGTCACCCGAATGTTCGTAGGCAACATACCCTCTTGCAGGTTGACTGCTGTTCCCAAAGACAAGCTTGATTTGGTTACAGAGCCCTTGCGCACATAGGGGCCCGCCACACCAACCTCAGAAGAGCGGTTGATATACCCAAGATAGACCGTGCCTCCGTTCGAGGCTATGCTGATACTGCTCATTTCCTTGGCAATTTTCGCAGGAGAAAACGTTTCTGTATACGAAGAGTTGTATATAGCGTAATAGGAGTTATATTGGTAAGTGTTATCTGTAAAGGTTATTAGGAACACTTTCGTACTGGTAAACACTCCGTTCACATCCCTTGCAGGCGTACCTGATATCGGCTTTTCTTCCCATTTTGAACCGGTCCAAAAACTGAAGTACGGGAGGTCGTTCCTGACATATGTCACCACGGGGTTGTTGTTCTCCGGGTTATAGGTCAAATTCACTGTGGTCGCCCCATCAATAGCCGGGCCAACCGCCGACCATGAACTATTCAAGTTGGCAAGCTTGTAGACCCGAATCTTATTGTCCTTTGTAAGGATCGCCAAGAACACTGCAGTATTGGTCTGGTCGTTGATACTGGTCATCCGCAGCGCCTTAACGGAATCACTTGCGGTAATGCTCGGTATATCCGTCCAATTAGTCCTATCGTAATACTTGGAGACGACAGTCGCTTCAGACGGCTGGTAAGCCACCACCAAGTGAGAATCAAAAGGAGCCAGGGCAGGGGGCGTACGTAGCGAAGACTCTTCCATCACGGTATCGCCTGCGCCGGCAAGATTTTTCCAGGCACGCTGCACATACACCGTCCGGCAGAATGTTTCAGCCTGGTGACGGTTCATGAACGTGACGTCGGGATTTGCAGAGGTACTGTCTCTAAAGTCCAGACAAACCCTTATGGTGCCCTCAGACGTGGGGCGTCTAAAGGCATCGTTGAACTGGGCTACGTTTGTATCCAAAGTACCGTCAGCCTTGCCCTTGTAGAACGTTCCGCTAACATTGCTAAACTGCCAATAATATTCCCGAAGGTTGTTGTTACCGAGGGTACCGTTCACCGACTGCGCGCCACTCCACTCCGAAGAGTAATAGTAGAGGGCTTCGCCACTCTGCGCCTCGTCTCCGCTCCAGGGGTAAATCGTGTCTACTGCCGTAATCTTTCCAACAGGAAGGTTCGCCGACGTCATCACATAAACATGAGTAGTGTCGCGGAACACGGCCTTCGTGCTGCTCTCCTGTGCCGATACAACGCAGTAAAGGTTCACTCCCAGGTTACTCAAGGTTTCCCTATAAGAGTAGAATCGGCCCGTATACTTCAGCTGAACTTCATCTTCAACCTTCTGCTTTGTACTTGCGTTGAAGCATTGCCAGCTATACCAGTCAATTCCCTGCCAAACGCTGTTGGTGTCAGCGTCCAGAATAATCACGTCACCCTTTGCAACATACTTCACGGATTCATCTACAGAAATTGTCGGAATATCCGTGGAATATTTGAGTTTCATGGTAGATGTAGCGATATTTCCATCGTCATCGGTTACACGAGCCACGCAAGAGAAGTTTGCCGAAGCCGCCGGAGCAGTCCACGTCGTATCAAAAGACGAAACCGTTCTCCAGTTGCTTGCAATCGCAGCCGCATCACGTCCGCAGCTCCATTCCCGCTTGACAATATAACCCTTCTTGTCTTGGGCTGTGGCATTGAGCACGATCGAAAAGCCTTCACGTATAACCGCCGAATCGCGGGCCACCTTCACCGTAGGCGGATCAAGTTCCACCACAATCTTAGTCGTATCCCTTGCCGTAAGGTCGTCATCGTCCTTGACCTGCACAATGCAAAGGTAGAGGTTATACGGAGTCGACGGAAGAATTGCCTGATAGGTTGCCTTACCACTCGTCAACTTGTCCAGAATATTATTGTCAGTGCTCGGACCACAGCCCCATTCGTAAGAGACAATCCTTCCCGGCAAGCTCACTTCTGCAGAGTCCATGGCGTTCGCATACAACACCACCGTATCCTTGATCGTTGCGTTAATGGACTCATTCACAGTAACCGTAGGCGGAGCACGGAAGACCTTGTAAGTAACCGTGTCTAGCGAGTAAAGCGAAGCCTGATCTGCATCAGCGGCACGCATCACACAATAGTAATTGCCAGCCGTTTCGGGCATGGGAACTACAGGGGGCTGAGAATTGCTCTGGCCCTGCCAAAGGCTAACCCAGCTAGCAGGTTTCAGATTGTTCAAAGTGCGATCACAGGCCAAATCCACATTAATTGGACCACCCAGAGCATTTCCTGCAGTGAACTTCACCTGTTCAAGGTCCTTGATGGTCACATTCTTGTTACGGATATTCAAACGAATCGTCGGTATATCCTTGATGACATTGAAAGTCATGGCGACAGAGTCTTTCTGGTTGTCGTCATCAACCGCAAAGATGAAGCACTTGTAGTTAGAAACCTCATTATTCGGCAACTGAATTTCCATAGAATCCGTTACCTGCTTTGCGGCCGGTGAAATCGCGGTGGCCGTGTAGGCGCCCGTTCCGCAACGGTAGCCCACCTCCTTGATTTTTCCGTACTTATCCTTGGCCGTATACTCGAACTTGTACTTGGAATTGACCTTCTTGGTAAGAACACTCTCGTTGTCGTCTACGGTAATTGTCGGAGGGTCCTTGATGACATTGACCTGCAAGGTGTCGTAAGCATGCTTGCTATCCTGGTTTTCTACATGAATCGCAATCCGCATTACGCCAGCTTCATTCCAGGATATAGTCTGATTCTCAGACATTCCCGACAAGCACGTAGCAACGGCCGCGCCATTCTTGAGGCATTTCCATTCAAACGTTTTGAAGGTCTTATCTGTTGAGTTGGTATTGTTCGCCGCATAATTTGTTGTAACGGTAATAACATCGCCGATGGTAATCGTGGTATCGTAAGCCGGTTTCTCGATAGTCACCATGGGTCCATCGCTATAGAATCCAAATCGAACCGTATTGGATCCGCTACCATTATCGGACTCCGCATACATGGTATACCTTGTTCCAGCAACGGCATTCGGGAAATCTACATCCTTGGAAAGTGTTACGGAAGTCTTTCCTTCGTCGTTCACGTCGGAGGTCTTAACTGCGGCCCCAGGAACGTTGGAGATCCATTTCACCTTCTTTACCGGCGGATTCGCCTGCTCGATCGTTGCTTCAAATACCAAAGAGGCACCAGAGCCCACCATAACAGAATTACCTCCTGTGGCCGCCCCAAATTCCTTTACGGTAATGACCATATTCGTAGCCGAAATTACGAAAGCAAATGTCGTGTCGCTATGGTAACCGGCACTATCCGTCGCCGTAATCTTGAAGGTGTAGTTTCCGTCCGACAGGCCGGACATGTCTACGCTCCAGGCATAACTAGTCAGGTTAGAGAATTTGCACGGGCTATTCTTTGCACCACAGGTATCCTTACCAAGCATGGCCACGGCCGTCTTGACCTGAGAGCCGTAGTCACTAAACCGTCCCGACACCGTAAAGGCACGAACAGCAAGTGTATCCTCAAAGCCCTTGATATTGTAGATACGTGGCGGAGAGGGGTCCTTCAGCAAAATGGGAGGCAGTTCCTTTTCGTCACCGGCATTGATATTCGGGGTTCTAGTCGTAACCTTTACAAAGCCTCGGCCCGTCTCATCCGAAGCGGTCAGCTTAAACACTCCAGCCGGCAAATCAGAAAGTCTAAATTCGCCCTTTGAATTCGTATTGGCCGTATAAATGTTGTTCGTGTCGGTCGTATTCACCAAGGTAATCTTGATGCCTTCGTGATTGGACAAGCCTTCGAACGTAGCTGTACCAATGAAGTCGCAAGTGGACTTGCTCGGGCCCAAGTAGAAGAACCTGGGACGTTTGCCCTTGCTGGTCTTGATTTTCTCGGCCACCACGGTATCGTAACCGTCGGTCACCCACACATCCCAAGAGAAATACCTACCCGTAAAGCCCAATTTTTTCAATTCATTTTCGCCATTCTCAATAACGGCGAAACTTGTAGAAGTACTGTTCTTCAACACTAGGTCGTAGACGTTAGACAAGTTCAAGTCATTTTCCTGATTGTCCGGCGTAGCTGCCACACGGACATAGTACCTCAACTGCTCTTCGTTATCCTTATCATGACCTTCATAGAATAGGCGGAAGGTTTCCACCGTATCACTTATCCTCTGCTGGTCGTCGGGGCCCAGGATTTTGATGGTGGGTAGCTGGTTGAAATGCAGATTGACACTATCCTTCGTCGTATTCTTGTCGTCATCGGTAACGATGATGTAGATCTTCTGGTTTCCGAGGCTATCCGTAAGGGTAGAATCGTAGGGAATCGTCACCAAAAGGCTATCCGAGGTTTCGCTCTTGGTGTATTTCCATTCCTTAGCCTCTTTCTTGCCCTTAGCATCCACATCAATCTTGAAAGAAGTAATCGTTCCGAAGGAATCCAGAGCCAAAACGGGGAACGTGATCGGACTCTTGGCCCTCGTCCACAGCGTGTCCTTGGGAACACCTAAATAGGGGGGCGTATTGATCACCCTGATAAACTGGTCCTTACCCGCGGTATCGGTAGCACTGTTTCCATCGATTGCCACAAACAGAGGAGAATACACACCTTCCTTGTGATAGACCCAAGACTGGGGTGTGGCATTGTGGCCTGTCACCAAGGCCTTCTTCATTACATCCTTACCCTTGCCCGTGGTATCCTTTACAAGGCTATCCAAGATCCACTGGTACAGGTAAATCTTGTCGGCATTGTACCGCAAAAAGCCCATCATGTGGATGGTATCACCAATAGTAACGGTAACCGTATCGCTTACAATAACAGAATCGGGATTGGAAAGGTTGATAATAGAATCTGCAAAGGCGTCAGGATTTTCGAAAGGGGTACTATAGACAAACACTACGGAATGGTTATTCCGCAAATTCACATTTTCCTTGATGGAGGATTCCCTGGAGCAGTTCACCAGGGATATCACGCTCAAGACAAGCACAAGCCACAAAAATAAAGTTTTTAACCGCATTACCAAGTCCTTTATAATACGCTCTCCACAATATAAATTTATCTTTTTTACACGAAAAGGGGTAATCGCCCCGGGGCTTTTTATGGAAAATATTCCTCTTTGGTACGGTCTAATCCTCTTTTTTGCACTAGGCGCCTGTGTAGGCAGTTTTTACAATGTGATTGTATACCGGATGCCCCGCGGGATTTCCCTGATTAACCCACCTTCCCACTGTCCCCTGTGCAAGAAAAGAATCCCTATCTACTACAATCTGCCCATTGTTGGCTGGCTCTGGCTTCGTGGAAAAAGCGCCTGCTGCAAGCAACCCATCAGCATCATCTACCCCATCGGGGAATCCCTTTGTGGCCTGCTGGGTTCTCTCGCCCTTTTTTCGGCGAATTACAATATTCCGTTCACAGCCCCCGTTGCCAACTGGACCGACACTCTGGCCATGTTCTGGCTGCTCCTGGGACTGTATCCCGTTTGCGCCGTAGACATCAAGTACAAACTAATTCCCGACTCCATTTCGGTAGGGGGCATTGTCGTAGGCCTTGTACTTTCCATGATTCCCGGCGGAATCACCCCATTTGAAAGCCTGCTGGGAGCCATCGGGGCCGGCGGTGGCCTTTGGCTGTTGGGCTTTATCGCCACAAAAGTCCTGAAAAAGGACGCCATGGGCTTCGGCGACGTCAAGCTGTTGGCGGGCTACGGGGCCCTTATGGGCCTAAACGGCGCCGTAGAGACCCTAATTCTTGCCGCCCTGCTTGGAATCGTCGTCATGATTCCCTGGGCAAAGATAGCCGAAAAGAAGGGTCTTTCCGACGGTTCCGGTCAGATTCCCTTCGGCCCATTCCTCGCCGTTTCCTCCCCGATCATGTACCTGTGGGGCAGCCACCTGCTGGATCTATACGTCCAGTTCGTCATTGGCGAATAAGCATAAAAAAAGCCCGCCGTAAAGCGGGTTTTTCGTTGAGCTACCAGGATTCGAACCTAGACAAACAGAGTCAGAATCTGTTGTGCTACCATTACACCATAGCTCAATGGTGTTGCCAAAGTTAGTAAAAAATGTTCCTTCGGCAAGGGGTAATCTTCACTATTTTAGGCTCGGAGGGGTATAAGTGAGCCAAAGCTTGCCTATTCCGCTATTTGCAGTCAGGTTCTGATCCACCGTACTCACATAGCTGTACTGGGGTGCGCCAGCCTCCTGAAGAGCAGAGACAACCATGGCATCCCCAGAATAGAGCAGCAGCTTCTGCATTCCGCTGGGCAAATAGGTCAAAACGAACATACTGCAGGTCATTGTGCGGACAAAGTGGGATGTTCCCTCTATGCCCAGCACCACGCTGTTCATGAAGCAGTTTTCAGTCTGTTGACCGTCCTGCTGGTCCACCACGAGCCGGACCCCCACCTCGATCCATGAATACTTGTCCAAAGTCGCCGTGCCAATGGACAGGGTGTCCTTCCGGTCAGCCAGTTCGGACTTTTTCACGTAGCGGGAAAGTCCCACATTAGTCACGGTTTCCCCCGACATCTGGCGGTACTCTACACGGAAGGAGTCGTAGGGAACCTCTTCGGGAGCAGGCAGCCACCACCGACCTTGAGTGTCGGTCTGGGCTTGGGCTTCGTATTCTTGATTGAGTCCACTGGCAAACTCAAAACCGAACAAGTCCGTAATGACCATCACCTCGATGCCTTCGCAAGATTCCAGATTCGAGCAGTTCACCTGTCCCGAAATCCAGGCCTTAGGCGTAACCGGCGTTTCAGTGGTGTCCTTCTTGCCATCCGATGACTTCGGTTCGGCAGAATCAGAGGAAGCAGGCTTCTTGCTGACACCCCACATTAGGGTATCCAGGGACAGGGACTGTCCAGCCTTCAAGGTTCCCGACATTTTCCAACTGCGGAATATCACAGAGTCCGGAACACCGGCCTGTTGCAGCTTTTCAACCACAAGCGGATCTCCGGGGCAGAACCCAATCGTCCAGGAACCATCCGGAACCAATAGCTCAAAGCCACCCGGCGCAAACACCGTCTCGTAGAAGGGCAAGCCCGCAACATAGACATTAAAGTGAGAACCTACGGCGACAGATGTCAACGCCGAGTCACCATAAGTCAAGAAGCCCTTCACCTTGGCAGAGCGTTCCAGCACCAGGGAATCGTCTTCGGCAGAAGCCTCTGGCAGGTACAAAATTTCTTCGGAAGCAGCATCAACCACAGCCAGCTGGAACGTATCTGCAGGCACGTTCTCAAACAAGAACCACCCCTGGGCGTCCGTCTCGGTCTCGCGGAATTCGGGCATACCCTCTTCCGTCATTCTCTTTGACAGAACCATGCGCACCACGGCGCCCTTCGCCTTGGTGCCGTCCACATGGTAGACTACGCCCTTCAAGGTGTCCAGGCTGGCAACGGTATTTTCCGTCTGAGTGGCAGTACCGGCCACGGAATCATTGTTGCTGCACGCCCAAAAGCCAAGGGCGAAAAGCAAGGTCGCTATGTAGAGCGCATTCCTCATTTTTCCTCCTTTGGCAAGTCAGTCCTCTCCTTGCTGATGGGGAAGAACTGCACGTTCAGTTCGCACAACATGGTTTCACCGCTATCCGATGTGACAATGTCCAAAATTTCTTTCTGAAACATATCAATTTTTCGGATAATCCGTTCAAGCCCTGCGGCAGAAACACTCATGGTGGTGGTAGAAACGTTACGGCGAGCCGTAGTATAGCGGTCCAGGGCCTCCTTGCCCAGGTCAATCATCTGCTTCTGGAACTGATGCACAAATAGAGGCGAGATTTCCTTACCGCTAGTGACCGTACGGTTTACGGACCGATAGAATTCCCCTTCCTTTTCAATAAGGCCTAAATCAAGCAACAACTGCAGGGACTGCTTTGCTTGGGGTACAGAAATCTTTGGATTCAGGAACCAGGCCAGTTCCTGGATGTTGGACTCGTTGATATTCAGAACAGAAAGGGCCTCGCGAACTGCCACATGGTACCACTTGGCATAGTATTCCTGCTGGTTCCTGGTCAAGGACTTTACCGCCTTGGGCAGGAGTGCAGACATCTGGTCAAAAATCTGCTGCTTGGATTCTACCGACTGGGCGTGGGTAAAGTCCACCATCAACTTGAAGTAGCGGCCTTCCTTTTCGTTCAGGCCAAGGGCTGCGATGAACTTCGGCACCATCTGGGGAGTCAGGGACTTACGCCCATGGACCAGGTCTAGATAGTAACCCGACGACGAATAACCCGCCTTCTGGGCGAAGGACCTGTAGGAGAAGTACCGCTGCAAAGACTTGCGATATTCGTAGTAATCCTGCAAATACTTGCGGTAATTGTAGTACGCAAAGATATTCATCGGTTTAAATTTAATTTTTTATTTTCTTGGGAACACTTATTTTAAGAAAAAATTATCATTTTTGCCGATTTTTATTAAAAAAGAACACTTTGAGAACACTTTTAGTTCAAAAGGTATACCACTCTACCGATTTTTTTGTTTATATTTAGGGAACACCCAATCCCATCCCTAGACCCCCGGTGAACCAATCACCGAGGGTTCTTTTTTTACCCTCTGGATTTTTCTAAAATTGGAATCATGAAGCTTATCAAGAACCTCGCCGCCAAGCTATTGCGATTTGTAGGGATCCTTGCTGTCATCTACGTGAGCATGGTATTCTACCTGGCCCTGACAGAACGGCGGAACGCCTACCCCAGGGCAATCCCACACAAGGAAGCCCGCGCCGCCATTGACGGGAAAGCCCAGGGCATCAGCTGCACCTTGGAAGACGGGACCATTCTCGAAGGCTGGAAACTGGGCGAAACGGGAACGCCCACCCTGCTCTACTACCCCGATGCCGACGAAGACGCCGCCCAGTTCTTAGCGGAACTGGACCGCATCGATGGAATCACGCTCACCACCTTTAATTATCGCGGTTCCGGCAACAACAAGGGAACGCCGTCAGGAGACAACTGGAGTCCAGACTCTCGGGAAATCCTGGAATGCGCCTCCCAGGTGGGCGGGAAGCGCCCTGAATATATCGTAGGCCGTGGCACGGGGGCTATTCCGGCATTCAACAACAGCGACAGTCAATCAAAGCTCATCTTGATAGACCCTGTTGAAAGCATCGCCGAAGCCCTTGTATACAAGTACAGATTCCTCTACCCAGAGTTCCTCGTTCGGGCGAAAGACTCCATAAACACTGGGGAAAACAGCACTTCCATATACCAAGTTGGAATAATGCTGGACCGTGCTCAATTTGCCGACAGAAGCCAAAAAAGTATCCAAAAATTAAGGGGGACAACCGTCTGGAAACGAGACGGGGCCTCATTTAGAGACATCCTGGAAAAAATTTTGCGTAGCTATACTCCAGACTAATTCGCACTGATTTTTGTATACAAGCTTCAAGATAATCTTCTCCACACCTGCGCCAAAACCGGCTTTTTGTGCTATATTTACCGGTGTAACCTTCCAGTATTCTTAAACGGATATGCGGCGGGAAACAAAAAAAAGAGGTGTAAATAAAAATGGATAACTTTATAATCAAGATGGACATTCGCGGTTTTGTCCGTTTTAGCGGTGAAATCGTCAAGGAATTGAAACTGGACAAGACTCCCTATGCAGATTTGGAGGTGGACAAGGCCGGCAAGCGTATTGCCGTCACTCCCTCCAAGACCCTCAAGCCTACGTCCTATCGTTTTATGCCTAACGGAAGCGGATACCTGCTGTATTTCAAGGGCGCCCTGAATGCCGTCGGATTCCCGATTGTGACCGGGGCCTACAACGTGACCAAGGAAGGTTCCCGCATCGTGTTTACCGGAAAGGCTCCCGCCAAGAAGAAAGGAGCCTGGGAACCTATCGCCTGCCGTAACTCAGCTGGCCTCCCCATGCTTTCCATTGATTCCCGTGGAACCATCATTTTTGACAAGCGCACCTGCACCGCCATGGAAACAACCAAGAACGACACCATGATTGCGGAATACGACGCCAACAAGAAAGTCTTTAAGCTATCTTTCAGCAAGAAAGGCTTCATCAACGTCCGCACCATTGCAAGCCACGCCAACGCTTCTTTCATGGGCACACTTTCCTCTCACGGGATTGCGCTTCCATCCAAGAGCTTCCGCACGGACTGCAAGGTGAACGGCAAAACACTCACCTTCAGTGTTGCCCCGCTTATTGCGGCGCAAAAGGCTAAGAAAGGCTAAAAAATGATCGACGTACTCAAGGCGTTCTACACAATCCACTACAACTTCGCTGCAGTGAGCGTTTTGCTCCTTGCGTTGAACATCTTTCTTCTGACCAAGAAGAACTATAAGTGGACAATCGTCTTCGTTGCCGTGTTGATTGCATTTAACGTGTTCATTTACAAGCGGACCGAAGGCAAGGCGTGGACCATCTATATTGATCCTCCCGAAGGCGCCGGCAACGAATTCTACAAGCCTCAGCCCAAAGAATTGACCTTCTCCGTCCACAAGGACTGGGTCATCGTGGATGAAAAGGGCGAGAAGCACCATTGGTGCTGGGTTGACGACTACTGGGATAAGTTCGCCAATACGGACCTTGTTGCCGCCATCTGGGGCGAGAACTCCAGCAAGAAGCTGATGAAGTCCACGGAATCACGTGCGAACGAAGCGAGCAACCAGAACTAGCCTGATTTACTGAAATCTTCTACGGAAAGCTCACCTGCCTCTAGCTTGAGGTAGGTGAGTTTTTTTATCCACTCGCCAGGAGAAGCCACTAGGCCCGACTTAACCGGCCAGACGCCAGGAATATGATGGTGACCGTGAATACAAACCTGGCAATTGTTTTTTTCTATAACTCGTTCGGCCCAGGCCAGGTATTCTTCCAACTTGATAACCTTGTCTTCGCCAGCCTTGCGGCTGCTACGCCCCACAAAACGGGCGAGAGCCATGCCCCAGTCCGGGTGGATCTGCCGGAACAACCAGCGGTTCAGGGGAAGGTTCAGTATCTTGCGGTACAGGCGGTAGCTCCAGTCAGAACGGGCCACCCCATCGCCATGAGTAAAGAAAAAGGTCTTGCCCTGAAGTTCAAGCGTTAGACTAGAACAGACCTGAATACCCAGATTATCCGGGAAAAAGTCGCCATACGCAAAGTCGTGGTTGCCCCGCAACAGATGAACTTGAACTCCCGAACGAACCAACTCGGACAAGGCGAAGAACAAAGGGAAATGCTCCTTGTTCACATAATAGCGGTATTCGTACCAGAACTCAAACAGGTCTCCCAAGATGACCACATGGCTAGCCTCACCTTTCCAGGACTCCAGAAGGTCAATCAATAGTTTTTCCCTATGGGGTACAGCTCCGGGAGGATTAACTCCCAAATGCGTATCTCCAAGAAAGTATGCGGGCTTTTCCATAGAATGAAATTTAGAATTCAAATTTCAGATTCTAAATTAAGGCTATGCAGTTTTGGTCACACATTCGGGTACTCCTACTTTGGAATTTGGCAATTCTTGCCAGTGCCTGCTCCGTGAATTTGGTCCAAGGCGATAACGCCATTAAAGAGAAGTCTTCGTCAGAACAAAAGTCTCTGTTCAACAAGATTTCCCTGACCCTCGGAAACGACACCCTCTGGCTTGCGCAGGAACTGCTAGATGCATACAATCAAGCTGTTCCCCAAGAAGTATACCCTAGTGACAGGTGCACGGGATTCGCCAATATCCAAGCCCAGGTAACACAGAATGCCGCAACAAGTCCTTGGAGTATTCCCTTGTTCGTAATCCCCTTCTGGCCCGTGATGCCCATAGACGAAACCTGGACCTACACGCTGCAGGCACAGATCCTCTGCGACGGCGTTGTCGCCAAGCAGGCGGAATACAAGGAAGAAGAAACCATCAAGGCCGAGTTTTACGGAAAACTCCGCAGCGACCTTTTGAACAACGCTTCTAGAGACATGCACCGAAAACTGGTCCAGAGGTTCGCCTTCGAGCTAAATTACAACTACAATGCCGATATGGGAGTCCGGAGCGATTACTAAATTTAGTCCATGGCACATACCCTGTACATCGTGGCGACCCCCATCGGGAACATGGAAGACATCACCTACCGTGCGGTCCGTATACTGAAAGAAGTTCCCCTGGTGCTTGCCGAAGACACTCGCCACACCCGGATCCTCTTTGACAACTTCGGGATTTCTACCCCCATGGAAGCCTACCACGACTTCAACAAAGAGGCCGTCACCCCGAAATACGTGAGCTACCTGAAAGAACAGGGGGATATAGCCCTGGTCAGCGACGCTGGCACCCCAGGCATTGCAGACCCGGCCTTCAACCTGGTGCGGGAATGCGTGCGAGAGGGTATCGACGTACGCTCCGTTCCGGGCCCCTGTGCCATGGTCACCGCCCTGGTGAGCAGTGGCATGCCCACGGACCACTTTGCCTTCCAGTACTTTTCACCCAAGAAAAGCGCCCAGCGCCTGCACCTTCTAGAAAAGCTTAAAGACGAAGAGGCCACCCAGATTTTTTACGCCAGCCCCCATAACGTGGACAAGTTCGTAGACGAAATCCGCACCGTGTTCGGGGATATCAAGATTGCGCTGATGCGTGAACTGACCAAGAAGTTCGAGGAACACCTGATCGGTACCCCTACCGAAATCCTGGAGCGTTTCAAGAGCCGCCCGCCTAAAGGGGAGTTCGTACTGATCTTCAATCCAAAGGACAAGAGCGGGCTGTGAGAGAAGTGATCAAAGCTCTGCCGAGGGCGTACTGGATTTTCCTTGGGCTGCTGTTCGTAGCAGAGCTCTGCATCTACCTTGTTATTCCCGACAAGCCCGGGCTTTACACCTGGAAGCCACAGTTCATGCCCTTCATTGTAGCCCTGCCCTTCCTCTTTGTGAAGGAGGCCCGTAAACCCTTCAACCGATTCGTCTATAGCTATGCCTCTTTGGCTTTTCTTTTTTTGGCACTGGACTACCTGGTGTCGGGCCATGCAGGCCTGATCCAGATTTCTGTAACGTTTATCCCCCTGGGACTCTACCTGCTGTTCCGTTTTGGCCTGTGGAATTTCAAGAGACTCCGTGAAAAAGATTCCAGAACGGCGCTGTTGCTTGCGACTATCGCCTGGGGCGCCATGGCCCTGGCGTTTCCGCCGATGCCTCTTGGGCCTGCCGCATTGCTTTTACTTGTGCCATGGTTCCTGGTCATGAACCGCTACAGCCGAAGTACGGCCATCTTTGCCACCTTCTGGTCGGGCATGGTCTACAACGGCATCAACTACTACTGGATTTTCAACGTCATGAACGTGGAGACCGCCCCGTCGGCCATCATCTTCTTGGGCGTGGTTCTCTTGGTAGCCTTTTTCAGTGCCTACAGTGTCGTAGCGGCATTCGTCTATACCCTCATCAAGGATATCAGAATCAAGGGCATCCGGATTTTCTGGATACTCTACCCCGTTTTTTACGCCAGCCTCGAAATGACCCGCACCCGCGGGGACTTTGCCTTCCCCTGGAGTCATCTGGGGTATGTTTTCGGCAACTACCTGGAACTATTGCAAGCTCTTTCCATTATCGGCATCTTTGGGTACACGACCCTGATTATCGCAAGCAACATGCTGGTTGCAAACGCCTTGGACAAGTCCGGACTAAAAAACAAATGGCCTTTCGCCCTTCCCGTTCTAATCCTTATGGCCCTGCTCGTTCATGGAAAAATCACCTTGTCCGCCCCCGAAGCCGCACCCTTCTACGGAAGCGATGGAGAGCATACGCCGCAAATTGCCATGGTACAGCCCTGCATTCGACAGGGGGAAAAATGGAGCAAGGAACGCTACGAGCGCATTATCGACAAGACTCTCGGCATGGTCAAGGACAGTGTCAAGGACGGAACCGACCTGATTATTCTGGCTGAGACCGCCATACCGGACCACATCCGCAGGCAGCCAGCTACCATAACACAACTGCACAGGGTCGCAAGCCGTATGAACGCAAGCATTCTGGTAGGTGCCCTTGATTTCAAGCGGAACAGGGAGAGCGACGCCGTACGCCGTTACGAGATCTACAACGCCTCGTTCCTGTTTAAACCAAATGACGGGCATTTCCCAGAGCGCTACATCAAGAAACACCTGGTACCATTCAGCGAAAGGATTCCCTTTGACGACATTTTCCCCATCTTGAACTACGTGGACCTGGGCGAGGGAGACTTTGTTCCCGGAAAGGAGACCCCCGTGTACGGACCCTTCCTGTGGACGCCCTTCATCTGCTACGATGCCATCTTTGGAGACCTGGTGCGGGAAGCCATTCGTGCAGGGTCGAGGTTCATGGTGAACATCACCAATGACGGATGGTTCGGGCGAAGCACCGCTCCCTACCAGCATCTGAACCTGGTCCGCTATCGTGCTATCGAAAATGGATTTCCGGCAGCAAGGCTTGCCAACAGCGGCGTTTCCGTATTCATCGACCAGTATGGTCACATGGACCTGAACACGCCTATCTTTGAAGACGCCGTCATCCAGCGCAAGATGCAGCTGAAAACCAGGGACACCCTGTACCAGCATATCGGCGATAAACTTGAAACCATGCTGCTCTATTTCTTCGGAATCTATCTAGTCGCGGCAATCGTGTGTCGCATACAACGTCGCAAGTGGCTAAAGCAGTAGTTGCGGCGGCCAGTGTCCGGCCTTGGGCCTTTCCTTGAAGACCGCCCCCGGCATTAGATCCTTGAGTTTTAAGGTCTGGGTTGGTGGAACAGCCCGGTCCATGCGCCCGTATATTACCTCGATACCATTACAATCCCCAAGGGGTTCGGTAAGCTTGTGGTCCGCCAGGTAGGTAATACCCTTGGCCAGGTTCTCGGCACTAATCTTCTTTGCACAGTCCATCCAGTCGTCTTGCCATTCGCCGAACTCGTCCTCAAACTGCTCCGCGAAGGAATTCAGGCCCGGTTCCGTAGTCGTCTGCATCTGCCGAGCCATAAAGTGGAGGTTGGTTGCCGTCCAGTCGCTGTCTTCGTCACAAAAATCAGCATAGGGAGAAAGCAGAATCCATCTCTGCCCTGTCGGCTTTTTCTTGTAGTTCATCAGCAGAAGAAAGGCCCCCATTCCCCAGCCGACAACCACATCGGCCTTGGAAAGGCCAGAAACCTTGTACAGGTCATCCAGGTTTTCCGCCATAGTCCCGTAGGGAACAAACGTATGGCTGGCAGAAGACTCCACTTCTGTCAGGTCGTCTTGCCACAGGGACAAGTCCGAAGCCCAGTCAGGCAGCCATAGCCACTTTTCATTTGACTTTGCCATACGATTCCTCTTACAGAAAGATATATAGTGAAATCGAGAAAAGAACACTTTTTGAAGATTTTTTTTACTTTATGATATTGTTATATGCTTTTTCGCAGCTTTTCTTGCCATTTTTTGATATTTATCACTTTTTTCCTATGGGGAAACGCCCTTTCTGCCCCACTGACGTTCCATGACGAAAACAGAGTCCTAAGCGCGACTCAAGGCCATTATCTGGAAATTTTAGCCCAGGAACTGCAACAAAAGACCGGATTTACCCTTACCATCGTTTTATTGAACGACGGCCATAACAAGCGGGAATTCTTACCCGGTGACAACGATCTGCTTCTGTATACCGCCTTCAAGCAACAGCAGCACTTTGTAAAACTGGGCAAAAACCTGGAATCCGAACTTTCCAGAACCGAAATCGAGAAGCTCCAGCAGAAATTTTTGTTTCCAGAATACAAGTCCGCGCGCTACGACAAAGGCACCCTGCAACTGGCCTACCAGCTTACAAAAACCCTTATCGAAAAGAAGGGGGGAAGCCTGAGCACCCTCCCGCCCGAATCCTCTCCGGAGGGTTCACTCAATGTAGCCGGCTGGGTCTTTGTCGCCACCATCTTCTCCCTGCTGTTTTACGCCCTCTACAGAAGGGGGCGGCACACCCGCATGGGCAAAAACAGCAGACGTTTCCAGAACGGTCGGTTCGGCTGGAGGTAATCATCATGAAGAAATTACTGAACATCCAAGAAATCAAGCAGTCCCCCTGGCCCGGCCGGTTCACCGAAACCTTCGGCGACAACCTGGTCTCCGCCTTTTTGTACGGGGACTGCCTAGAAGAAGGCTTCAGCGCCCTAGAAGCCCCCTGGACGGTAGCGTTCATATTGAAAGATGCTTCGGCTACAGAAGCCAACAAGCTAAAATCCTGGAGCGAAAAAGCCAAACAAGAAGGTCTGGAGTTCGCCTACGTTTTCTCCAGCGCCGAAATTCTTACGAACCTGGAAACCTTTCCACTGGAATTTCTGGAAATGTCCCGTCGAAACCAAGTCCTGTGCGGCATCTCCCCTCTGGAAGGATTCTCCCCCAACCGGGAGGCCCTCACCGCCCAGTGCCTACGGGAATGGAAAGCCTTCCTGTTCCACAGGCGCACCGATGCCAAGCCCAAAGCCGAAGAATACCTGCAGGAACTTTCGCCCCTGCTAAGCGGCCTCTACTACCTGAAAAACGGAACCTACCCTGAAAGCAGGCTACAGGTGCAAGAAGCCTTCCCGGAACTTAAGTCTGCAGAAAACTTGCTGGAAACCTTGGATAACTTGATCACGCAAGAAAGCAGTCAAAATACAACAGCCTGAGATTGCTTCCCCTGAAACAAGTTCAGGGTCGCAATGACATTCTATCTACTACATACTCATGAAACAGATTCTTAAAAAGACCGAACTAAAAAACGGAATTACCATTCTCACCGACTACATGCCCCACGCCTATTCTGTGGCCGTGGGCGCCTGGATTCCGCGAGGCTCTAGACACGAAGCGCCCGATGAATACGGGCTCAGCCATTTTTACGAACACCTGGTCTTTAAGGGTACGCAAAAACGCACCGCCCTTGAAATCGCCCGAGCCATCGAAGACCGAGGCGGCAACCTGGAAGCCTACACCACTAGGCAAGAGACCGGCTTCTACGCCCAAGTGGAAAGTGGCGACCTGCCATTAGCCGTAGACGTCATCGCCGACATGCTCATGCACCCCCGCCTCGAAAAGAAAGAGATGGAAAAAGAGCGGCGAGTCATCATCGAAGAAATCCACAGCTACGACGATATTCCCGAAGAACTGGTGGGCGACGTTTTCAACGCCATCCATTTCAAGGGTTCGGGCATCGCCCACTCCATCACCGGGAACATCCAGCAGGTCAAGGCTCTCACCCACCGCCAGATGCTCAAGTACAAGCAGCAGGTCATAAGCCAGATTCCCATCTTCGTCTGCGCCTCGGGCAAGGTCGATCACGATGCCCTAGTAAAGCTTTGCAACGAAAAGTTCGCCGAAAAGACTATCGACGGAAGCTACCCCACAGATATCTACAAAGCCACCCAAAGCGTAAAGGTGGTACAAAAACAAGACATTACCCAGTCCAACCTTTTCTGGGGCCTCAGCTTTGACCGAAACCTCATGGACGACCGGGACCGAGCCGCCCTTTCCATGTTCAACGTGGCCATGGGCGCCGGGATGGCATCACGCCTGTTCCAGAAGATCCGCGAAGAAAAAGGCCTTGCCTACTCCGTCTACTCCACCGCCGACATCTACCGGGACTGCGTAGACTGGGGAATCGCCCTAGCAACGGAACCGCACCAGCTGAAAACGGCCCTAGAAATTTCCGTCGACGAGACGAAGAAATTCCTGAAGCACGGATTCAAGGCCGGAGAATTCGAGCGGACCCGGGCAAACATTCTGGGCGGCATGCATCTAGGTGCCGACAGCCCCGAAAAGCGGCTTGTGCGTATGGCAGAACAGATGCTGCATCTCGGGGAATTCCGCGCCATGGAAAAGAGCGAGAAGATTCTCAAGTCCCTAACCGAAGACGAAGTCGTCGCCACGACGAACAGGCTATTCAACGCCTCTAAATTTTCAGCTGCCGTGGTGGAACCCAAGGGCAAGAAAAAGACTGTCCTCGACGTGAACTTCTTTTAGCTAGGTATTATTTGCAGCATTACTCTGCTCCTACGTCATTCCCTTTCAGGGCATGACTAGCTCGCTTCGGATATAGAAATATGCAAGCATGTTTCTATATCACTCTGCTTCTACGTCATTCCGGCCATGAGCCGGAATCTAGATGGCGGATCAAGTCCGCCATGACGCAGTATCTGGATCAGCTGTAATCAAGTATATAATCGCCACAAAAAAATAAGACCAACCTTCCGGTTGGTCTTATTATACCCCCTTTAAGGTTGGGACAATCCACTTCGTGTCTTGTCCAACCTTTTGGGGTATAAAAAAGGACCCGCTTTCGCGAGTCCTTTTTTATACCCCCAAGCGGTTTCGAACCGCTGTTGCGGGAATGAAAATCCCGAGTCCTGGGCCACTAGACGATAGGGGCGTTAAGTAAGGCCAAATATAGGAAACTTTATTTCTTTGTAAAGGGTGGCTCCCTAAAATTTTTACATTTTCATAAAAGATGTTGAAAAAGTGGCTGAAAAAATCCTTTTTGAAAGGCATTTTGCGGTTTCTGCCGCTGGCAATAGCCTCCAGCGCAGCCGATGGCGCCCTACTTTGGGGAATCCGTTCCTTCATGGACCTGCTCTCCCAGGAGTCTCCCTTCACCCTCACGGAATGGGTGGCCCTGATGGTCCTTTTGACAGCACTTAGACTTATTTTCCTCTTCGCCAAAGTCAGGCAGAACGAAACCTGGATTTTTCAGATCAGTTCTTCCCTGCGAAGCTGGTTTATCCGCAAGCTTAGGAATCTCTCGCCACGATTTTTCCATAGCAAAGACAGTGGCGCCCAAACCGAAATGGCCTTCGACGCCATCCATACCATCCAAAGTAACGGAAGCGTCTTTTTCCAGGCGACCCAGGCGGCCCTGCAGCTGCTGATTTTTATTCCGGTGCTGCTCTACATTTCCTGGCCCCTGACCCTGTTCCTTTTCCTGATTATCACGCCCCTGGTAGCCTGGCTCCAACGTAAAATCCACCGCATGGGCCCCGAAGAAGAATCCCTGCTGTTCGAACGGTCGAAATTTCGGAACAACTTCGACACAACCCGAAGACTTTTCCGCACCTGGAGTGCCCCCCAGGAACGGGCCATTCTTTCTTCGAACCTCCAGAAGAATTCTAGGGAGCTGACCCAAAATACCAAGCGTTTCTCTATCCGCAAGAACGGTCTTTCCCTGGTGATGGAATCCGTCTCTGTGCTGTCCATGATTTTCGTGCTCACCTTCTGCGCTATCCTTATCGCCCGAGGCTGGATGGACAGCAAGGGGCTTATCCTGTTCTGCTCTGCCGTACTCCTGAGTTACAAGCCCGTCAAGGAATGCTCCCGCGCCCTGCCGGAATTCCGGGCCCTGGTAAGCGCCTGCCATTTCCTTTTCAAGTTCGAAACCGTTCCCGAAAAATCTCCTGCCCCGAGCGCCAGCGGCGAAAACCTTTCCATCCGTCAGGGAGCCTTCTCCTACGGTGGTCCCGACTGCAATGCCGACACCCCCGAAACCCAAGTTTACCGTAACCTGAACCTGAACTGGAGCGTAAAGCAACCCGTGCTTTTGAAGGGGAAAAACGGTGCCGGCAAAACCACCCTGTTTAGGCTTATCGCCAATCTGGAAGAATGGAACCATGGTGATATTTGTGTCCCCTATCTTAGCGCAGCCGATGGATTTTTCCTCATGTCCCAAGACTTGGAGCTCCCACCGAAAAGCATTCTGAAGGACCTGTTGGCGCGCTCCCAGTCCACCCTGTTGCAAGACTTTATAGAGACATCCCGAATCCAGAAGTTGCTCTCCAAAGAAGCCCTCTCCGGAGGGGAGCGCGCCAAGGTGGCCTTGCTGTGGGCGCTGGCGTCCCCGTCCAAAGTCTTGCTGCTGGACGAGCCCCTGGCCGGCATTGCCCTCGCCGACCGGGCCCCCATTTTGGAAAAGCTTTTGGAGACCTGCGAAAAACTTGGCAAGTGGCTTTTGATTTCCAGTCACGACCGCTTGCCCGAAACCCTAGAAAGCAAGTTCCTGCTGGTAGATTTGGACCATGAAAAGAATCTATAAGTGGCGGGGTTTTATTCTAGGCTTATTGGCCTTGGGTCTGTTCATCAGTCCTGCGGCTGCGTTACAATATGGGCCAATAATAACGGCGGCAGTTCTCCTAATCCTCGGAATTCTGCTCCGGATTTTTGCAAGGCGCACCATCGGCGAGCATACGCGGGGAGTCGTTCATGCGGCACCTGCCTTGGTCACCACCGGCACCTACTCCCTGATGCGGCACCCGCTCTACGTTTCCAATACGCTTATTGCCAGTGGGGCAATCCTTTTTCACCTAGGTTTTGAACTCTGGGCACTACCCTTCCTTGCCGTTTTGTTCTCCTTGGAATTCGCCCTTTCCAAGGCGGAGGACCGTTTCCTAGAAAGTACTTTTCAAGATGAATGGAGAAATTGGAAGGCTAGAACTTGGGCCTTTTTCCCAAATCCGCGGAATTTCAAGCCTACCCTACAACCCAGAAGTTTTTTCCAATCCCTATGGGCCGACCGTTCCACCTGGCTTTGGGTCTTTTTGTTAATTTTCGTACTGTACGGTAAAAAAGTTTTTCTTGGAGCGTAGATGTTCAACGCATTCAGTATAGTTCGCGAAGTCGCAGGTGTAGTGGCCGGCGCCACTACAAAAATCCCTGCCATCGAAAAGAAGTTCCGCATTTCAGAAAGGCTAGACGGCAACTGGCCCGAAGGCCCGTTCCTTTGGTTGCACGGGGCAAGCCTCGGCGAATGCCGAATGCTCCTTTCCCTCGCCGGGTTCTTGCAGCAAGACCTGCCCAGCTGCCCGAGAATCCTCATCACGGCGCAAAAACCTGAAGTCGTAGATTTCTTGAAGAATTCGGGTAAGGATATCGAGGCCGCCATGGCCCCCGCCGACACGCCCACATCCCTTGCAAAGTTCATCTCCAAGGTAAAGCCGGTGGGCCTTATCCTGGGAGAAAACGAACTCTGGCCGGGCTACCTCTCTGCCATGCGCAAGCTTTCGTTGAAACCCTCCGTGGCTATCGTGTCCGGCAGGTTCCGCAGGGCGCTCCCCTTTATGGACTATAGCCCCGTCGGGTTCGCCGCCATGCAGACCGGCGCCGATTCCAGCCGTATCCAGGCCGCCTTCGGCGACACCTGCTCTACAAAGGCTGTCATCGGCGGCGACTGGAAGCTGCTTTCTTGGGCCAAGGCCGGCAAGCAAGTTTCCGCTCCCGAAAATCCAAACGTGGATACCGTATTCTTGTCCATGCACTTTGCAGAATGGGCAAGCCTCAGCCGCATGATTCTTTCTTCCATCAAGCGCCAGGAATCTGTGGTGCTGGTTCCCCGCAGGCTCGAAGAGGTGGAGACCTTCCGCAAGGCCCTCTTGGAGCAAGAACTCATCGTCACAGAATGGCCTCTGGTCCAGAAGGGCGCTGTCGCCTTGGTCACGGAATTCGGACTCGTTCCGGAAATCCTAAAAAACTCAAGGTCAGCTGTGGTGGGAGGCTCCTTCAGCCTGACCCTCGGGGTCCACGACTTCTGGGAGCCCCTCCAGAACGGAGTGGCCACCTGCGTCGGCCCCTATTCCAGAGGCCAGAGAGAAACCGTCTGCACCCTGGTTCGCGAAGGCGTATTGACCCAGCTCCAGACCACCGCAGGCTTTGCCGACCGGAATAAGCCAGACATCCGGATGGTCCAGTCCTTCCTGGAAAGGGAACGGCTGAAAATATCCGAATCCTACCAACAGCTCCTGGACTTTTTGAAAGGTTTGCTCCAAGCACAAGGCTAAAGATTATGAAGAAACTGATTCTCGCAACCCCCCGTGGATTCTGCGCCGGAGTAGACCGCGCCATCCACGTGGTGGAAAAGGCCCTGGAAAAATTCGGTTCCCCCATCTACGTTCGCCATGAGATAGTCCATAACCGTTATGTGGTGGAAACCCTGAAATCTAAGGGCGTCATCTTCGTAGACGAGCTGGACGAAGTCCCCGAAGGTTCGGTGGTCATCTTCTCGGCCCACGGGGTGGCAGACCACATCTACCAAGACGCCGAAGCAAAACACCTGCAGGTGGTGGACGCTACCTGCCCGCTGGTGCGCAAAGTCCATTTCAGCGCCAAGAGGCACTACTCAGCAGGCCGCCACATCATCCTTATCGGCCATGCCGGACATGCCGAGGTGGAAGGCACCCTGGGGCAACTTCCCGAAGGGGCCATCACCCTCATCAGGAACGAAGCCGACATTGAAAAGCTTGCCTTCCAGGACGACAAGGAAATCGCCTATATCACACAGACCACCCTTTCCGTGGCAGAAACCCGAAAGATTATCGCCACCCTGAAGGCAAAATTTCCAAATATCATCGGACCTGAGGCCGGAGACCTGTGTTACGCCACGGGGAACCGCCAGGCCGCCGTCCTAGACCTCTGTTCCAAGGTCGACCTGCTCCTGGTGGTGGGCGCCAAGAATTCCTCCAATTCCTCGCGCCTTATGGAACTGGGACAGGAACAGGGTATCAAGAGCCACCTCATTGAGTCCGTGAACGACCTAAATCCGGACTGGTTCCAGGGGGTGGAGACCGTGGGGCTCTCCAGCGGGGCCAGCGCTCCGGAAATCCTGGTCCAGGAGGTGGTGGACTGGATCAAGGCGAAATTTACCCCCGTAGAGGTGGAAAATTTCGTAAAATTGGTGGAATCTACCAAATTTAACCTGCCAAAGGAGTTACAAGACGCCCCTCAGTCTTGACAATTCCCCCACTTTTAACTAAAATTGGTGTCCGTAAAAAACAACGGAGTTTAATTATGAGCCGTATTTGTGAAGTCACCGGAAAAGCCGGCCTCGTGGGCAACATGGTTTCCCACTCTAACCGTAAGAAGTTGATGAAGCAGCTTCCGAACCTCCAGAAGAAGCGTTTCTATATCCCCGAAGAAGATCGCTGGGTGACCCTCCGCGTGAGCGCCGCTGGTCTCCGCACTATCAGCAAGTGCGGTATCCAGGCTGTTGCCCAGGAACTCGGCATCTAATTCTCGCCAAGCGAAAATAAAAAACCGCCAAAGCATCACTTTGGCGGTATTTTGTGTATTCTAAACAGCCTACTTATTTATAAACTGCGGAGTGCCCTTGTACTTGGCAAGGTTAGCCATGATGCTCCCCAGTTCCCAGTCCTTTTCCTTGAACCGGCGGCGGAGGATGGCCACAAACACTTCCATAAGCATCTCGCAGTCATAGACGGCACGGTGCATCTTTTCGGAATCAATGCTCATGGCAATCTCGTTACGACGCTTGAACAGGTTCGCCATATAACCCAGCTTGTGATTTTCCAATTCCGGCAAAATCGTCCTAGAAACAACGAGGCTATCAATCACGGGGTTCCCGGGAACCAGCTGAGGGTTCTTGGCGTAGGCCGCCCGCAAGAAGCTGGCATCGAAGTTCGCGTTATGGGCAATCAAGATAGAACCCTGACCGCAAAAAGCCGTAAAGCCCTTGAGACATTCCCCTACAGCAGGAGCGTTCTCCACATCCTTGTCGTAGATATGGTTCACGTTAGAGGCCTCGGCGGGAATCAGCATGTTGGGCTTCACGAAGGTTTCAAATTCGGACAGCAGTTTGGGCACTACCTTGCCGTTCTTAGTTTCTACCGTAAACTTAACGGCACCGATTTCAATGATTTCATCTTTCTTGTTATCAAGACCTGTCGTTTCCAGGTCAAAAGCCACGAATTTCGGAGCTAAAGCAATCATGGATCTCTTCCTTTTTTTAACTAGCACAAAAATACTTAATTTTCACGACAATTGTTGACATGGGAAAAGGAATTACAAATCGGTCCCAAGTGTTCAAGGTATAATGCAATCCGTACTGAACCTGAATTTCCCACAAAGGACATCCCGATTTCCTTGACAGCCAAAAAGATCCGGGTTTTGCAACACCGGCAGGGCCACGAGGGCCGTCCAGGGCCATAGCCGCAAACTGGCCGGCATTCAAGGATTCCAGCAAATGACGCACGTTGAGCGCACCATGGCTGTCAGACCCCCGGGTAACCTTATACCCTAGGCGCCTGGCTGTCTCGGTGAAAAGCTCCCCGTCCCTGGACTCCGAAATCAAAGCATGGACGCCGCCACCCTTAAAAGCGGCACAACAAGCCAGCAAGTCCCGATGCCATATTCCAAGAATGCCAGGACCATAACCCTCGGGGGCCTCCAGGCGCACTCTGAGGGTCCGCAACCATAGGGACACCACCAAAGAGGCCAATTTCGCCTTGAAAACGCCAAACATGGCCTAAAAATTAGTTTTTTTAGGCCATTGCCCTTGGAAATCGGGGTTTCATTACCTATATTAGGCCTCACAATTGGCGACGTACCCAAGTTGGTAAGGGGCGGCTCTGCAAAAGCCTTATTCATCAG
>CAMHOW010000027.1 GCA_946186895.1 uncultured Fibrobacter sp.
GGGCCACCCTCTGGAGCATCTCGTAGACGTCCTTGAAATTCAGCAGGTTGCCGGTGAGATACTGTACACCTTCCACATTTTGCCAAGGCTGGGGCTGTTCATCACTAAAGCTGAACAGCTCGTGATTGGTGCCGCTCAGGTTAGAAAGGATGTGAAAGCCGAGTGCTCCTGTGCCACCTGTTACCAGAATACTCATGTGACGGTATCAACCTCTACTTAATTGCGTTCCACGCCTTGGTGATAGTTTCTTTTTCAATATTAACAACTTTTTCGACTTTTCCAATCTTTGTAGGCAAAATATATACTCTTGTTCCCTTTTCGGCCTTTTTGTCTACGGCCATGGCGTTCCAGGCCTGTTCCGTATCCACGTTGTAGGTCTTGGGGAAGCCGAGACGGTCCAGAAGGGCGTTCTGCCTGGATTCTTCTTCGGCGGTGAGCTTGCCAAGGAGAACCGCTGCACGGGCGGCCACCCGCATACCGAGGCTTACGGCGATGCCGTGGCTGAACATGTTGTAGTTGGTAAGCTTTTCAATGGCGTGTCCGAAGGTATGCCCGTAGTTGAGGATGGCCCGGAGTCCGGATTCCTTCTCGTCAATGCCCACGACTTCGGCCTTGATTTCGCAGCTCCTAAAGATGAGGTGCTTGAGGACCTCGTCATCGTGCTTCTTGATACCCTCTACGTTTTCTTCGATGTAGCGGAAGAATTCTTGGTCGTAGATGACACCGTACTTGACAATTTCGGCTAGTCCTGCCAGGTATTCGTTTTCGGGAAGGGTAGAAAGTACCGAGAGGTCGCACACCACGGCTTTGGGCTGGTAGAAGGCTCCAATCATGTTCTTGCCTTCGGGGTGGTTCACTGCCACCTTGCCGCCTACGGAACTGTCCACCATAGAAAGGAGGGTGGTGGGGAACTGGATGAAGTCGATCCCGCGTTGGTAAGTGGCGGCGCCGAAGCCCGCCATGTCACCGACCACGCCGCCGCTGAACTGCAACAGACAGCTCTTTCGGGTGTAGTTCCTGTGGAGCATAAAGCTGAAAAGCTGGTTCAGGTTGTGGAGCGTCTTGTTCCGCTCACCTGCCTGGAACTTGAATATGGGGCAACGTCCGCCCTGGCCTCGCAACTGGGAGAGCATCTCGTTCTGTACCTTCGCGATAGTCGTGTCTGTACAGATCAGGAATTCGTGGGAGGGATACAGCCGG
The DNA here is from genome assembly GCA_946186895.1 of uncultured Fibrobacter sp. Lineage (GTDB taxonomy): Bacteria > Fibrobacterota > Fibrobacteria > Fibrobacterales > Fibrobacteraceae > Fibrobacter. The sequence continues at coordinate 1,201 of CAMHOW010000027.1, forward strand.
AGTCCTTCCAGAAGTGCCTTGGAGTCGGGAATGATGTTTTTGCCGATGAAAATGGGGTAGCGTCCGCCACTGGAAGGGCAGACATCCAGGGCATGGTGGCTCCAGAACTTTCTCATGTGCAGGATTTTCTCGATGACATGAACTTCGGTGTGGTCATTGGAACTTTCTACACTGAAATCTGCCTGGGCGTAGTTGGGTTCCCGTTCCTTGAGCATGACCTTGATCTTTGCAAGGCGTTCCTCGTCGCTCAGGTTGGCGAGCAGGGGCCGGGTGTTTTTGCGGCCTATGCGTTCCGATAGGATTTCGGGTTTGGCCCACAGGCGGATGATGATGCCGTTCTCCTTGATAATCTTGATATTGTCGGCCTGGGTCAGGGCGCCACCTCCCAGGGAAACTACCTGGGGAGTTTCGTTGTTGCAGATTTCGGCAATGATTTCCTTTTCTTTTTGGCGGAAGAAGGCTTCCCCTTCCTGGGCGAAAATTTCGGAGATGGATTTGCCGACCCGTTCTACAATCAGGCTGTCGGTGTCGACGAAGGGGCGTTCCAGACGTTCTGCCAGGGACCTTCCGGTACGGCTCTTGCCGCTAGCCATGAAACCTGTAAAGAATATATGCCTTCTCATTAGATGCCCTCCATTCCCTTGCGCATGATGTCTCGCAGTTCTTCGTCGCTATGTCCCTTGACTTGTTCGGGGAACCATTTCTTGAAACTTTCCAGTCCCTGGTTCACCAGCATTCCCTCGCCGGTAACAGTCTTGCAACCCTTTTCGGCGGCGAGCTTCAGAAGCTTGGTCTGGGGTGGCGCATACACGATGTCGCATACGGACTGGCCGGGGTTCAGGCTGTCACTTTCCAGAGGGGATTCGCCTTCGTTTGGGGTCATGCCCACAGAAGTGGCGTTGATGATAATCTTGTAATCCTTGGAGACCTTGGGAAATTCCTGGAAGGTGAACACGGAAACTTTTCCGCCGTCCTTGAACAGAGAGTTCAGTGCGCTTGCCAGAGCATCGCCCTTTTCTTTGCTGCGACATACGATGGCTAGCTTGTTGCCCTGTTCTAGCAGGGTGTAGGCGATGGCCTTTGCCGCTCCGCCGTTGCCCAGGAGGGCAATGGTGGTGTTTTTAGGCTGGACCCCGTTTTCTTCTAGGTTGCGGATACAGCCGTAGGGGTCCGTGGTGGTGCCGCAGAGGGTTCCACCGACGATTCCGTCTTTCCAGTACAACGTATTCACGCTTCCGGTAAACTTGCTGATGGGGGAAAGCTCGTCTACCAGTTCCATTACGGGAGTCTTGTAGGGAATGGTGACGTTTGCTCCCCTGAACTTCATGGCCCTAAAACCCTGGATGGCCTGGGCGAAATTTTCAGGCTCCGGACTGTAGGGCAGGTATGCCGCGTTGATTCCAAGCGCCTTGAAAAGCGCATTATGCATGAGGGGAGACTTACTATGGGCAATAGGGTGCCCGAAAACGCAAAGGGTTTCCGTTTTTCCGTTCACATGAACCTCTTTTGTCCGCCCACCTGGGGCTGAACTCTAAATAATACCTTGATAAAGATATAAAAAAGATTATCTAGAAACTGGTAATTCCGATGATAATCAGGATAATACCCGCAAAAACCTGGGGCAGGTTGGTTTTGAAAATTTTTGCGGTCCGGGAACCGATTTCAAAGCCGAGAATGCCAAATAGTATGGCGGCAAGGGCGATAACTGCCGTTGCAAAGGCCAAATCGACCTCTACGAATGCAAAGGAGATGCCGATCGTAAGGGCGTCGATGCTTGTAGCAAGAGATAGGAGTACTATGCTTGCAAGACTCAAGTCGGCGATTTTCTTTTCGTCTTCTTTCTTGCGGATGGCTTCCCAGATGAACTTGAGCCCGAGCAGGCAGAGGATGGCGCAGGCGATAAGGCTTCCCAAATCCTGTATCCAGTGCCTGGCGAGAGTTCCGGAAAAATACCCGATGAGGGTCATGCCCCCCTGGAAAAAACCAAAGGACAAGGCAAGGGCAAAAGCCTTGAACCTGGACACTCCCGAGCGCCCAAGTCCAATAGAAGTGGCCACGGCAAAGCAGTCCATGGCCTCTATGACCGCAATGAGAATTACGGAGAGATAGCTCAAGGTAGCCTAAAAATGTTTAGGTGTTCTTGAACAGTTCTTCTTTGCTGATAGCCTTGAAGTTGGTGGCCTTCAGGGCATCAATAGCCTTGTCTGTATCCTGGAAGCGGAGTATCATGATGTTAGATCCGTCCAGGGTAGAGGGGTAGGCGTACATGTAGTCGATCTGCTGGCTACCCACTGCGGTAGAGAGCAGTTCGGCAAGACCTCCGATAGCAGCGTTCACGGGGCAGGCCACTACGTCGGTAATGGTGGCGCTGAGGCCCGCTTTGGCCAGCACATCTACAGCCTTTTCGGGGTTGTTCACGATAAGGCGGATAAGCCCGAATTCACCGGAGTCGGCAAGGGTCAGCGAAAGCAGATTCACGCCTGCGTCAGCAAGGGAGCGGCATACGGTCTGCAAACGGCCGGGCCTGTTAGAAACGAATACGGAAACTTGCGGGATCTTCATGTTGTACCTCCTTACATCTTCTTCCTGTTGTCAATCACTCTCTTTGCCTTGCCTTCGCTGCGGGGCAGGGAATCCGGTTCGCACAGGGTGACGATCACAGAAATGCCGAGAATCTGTTCAATGGAATGCTTGAACTTCTTGTTCAGCTGTTCCATGGCGCCCATGGAGTCGCTCACCATATCGCGGGAAACTTCCACCTTCACTTCCAGGGTGTCCATGTTGTTCTTGGTGTCAAGAACAATCTGGTAGTGGGGCAGGGCCTTTTCGGCACGGAGGAGAGCTGTCTCGATCTGGCTCGGGAACACGTTCACACCGCGCATGATAATCATGTCGTCGCTACGACGGCCAATGCGGCGGATACGGCGGATGGTACGGCCGCACTTACACTTGGTCTTCTCGATGGCGGTGATGTCGCGGGTGCGGTAGCGGAGAATAGGCATGGCCTTCTTGCTGAGGGTACTGATGACCAGTTCGCCTTCTTCGCCGTCGGGCAGGGGTTCCAGGGTTTCGGGGTCGATGATTTCAGGGTAGAAATGGTCTTCGAAGATGTGGATGCCATCGCGGCATTCGCATTCGCAACCCACACCCGGACCCACGATTTCAGAAAGTCCGTAAATATCGTAGGCCTTGATGCCGGTCTTTTCTTCGATGTAGTCGCGCATGCCGTCGCTCCAGGGTTCTGCCCCGAAGATGCCGCGTTTCACGTTTAGCTTGGACAGGTCTACGCCCATCTTTTCGGCCACGTCGATAATGCGGACGAAATAGCTAGGAGTTCCACCCACGGCGGTGACTCCGAAGTCCTTCATGAGCATAACTTGACGTTCGGTGTTGCCACCACTAATGGGAATCACCGTGGCGCCCAGGGCTTCAAAACCGCCGTGGATGCCGAGACCGCCGGTAAACAGGCCGTAGCCGTAGAAGTTCTGCACGATGTCGGTGCTTCTGAATCCGCAAGCCAAGAGTCCACGCTTGACCACCTGGGCCCAGACTTCCATGTCTTCTTTAGTATAGCCTACCACGATGGGCTTGCCGGTGGTGCCGGAACTGGCATGCAGACGAACCACTTCGCTTAAGTCAACGGCGAAAAGGCCGTAGGGGTAGGTGTCGCGCAGGTCCTTCTTCATGCTGAAGGGGACCTTCTTGATGTCGGCCAGGGTCTTGATGTCTTCGGGCTTCACGCCCTTCTCATCCATGCGTTCGCGGAATAGGGGAACTTTCTCGTAGGCGAGCTTCACGGTGGCGCGGAGTCTCTGCAGCTGCAGTTCACGGAGTTTTTCTTCGGGCATGAAGTCCAGGGCCATTTCGGGCAGGACCTTGTTTTCTTCGTCATTCCAGGCGGTGGTTAGCATAAAAACCTCAGGTAGTGGTCTTTTAGACCTTATTTGAAAGATTCGGACTAGAATTTATCTTTTTTTTTCTTTGAAAAGGCCAAAATTATTGAAAATTTTTGGATAGACAAGAGAAATTTTTCTGTTTGACGAAAAATGTAAAACGGAAGGATGCTTGAACGCCTTTTACCCCGATTTTGAAATTATGAAGTGGTCTGAATCCCCGTCTTTTTTGTATTTTTGGGCAGAATTTTGTCTTTTTTGAACTGATAGGTAGGTTTATTCTGCGCCTTCGCGTTGTTTTTTTGTTGCTCTTTTTTGTGGGTTTAGCCTCGGCCCAGCTTCTGGATATGTCCCAGATGTCTGCCGATTATATGGCGGAAAACAAGATCCACAAGGTCCGTGTAGAAGGTAACCAGCATATGGATGAACGGGCTGTCCTTAGCCGAATCGGCATTCGGGACGGTCAGAGTTATTCCCCGGCAGCCCTTTCCGAGAAGGTTCAGGGTGCCGTGACCGGACTTTACGAATCGGGACTTTTTGACGACGTGACCGCTTGGGTGGATTACGTGGGTGACGGTTCCGATGTGGACCTGATTTTCAAGATTAAGGAACTTCCTGCATTGGATACGGCCATTATCGACGGCTGTGATGAGATTTCCGAAGAAGACCTGCGGCTCAAGATTCGCATGATTCCGGGCCAGGTTTACAGCAAGAGCCAGCTGGAACGTGACCGCCAGGCCATGATAGACTACTATCATTCCGAAGGCTACCTGCTTGCCGAAGTGGGTTACCGCGAAACGGCTACCGACGAGAACAAGAACCAGGTGACCTTCATTGTCCGTGAAGGCGAAAAGGTCAAGGTCCGCCAGTTCGATATCCGAGGTAACGACAACGTGCCCGCCGAAGACATCATGGAACACATGCTGACCAAGCTGGACCAGTGGTGGGGTGGTGGCGAATTCAAGGAGGCCGTCTTTGAGGCCGACCGGGATACGGTGCTGAATGCCATACGCCATTTTGGTTATCTGGATGCGGAACTTACGGAATACTATGCAGAATATCTGCCTGATTCCAGTTGCCTGTTCTACCTTGGAAGAATGGTTCCTGTAGGGGAGACCTTGCAGCCGCTCTACGACCAGCTGAATCGAGCCATGGGCGATACGGCCACTGCCATGGCCAAGATGGCGGGCAAGCCCACCATGGAAGTGACCCATTATTTTCGTAACGAGCGTGTGGGGGCACACGGATTCGTGTCCCGTCCGCTACCCCAGGTCAAGTCCGAAGAGGACGCTCTCAAGCTTATCAACGACATTATCCGCTATGAAAAGTCCCGTAAGGAATGGCTGAAGATTGTTGATGGCCGAAAGTTCAACAACCCGAAAATTGATTCCCTCAAGAAACTAAAGAAGCTTCGCCCTTACGAGGAAAAGCTCCTCGTCCGTTACATGATCGAGGACATGTTCCCGGCTCTCAATAAGTATGACAACATCAAGACTTCCAGTGCGATTTGCATTCACATTTCCATGATTGAGGGACGCAAGTACTACATGGGTAATGTCCACTTTACCGGAAACGAGGTCTTGGGCGATGCTGTGCTGAATTACGCCTTCCGCCTGGATAGTGGCGAGGTCTTTGACCAGTACAAGTACGATGCTTCTCGCAAGGCCATTCTGGATTCTTACCGTGAAGACGGCTACCTGTTTGCCCAGTTCGATGAGGAACGGACCTTTGTGAACGATTCCGTGGTGAACCTGACTTACCGCATGCGCGAAGGTTTGCCTGCCTCTATCCACAAGGTTTATATCCGGGGTAATACCAAGACCAACGAGAAGGTTATCCGTCGAGAAGTCCGTCTGTATCCGGGCGATACCTACCGTCAGTCTTCTCTGGAACGTAGCTTCCGTGAAATTATGCAGTTGAACTACTTCGATATGGTGACTCCCGATATCAAGGTGGTGGGTGACCAGGAAGTGGACTTGGAATTCAACGTACAAGAGAAGGAAGCGGGTACAGGCCAGTTCAGCTTGGGTGTGTCTTACAGCCAGAGCGATGGACTTGTGGGTACGGCTAGCGTTTCTATTCCCAACTGCTGTATGGGTAACGGTCAGGCCGCATCCTTCAGCGTGGAATACGGTATGGACAAGAAGAGTGCCTCCATCAGTTTCCAGGAACCCTGGTTCTTGGATAAGCCCATTACGGTGGGAACAAGCCTGAGTTACAGCTGGTGGAACATGAGTGACTACGATGACCCCAACATCACCCGTTATGGTGGTCAGGTCTATGTGGGTAAGCGCCTCAAGTGGCCCGATGACTACTTCTATGGCCAGGTGGGCTACAGCTGGCTCATGAACAAGCAGGGCCCCAACATCGATGACAGCTACGTGGTCTACACCGGTCTGGAATCGGCAATCAACTTCCGCCTGATTCGTGACGACAAGAACCTGCCGCAATTCCCCACAGACGGTTCTCGCTATGTGCTGGATGTTCAGGTGGCTGATGACGTTTTGTACAGTGACTTTGAATTTATCAAGACCGAACTTACCATCAAGTGGTGGTTCCCCTTGTTTAGGGATCGCCTGGCCATTGCTCTTACCAACGAATACGGCGTTATCTTTGGTGACCAGCTGCAGTACAGAACGCTCTACACCATGGGTGGTGTTCTCGGCTACGAAGGCATGATGCGTGGTTACAGTTCCGGTTCTATCGGCTACCGTCGCTTGGGCCGCAGCTTCCAGTACCTGGGCGCTGAACTCCAGCTGGCCGTGGTTCCTCAGACCTTCTACCTGTTGCCCTTCTTCTTCGATGCGGGTAACGTATTCGGTGAACGCTATAACCCCAAGACCAAGGTGGCAAAGCCTGAACGGAACCCCTTGAACGAATGGGATCCTACGAGCCTGAAGAAGGACTTTGGTTTCGGTTTCCGTGTGGTAGTGCCGATGCTCGGTATTATCGGCTTTGACTTCGCATGGCCCTTGGATGTGGGTGAAACCTACTCTGGCCTGCAGCGTAGCGAAGTGGGAGACATGGAATTCAACTTTGTGATTGGCCAAGGATTCTAGGAGGCGCTATGCTTGAAAAATCTTTGATTCGTCGTCTGGTGATTGTGCTTGCCATGCTTATGGCATGTACGGCCTTCGCCGAAGACGGACTCCGCATTGCCCATGTGGATTCCAAGCTCATCTTCGACGGCTACAAGGGAACCAAGAAGGCCCAAGAGGAATATGACCGTCAGGTGGCCAAGTGGGAACAGCAGGGTAACCTGCTCCAGAAGGAACTGGCCGCTATCAAGGAAAAGCTGGATAAGCAAGTGCTGATGCTTTCTGACGAAAAGAAGCGTGAACTGGAAGCCGACTACGCCAAGAAAGAGACGGAATTGAAGGAATTCATCGACCGCGTCTATGGCCGTAAGGGCGAACTGATTACGGAAAATGAGAAGGTCAGTGGTCCCATTATCCAGCTGATCCGCAAGGCCATTAACGAGATTGCCTTGCAGGAAGGTTACGACATGGTGGTGGACCGTGCTACTGGTGCCGTGGTCTTCTGGAAAAAAGAGAACGACCTGACCCAGAAAGTTTTGGACTACCTGAACAATAGGTAACGTACCTTGGCGAGGTCCTTGAAACGGGACCGTGGCAACCTTATCTATAGGATTCTGTTTTCAGAATCCTATTTGCGTTTTGGACCCGCTCGGGACTCGGGGACTTCGTGTCTTTTAACGCATAGTCTAGTCCCATCTCTTGGTATTTGGCGAGAGCCAGGGAGTGGTAGGGGAGTACTTCTACCTTCTTTACGTTAGAAAGAGTGCTGATGAACTGGTGGGCCTGTTCCAGGTATTCGTCGTTGTCGCTGATTCCTGGTACCAGCACGTGCCTGATCCAGATGGGCTTCTGGATTTCGTCTAGGTAGCGGAACATGTCTAGATTGTGGTCCATGGGGTGTCCCGTCAATTTCTTGTGCATCTCGGGGTCCATGATTTTTAGGTCCACTAGCAATAAATCCGTTACTGCCATAAGACGCTGGAACTTGCCAAAGTAAGGTTCCATGCGGACGAAGTTTACGCCGGAGGTGTCGATGCAGGTGTGGACTCCGGCATTTTTGGCAAGCTCAAAGAATTCGATGAGAAAATCCATCTGCATTAGGGGTTCGCCGCCACTGACGGTAATGCCTCCGTCGGTACCCCAGTAACTTTTGTATCGGAGCGCCTTTTTCAGCAGGTCTTCGGAGGTAATGTCAAAGGCCCCAGCACGGTCTCCCTTGAAATCCCAGGTTTCAGGATTGTGGCAGAACAGGCACCGCATGGAGCACCCCTGCATAAACACCACGAAACGGACTCCAGGGCCGTCTACGGAGCCGAAGGTTTCCAACTTGTTGATTCTGCCAAGCATCGGTCGTAAAGTTATAAAATGTTCGGGGTTTTTGGACTAAAATTTCTATCTTTGTGCTACATAAGTTGTTAAGGTTTGCTTATTATGAAAATTGCTGTCACTGGCGGTGCGGGCTACATTGGTAGCCATACGATTATAGAGTTGGATAAGGCCGGCCATTCTGTAGTGGTTGTGGATAACCTTGTTAATTCATGCGACGAGTCCCTTCGCAGGGTGGCAAAGATTATAGGCAAGGAAGTCCCCTTTGTAAAGGCAGATGTCCGGGATGCCTCTGCCATGGATGCCCTGTTCAAACAGAACCAGTTTGATGCCTGTATTCATTTTGCGGGACTCAAGGCTGTAGGTGAATCTGTAGAGAAACCCCTGGAGTATTACGAGAACAACATGAATGCCACTTTCGTGTTGTTGGATGTCATGCGTAAGAACGGAGTCAAGAACATCATCTTCTCGTCTTCGGCCACGGTCTATGGAAGTCCGGCAGAAATCCCTATTACCGAGAACTGCCCCAAGGGCGTCATTACCAATCCCTATGGTCAGACCAAGTCCATGTTGGAGCAGGTGCTGATGGACTTGCAAAAGTCCGACCCCGAATGGAATGTGGTGCTGCTGCGCTACTTTAACCCCATTGGGGCGCACCCTAGCGGACTTATTGGTGAAGATCCCAACGGGATCCCCAACAACTTGATGCCCTACATTTCCCAGACGGCGGTGGGGCTTCGTAAGGAGTTGGGCGTGTTCGGCAACGACTACGACACTCCCGATGGAACAGGTGTTCGCGATTACATTCACGTATGTGACCTGGCAGCCGGGCATGTGAGTGCCCTACAAGCGATTGAACGTAAGTGCGGCCTTGCCATATACAACTTGGGAACGGGCCATGGTTATTCCGTACTAGACGTGGTCCATGCCTTTGAACGGGTAAATGGGGTTAAGGTGCCTTATAGCATTAAACCCCGTCGCGCCGGCGATATCGCCACTTGCTACTGTAATCCCGAAAAAGCCTATAGGGAACTGGGTTGGAAAGCTCGTTTTGGCATAGATGAAATGTGCCGTGACGCTTGGAATTGGCAGAAAAACAATCCGAAGGGTTATCGGGGCTAGTTTTTTTCTATACTTGGTGAAAATTTTAAGGTCGGTTTTTTGAATGTCTGATAACGAACAGAGAGCCACAATCAGTTTGGCACAGATCCAGGCGCCACAGGCTGGGGATACCATTACCCTGATGGAAGCTTTGGGTATTTTGTGGAAAAAGAAGTTTGTATTGATCTTGTTCATAGTGGTAGGAGCCGTGGTGGGAGTCCTCTTGGGAAATTGGATCCGTCCACAGTACACCAGTGATGCCCTTCTACAGATTGACGTGAAGGGTAACAAGACCAGTAAGGCCATGGGCGAGATGGGCGCCCTCTTAGATGTGGCGAGCCCTGCCGATGCCGAAATAGAACTTATCAAGAGCCGTATGGTTCTTTCCAGTGTTGTCGAAGACGAACACCTCTGTTTCAATGCGTCTCCGGTGGGCCGTATGGACAGGCTCCTGCACCGGGAAGGCCGCATGGATTTGGAATACCTCTACATTCCAGAAAAGGCTCGGGATGGGGTTTGGCGTGCCGTGGTTACCGGACCGGGTTCCTATATGGTGGCCACTCCCGAAGGTTCCGCCCTTGTCGAGGGCGTTGTCGGGGACATGGTAAAGGCTCCCTATGCAGGCGATACTTTGGCTATACGGGTAAATTTCTTGCGGGCTCAAGAAGGAAAGGTGTTCGTGCTTTCTCAAACGAACGCCCTGTCTGCGGTAAGGGCCCTGGCCAAAGGCTTGAATGTTGCCGAGAAGGGTAAGAAGTCGGGAATCATTTCTGTGTCTTATTCACACCGTTTTCCGGACCGTGCCGCCGCTATTCTGAATAGTGTTGCCAATACTTATCTGCGTCAGAATGTAGAGATGCGCAGTGCCGAGGCTGAAAAGACCTTGGAATTTTTGGAAGAGCAGTTGCCGGGAGTCAAGTCGAAGCTGGACAGTGCCGAAAAGGTGTTGGCTGATTACCGCTACAAGATTGGATCAGTGGATATGACCGGCGAGACCCAGGTTCACCTGCAGAAGGAAGTGGACCTGCAGAAACAGATTTTGCAGATGGAACAGGAACGCCAGCGGGTGACCCGCTTGTTCAAGGCGGAACACCCCAATGTGCTGACGCTGAACAAGCAGCTAGACAAGTTGCGTAAGGAACTGGCCAAGCTCAAGGTCAAGGCCGAGAAGATGCCTCTGACCCAGCAAGAGGTGATGCGTCTCCAGGAAGAAGTCCAGGTGAACAACGCCCTCTATACCACCATGTTGAACAACATCCAACAACTTCGTGTGGTTCGTGCTGGCGAAGTGGGTAACGTCCGTGTGGTGGATTTTGCCCAGGTTGAAACGAAGCCTAGCAAGCCCAAGAAGTTCAATATATTGATATGCTCTGTTGCCGCAAGCTTTATGCTTGGCGTCTTGCTTATCTTCTTGATGCGTATGCTCAGGAATGGTGTCCGTAGTTCCCTAGAAGTGGAACGTGAAACGGATGTGAGTGTGTATGCCAAGATTCCAGAATTCAAGGACAATAAGATGTCCCTGGTCAAGGGCAAAAAGTACAAGCCTCTGGTGCTTACTTCGCCTAATAATCCGGCTTGCGAGGCCTTGCGTTCTCTGCAAACAGCTATTGATTTCTCTGTGAACGAAGAGAAACGGGTCATGATGATTACGGGTCTTATTCCGGGCGTGGGTAAGTCTTTTATTAGCGTGAACCTGGCGGCCCTTTATGCCACCTCTGGCAAGAAGGTCTTACTGGTGGATGCGGACATGCGTCGTGGAGTGCATCGCGGCAGCAAGAAGTTTGGTTTGGCCGACGCCCTTTGCGGCAAGTGCAACCTTCAAGACGCGGTGGGCAAGGCCGATGTAGAAAACATGTTTGTAATGAGTGCTGGCAATAGCACCATGGCTCCCAGTGAACTCTTGCGTAACGAGACCTTTGAACAGCTTTTGCAGATGGCTAAGCAGTATTTTGATGTGGTGATTGTGGATACCCCGCCCATGGATCTGGTCACCGACGCGGAGCTGATTTGTGGTCTGGTGGACTTCAACCTGCTGGTACTTCACTACGGAAGGCATTCCATGGAAGAGATTTCCGGCGGCATCAAGCGCCTGCAGCGTTATGGCGAAAAGCCCTGTGCCTTTGTGATGAACCACTGCGAGCATGAAGGTGGCCATTACGGTTACGGCCATTACTACGGCAAGTACTACAGCAAAAAGAAAAAGTAGCACGGCTGCCTAGTGGTAATTAAATAAAACGAAAGCTTTGTTGTGAGCAAAAAGCGCCTCGTATTAACGAGGCGTGTTTGCGAGAGCGAGGACCAGCCCTGCATTTTGTGTCTGCTTCTAGTCCGAGCGGTCGTGTAAAACCTCACCTCCAGAAATTAAAAAGGGCTCACTTTACGTGAGACCCTTTTTAATTTCTGGAGGTGAGGGGAGTCGAACCCCTGTCCAAAATCACGTCCATGTCCATTCCTACAAGCTTTCCCTTCGTATTTAAGATCTCGTCTCATCTACGCCCAAGAAGGTCGGCGCGGACTTTGACCAGCCTAGTGAATCTCGGACTCCAGCCCCAGGCATGCAAGAATCCTATCCCATATTGCGTCCGGACTTTCACCCCGATGGGAGCGGGATGAGGCCCGGCGTTGCCGCTAATTAGGCAGCGAGTGCGTAGTTTTCGTCAGCACTTATTTTTTTTCAGACTTTTTTACGAGTGCCCTCGTCTGAGACCTCGGCTTGCAACTAACACTTCGGTAACCCTGTCGAAACCAGATCACCCCCGATGTTTGTTTCCGTCAATGATCTGGTTGAGACAGCCCTGTCGATTAAACGCGACCAAGTGGGAGCGTTTAAGCCTTTGAACACACTATGTGTGCGAAAAGCCCGAAGGGCAAAATCACTGCGAGTAGCAGGGATTTTGGCAAACCAGATCACCCCCGGTGTTTCGCCAAATATAATAAAAACCATTGCGATTCCAAATTTTCTATCTTTGGAAACCCCATGGACTCCATCCAAGAATACCTGCAGAACCCTGTCCCCCGTACTTTAGATCTCTTTGCGGAGGCTGGTTCCGAGGCTGTCCACGTGAATGGTGCCACTGTCCCCATGGCCTCCATGATGGTGGCGAGGCGTTTCTTTACGGAACCGGGGAACATCCTGGTGGTGGCCAAGGACTTCAAATCTGCCGAAGTGTGGGTGGAAAATCTCCAGAGCCTGGTAGGCGAGGACTTTGTCCGTTTTTTCCCGTCTATTGGTTTGAAACCCTATGAGCAGAAAGTCCCATTCGAAGGGGTGCTAGAAGAACGGCTTCGCTTTTTCAAGGATGCTGGTAGCCTAGAAAAACCTTTGGTGACAGTCTGTGCCTTGGACGCGCTTATGATGCGCCTGCCTGCACCGGGAACGCTCCAAAAGAATATCCGCGTGCTCAAAGTGGGCGATGTGGTGGAACCGTCTGCACTTCGCCCTTGGTTTTTGGATCGCGGTTTTGTGGAACAGCCTGTGGTCAGCAGCGTAGGGGAATTCTCTATCCGCGGCTGCATTGTGGATGTGAACTGTTTCCTGTACCCGCATCCCATACGTATCGAATTCTACGGTGATGAAATTGAATCCATCCGCACCTTCGACATCTTTACTCAGCGTTCTATTGAACGTATGGACCGTGTTCAGCTTTTCCCTATGGGTGAATTTACGTTGCCCCTTTCGGAATCTTCTCGTTTGGGGGCAGATTCTTCGGGGCTTTGGTGGCATCGTTCCCTGTATCAGGAGCTGAATTCCAACCTGCTGGATTATTTACCCCGCTGTTCCCTGGTGTTCGAGGAATTATCTTCTCTTGCGGAGACTGCATCTAGGCAGTACCTGCATTTCGAAGACCTGTTCAGTGAGCTGAAAACGGCTCAGCCTAATACCCAGGCTCCCGAGAAAATCTGGTGGAAGTTCGGTGAAATCTCCAGGAATTTTCCGGGCAGGGCAAGCCTTGACTTGACCCGAGTGGAGGCGGAGTCCGATAGCTGGCATAATATATCTGCAAAGCCTCAGGATTTTTCCAGTACGGGAACCGATGCTGTAGCAAAGCAGATAGAAGAATTTGCTGCTACGGGTGGGCTTGTTTATGTTGTTGCTCCGACACCGGGTGCTCTTGTGAGGCTTCGGCATGTTCTGGAAGGGCTATCAGTAGAGGATTATTTCGTCGGGAATTTGACAGAAGGCTTTTGGCTCGAAGATGACAAGGTGGCATTCCTGACGGAAACCCGCATCTTCAACCGACATGCAGGCAAAGCACGTAAACGCCAGATTGCGGGTTCCGTGGCGTCGGCTCTGATGGTGGAGTCCCTGAATCGCGGGGACTACGTAGCCCACGAAGACCATGGTGTCGGCCGTTACTTGGGACTTGTCCGTGTAGAAGTCAATGGCGGCATGGTGGACTGCGCCTTGCTGGAATACAGTGGCGGTGACCGTCTCAAGTTCCCCGTTTCTGATTTGCAGAAGATTGACCGTTTGGAAGTTTCCGACGAAGAACCGCCCAAGCTGGACAAGCTGGGTGGCAAGAACTGGGACGCGGTCAAGAAGCGTGTCCAGAAAAAGGTGGTGCAGATTGCCCGTGACCTGGTAGAACTTTATGCCCGCCGCGAACTGGTGGAGGGCTTTGGTTTCCCTCCCGACAGCAAGCTCCAGCAGGAATTCGAGGAGGCCTTTGAGTTTGAACCCACGCCGGACCAGGTGAAGGCCACAGAAGATATCAAGCGGGATATGGAAAGCCGTAAGCCCATGGATCGTCTGGTGTGTGGTGACGTAGGTTTCGGCAAGACGGAGGTGGCCATGCGGGCTGCCTTCAAGTGCGTCTGCGCCAAGAAGCAGGTGGCTATTCTTGTGCCCACGACTATTCTAGCCGCCCAGCATTACGAGAATTTCAAGGAGCGCTTTGCCGCATTCCCGGTGAACATCGCCTTGGTGAACCGCTACCGTACTCCCAAAGAGAAAAAGGAAGTATTTGCCAAGTTGGCATCGGGCGAGGTGGATATTGTGGTAGGGACCCATTCCTTGCTGAGCGAGAAGAACCATTTCAAGGATTTAGGCCTGCTCATCGTAGATGAAGAACAGAAGTTCGGCGTGAAGCAGAAGGAAAAACTTCGGGAGTTCCGTCTGTCGGTAGATACCCTGAGTATGAGCGCCACGCCCATTCCCCGCTCTCTACACTTGAGCATGACCGGTGTACGGGATATTTCCCTGATCAATACACCGCCTATCAACCGCTTGCCTGTAGAAACCAAGCTCATGAAGCGTGATGACGTGATTCTTGCCGAAGCGGTGAAAGATGAACTGGCTCGAGGCGGTCAGGTGTTCGTAGTGAACGACCGGGTCCAAAGTATCAACCAGCTGGCTGAAGATGTGGAATCTTGGGTGCCGGAGGCTCGTGTGGCGGTGGCTCACGGCCAGATGGAAGACCGGGACCTGGAACGAGTCATGAATGCCTTTTTGGCTAAGGAATTCGATGTACTGGTAAGTACCAGCATTATCGAGTCTGGGCTTGATGTTCCCAACGCCAACACGATTATCATCAATAATGCCCACCACTTTGGCATTAGCCAACTTTACCAGATGCGGGGCCGTGTAGGCCGAAGCGATGTTCTGGCAAAGGCTTTCTTGGTAATTCCGGCCAAGTCGGATATTTCTCCGGAATCCATGCGTAGGCTCAAGGCTCTGGAACAGTATACCGACCTGGGAAGTGGTTACCAGCTCGCCATGCGGGACTTGGAAATTCGCGGTGCAGGGAACTTGCTTGGCCAGGAACAGCATGGCTTTATTGCCGAGGTTGGTTTTGAGACGTATATCCGCCTGGTCAAGGAGGCGGTTGAGGAACTGCGTGGTGGCCCTACGGACAAGCCTATACAGCCACGTGTGGAACTTGGTGTGGATGCCTACCTGCCCGAAGACTATATTCAGGATGGTCTCACCAGGATGTCGCTATACCAGCGTATTGCCCGCATTGGTTCGGAGGCCGAGGTGGAAAGTATTGCGCAGGAACTGGAAGACCGTTTTGGCCCGGTACCTGTGCCCGCCCAGATGCTTCTGAAGGTGACCGAAATCGGGCTTATTGCAGGCCAGCTCCGGATTCAAGGCTTGCAGCAGCGCAAGGGTATACTGGTTGTAACCTTCACGGAATTCCCCCCGCCCGATACGCAGATGTTGGCTGAAATTTCCGCCCGCTGTACATGTCCCATGCGTTACCTGGGGGCAACCCCCTTGCAGGCGGTCTTTGAACTGGGAATGGCTCCGGCAGAGCAGTTGGTCGGCAAAACCTTAGATATTTTCCGTAGCTTTTCGGACATCCCGAAGAGTATCCCAAAGACGTCGGGCGACTGATTCGGCTACTGTGGCCGGCGTGCCGGTAGAGTCTGCGACATTCCAGAAACTTTCGTCGGCATCCGTCTCGAATAGGAGATTTTCTTTCGGTATTTCTGCTAGCGCCAATCGTGAGGACTTCTTGACGAGGGTGCTCGGGTGGACCGATATGAGACCGCCCATGTCCAAGATTTGGCGCGCGATGCCAATGTCACCGCCGAACCGGTGGAAAATGGGCTGCGGACCGTTTGAATTTTTTCCGAAACCCGTTTGCTTCAGTAATGAGATGACCCGTCCGTAGTCACCGACGCAGTGGATTTGTATATCTCTGCCCAACTCCAAGGCAAGCTCGGCCTGGTAACGAAACCACTGTTCCTGCAGTTCTCCGGGACCGTATTCCGGGAACCGGCGGTCCAGACCGGTTTCTCCTACCTGGAATCGGTCGTTCCGTTCCAGGAATTTGCGCAACTCCTGTTTGTAGCCTTCCTTGGCATGCCCAACGGACATGGGGTGGATGCCGAAAGCGAGATTGCATCCCTTTCCCTTCAGGTCTAAATTTTGCCAAAGTTCCAACAGGGGCTCCCATTCCTCAGGTTCGCAGGCTACGGCGTTGTAGGCATAACCTGATTCTGCTAGAATCAGGGCTAACTCCCTTGGATGGGGGAGTCTCCCTAGGTGGATGTGGCTGTCGAAGGGCATTTTTACTCGTTTTTCAGTCAAAATAAAAAGAAAATGAAGAAAAATGAAAAAATGCTTGTTTTTTTGAATAAAAAAGCCTAGTTTATGGCTACGGTGTTTGCCGAAAACAAGTTTGAACCCAAAGAGCCGCTGTGCGGTAGCTAAAAGGAGATTCTATGCGCGACCTTATCGAGAAGGTTTTGAAGAAGGGGCTTTCCGTGTCTTTTTCCGAAGAGAGCGGTTTTTCGATTATCCGTATTTGCAAGGGCGGTGATGTGGTGGCCAGTTGTAGTTTAGGCTCTGCCGATTTCCGCGCCTCGGTAGAAGACTCCCTCCAGTCCCTGTTGCTGGATTTGGAACGCAAGGGCGTGTAGGTTAACCTAATTTTATACGCAAAAAAGACCCGCTTCTGCGGGCCTTTTTTTATGCATTGAACATTAAGCCTGGTTCCGTGAGCAACAAGCCCCGGTTATTAAACCGGGGCGGTTGCGAGAGCGAGGGCTAACCAGAGAAGTTGTTTTTGAGTTTAGCCCGAGCGGTCGTTATTAGTTTATACGACCAACCAAGTTGCCGGAGAGCATAAAGTCACGAGAGCTTCCGTAGCTGTGGAAGCCGGCGGACAGGCTGAAACGGTCCGTGAAGGACTTTTCCAGGTAGAGGGCGCCAAGCACGTCCTTCACGTTCTTGGTGTGGAAGCTCTGGTATTCCGGATGTTCATGACGGTCGCCGATGTATTCTGCTTCGAGGATGATACGATCCACAACAGAGGTGAAGAAGGCGAAACCGCCGGTCACAGGAATGACCATGTCTTCGTTGGGGTCGATGTTCATCAGGGCTGCTTCAGCGAAGATGTTCATGTGCTTGCGGATGATAGGCAGGTTGGCCTTCAAGGAAGCGTTGTGCTTGATTTCAGCGTCGGAATCATACACGACATCGAACAGGTTGGAACGGTAGGCCAACTGCACGTTCAGGTCGCTAAGGCCTTCCAGACCGTGGAAGTTGAAAGCGGCACGGAGGTCACCCTTGTTCAGGTGCGGTGCGTTGCTGATGAAGGACAGGAAGAAGTCCATGTTCTCGGTGGGGGTGAAACCGAACTGCAACTGGTTTTCGGAGCGCTGGGTAGACATGAATCCGGCCAGGTAGCCATCGATGTAGCCACCGAAGTAGTCACCGTTCTTGTCGGTGTTGTCCCAACGACCGACCTTGAAGCTCAGGTGTTCGGTTTCCTGGTATGCCCAGGCTTCGTCCAACATAAAGTAGTCATCAATTTCCTTGAAGTTGTCGTTGCGGATATCTTCGCGCTTTTCACGCTTTGTCTTCAACTTGCCGTCTTCTTTAACCGGGTCGATAGACTTTTCCAAGTCACCGGGGTGCAGGGAGATGCCCAACTTGCCCTTGAAGTCGTCACCTTCGGCCAAGATGGCAAAGTTTGCTTCGCCATTCCAGGTTTCCAGGTTGTCGCCGTTTGCATCGTCTTCGGTGTTCCAGAAGACCTTGCCAGCTTCCAATTCGAAGTCGGCCATCACGTCAAAGGAGAGCTTCTGGGTCTCGAACATGGCGTTGTCGATCATCTTTTTCTTTTTGCGCTTCTTCTTGGCAGGAGCCTTGGCATCCTTCGTGGGGGCTGCGGCAGCTACAAAGCCGGTGGTGTCGTCTTCGGCAACGGCGGCAGCCTTTGCGGTGTCGGCAGGAGCAGCGGCACTGTCAGCCGGGGCGGCGGCCACTTCTTCGGCAGGGGCAGCAGCGGCGCTGTCGGCAGGTGCGGCAGCCTGTTCAGCAGGAGCGGCCTGTTCGGCGGGAGCGGCCTGTTCAGCAGGGGCAGCTTCAGCGGCAGCCTGTTCAGCAGCCGCGTCAGCGGCGGGAGCGGCTTCGGCAGGAGCAGCCTGTTCAGCAGGGGCAGCCTGCTCGGCAGCCGCGTTAGCGGCGGGGGCGGCCTGCTCGGTTGCTGCAGGAGCAGCCTGTTCGGCGGGTGCGGCTTCAGGGGCGGCAAAAATGGATGCCGCCAGCACGCAGGACACTAGAATCATTTTTTTCATGAAAAAGAATCTCCTTTCAATATTCAATATGCGAGAATTTTAGAAAAAAAATAGGTCTTTGGGGTATGTCAAGATTATTTTTCTTTCAAAAATGTTATGTTATAGGCAAATGAGGTTTGTTTTGAAGAAAATATTTCTGGTTTCTTTTTTGTTTTTGGTGATGTCCGCTTTTTCCCAGGAAACTCTTCCTGTATACAAGATGGTCAAGGGGAAAATTAACGAAGAAACTCCGGTAGGAGAGCTTAACCGTTCTGATTGGATAAAGGAATTGCCTATTCCTCAGGTGAAGGTCAAGAAGATTACCTGGGTCAAGGAAACGGTGCAGGTGAAGGACAAGAAGGGCAAGGTGGTCAAGGACAAAAAGGGAAAGCCTAAGACCAAGGTCAAGAAAAAGAAGGTGGTGAATTACGTGATGGAGGACCCCAAGGAACCGCCTAAGTTCGTGCCCATCGATTGTAAAATTGGTCAGGTTTACGCCAGGCGCTCTGAGCTGGCCCGTTTCCAGCAGGAATCCATGGACTTGAGTGGTGAGTATGCCTCGGCTACAGGTAGCGTGTTCTTGAAAAAATCCCCAAACAACCCCGGCAAGTTTACGGTGACAATCCAGAACGGCCCCCTGGGGGATCGTGCCGAAATAGAGTTGAGCGATATCGTTATGGAGGAATCTCAAAATGGCGGAAGGCTGTCTTATAAGGAGGAAGGCTGTGCCTTGGATATCAGCCTTCTGAGTCGTAAGGTGACGGTAATGCAGCGTGGCTGTACCGATTACAATTCAGGGAATTACAAGCTGGAAGGTTCGTACAATACATACAAGGGAAACACCCGCCGTGTAGATACCTTCGTGATGCCCGAGCAGACTTTCAAGTACAAGAAATACTTCTGGTGTGGTAGCGGTTTTGATTCTTGCGAAAAGGTCAAGGATGACAACGGTACGGTCTACATTACCTGGAGTAAAGATGGAAAGGGCTTTATCGAACGTAAGGCTGGCGAGACCGTCAATCTGTACCGCCCCTTTGAGCACATGATTCCTCGTAAGCGTGATTTTTACAAGGGTGAAAAGCCTATTGTCATCAAGACCAAGCGCCCTGACATGGCAGGGGAGTGGATGGTATGGTATTTTTACCCCAAGGCGGAGCGCTTTAAGATGGTCCGTGCCGGCATGAACGAAGAAACGGCTTACATGGAAATTTACGAGTAGGGGACTGGGGCCAATTTTTTTATCTTTAGCCCCATGAAAGTCTTTTTATACGATACCACCCTACGTGACGGTAACCAGGATAGAAAAATCAGTTTGTCCCTTGCAGACAAGCTGCAGATAGCAAGACTCCTGGATAGTTTCGGTTTTGATTATATCGAAGGTGGCTGGCCTAACCCCAGCAACCCTACCGATGAGGAATTTTTCCAGAAAATCAAGGAAACCAAGCTGAAGCATGCAAAGATTGCCGCTTTCGGCTCCACGCGCCGTCCGGGAACCATTCCCGAGAAGGATCCGCTGTTGCAGGCCCTCGTAAAGTCTGGTGCTCCAGTCAAGACGATTTTCGGCAAGAGTTGGGACTTACACGTAACCGACGTTATCCGCACCACGCTGGAAGAAAACCTGGATATGATCGAGTCGTCGGTGGCTTACCTCAAGGAACATTCCGAAGAGGTCATCTACGATGCGGAACATTTCTTTGATGGATACAAGGCGAATCCCGAGTACGCCATTGAAACCCTCCGTGCGGCAGAAAAGGGCCATGCGGATTGCATTGTGCTTTGCGATACCAATGGCGGTACCATGCCCTGGGAACTGAAGTCCATCATCAAGGAAGTGAAAAAGCATATTTCTACGCCCCTGGGAATTCATGTCCATGACGATTCCGGTCTTGCGGTGTGCAATAGCCTTTATGCCGTGAAAAATGGCGCAACAATGGTGCAGGGTGTAGTGAACGGTTTTGGTGAACGCTGTGGAAACGCAAACCTTACCACCATTGCAGCAGACCTGCATTTCAAGATGGATGCGAAGTTCTTTGCGGCCAAGAAGATTGCCAGGCTCCGCCAGTTGAGTAGCAGTATCGACCAGATTGTGAACCTGCCCAGCGATCCGCACGCTCCTTACGTAGGTGATGCGGCCTTTGCCCACAAGGGTGGAGCCCATATTGACGGTGTGATGAAGGTTAGCCGCAGTTTCGAGCATATCGACCCCCATGCCGTAGGTAACGACCGTGTATTCGTCACCAGCGACCAGGCGGGCGGTTCCTTGGTAGTTGAAAAGCTCAAGGCCATCAAGCCTGGTATCGACAAGAAGGACCCGGTGGTGGGCAAGCTCCTTACGCTTATCAAGGAACGTGAGAACGCCGGCTGGCATTTCGATAGTGCTGAGGCCAGTTTCAAGCTGTTGGTCTACCGCCACCTGGGCATGATTCAGGAACCTTTCAAGGTGCTGGGTTACCGCGTGATTGAAGACAAGACCACCCAGGGAGTGTCTGTTTCTCAGGCTACGGTCAAACTTCAGATTGGCGATAAGATTAGCCACCAGGTGAGCGAAGGCGATGGCCCGGTGAACGCTCTGGATGCAGCGCTGCGTAAGGCTTTGCTTCCGTTCTTCCCCAATATGGCCAAGGTTCGCCTGGATGACTTTAAGGTCCGTGTGCTTGGCTCTAATGTGGCCTCTGACGCAACGGTGCGTGTATGGACCACCTTCGGTGACGAGAAGGGTTACTGGAATGTGGTGGGCGTCTCGAGCAACATCATTGAGGCTTCCTGGATGGCGTTTGTTGATGGACTGACATACAAGATTCTCCTGGATGAGAAGGTCATCGAAAAGCCCTACAAGCATTTGGATGTGCAGCCAGTAGCGAAGTCTTCGGCTCCCGCGAAGGAAGCCCCTGTGAAGGAGAAGAAACTTTCTGCCCGGAAGGTGAGGAACCTAGCCGGAATCACGAGACGCAAAAAATAAATGTATCGTCATTCCGGGCTTGACCCGGAATCTAGATAGCGGATCAAGTCCGCTATGACGTTATGCTTTTAACAATGGAGTTTTCATTATGATTATCACAAAAGTCACTCCGAAATCTGCTGAAATTGAACGCATTTGCGGACGCGAAGTTGCCCCCAGCAAGGAAATTCACGACAAGGTGATGCAAATCCTTGCCGACATCAAGAAGGGTGGCATTGCCAAGGCCACCGAATACGCCCAGAAGTTTGATGGCCTTAAGGGCAAGAACCTCCGCGTGCCGGCTTCCGCCATCGCGAAGTCTGCCGCCAAGTGCCCGAAGGAACTCCAGAAGGCCCTGAAGCAGGCCATCAAGAACGTGCGCGATTTCCACCAGAACCAGATGGAAGAATCCTGGCTCATGGAAGGGAAGGACGGCGTGGTTCTCGGCCAGCGTATCCGCCCCATGAAGCGCGTGGGCCTCTATGTGCCGGGCGGTGCGGGCATTTACCCGAGCACCGTCATCATGAACGCGGTCCCGGCTCTCGTTGCCGGCGTGGAAGACATTGTGGTGGTGACTCCCATCAAGGGCGAAATCAACCGCGCTGTGGCTTTCGTGCTCCAGGAACTGGGCATTGACGAAGTCTACCACATCGGTGGCGCCCAGGCTATCGGCCTGCTTGCTTACGGTGCGAAGGATGCCAAGGGCAAGACTGTCGTGGAACGGGTTGACAAGATTGTGGGCCCGGGTAACGTTTTTGCCGCCATCGCCAAGAAGGAAGTCTTCGGCGTCGTGGATATCGACATGGTGGCAGGCCCCAGCGAAGTACTCGTGATGGCAGACAACACCTGCGATCCGGACTTTGTGGCTGCCGACCTCTTGAGCCAGGCCGAACACGGCTCCGGTTTCGAGGCGGCCATCTGCATTACCGACAACATGGAAACCGCCCAGATGATTAGTGCCTGCGTGGATATCCAGGTTGAAAACTCCCCGAAGCGTGAACTCCTTGAGAAGGTGCTGGGTAACTTTGGCCGCATTTTGGTGGTGAAGGACTGGTTTGATGGCGTAGAAATAGCGAACCGCATTGCTCCGGAACACTTGGAAGTGATGACTGCTGAAGCCGAATCCATGGCAGCCCAGATTGAGAACGCAGGCGCCGTATTTATCGGCCCGTGGTCCTCTGAGCCGGTGGGCGACTACTTTGCAGGACCCAACCACGTGCTGCCTACCAACGGCACGGGCCGTTTCTTCAGCCCGCTGGGCGTGTACGACTTCCTCAAGCGCATGAGCATCATCCGTTATAGCGAAAAGGCCATCAAGAGGAACGCGAAGGCCATTGCCGCCGTCGCCACCGAAGAGGGCTTTATCCACCACGCTGCCGCGGTGCTCAAAAGACTTTAATCGTTGTTACATTTAATACAAAAGACTCCTCGTTCGAGGAGTCTTTTTAAAACAAAAACATGGAGCCTTCGCCCAGGTTCAGGCAAATGCGGTTGCGGCCTGATTCCTTGGCGTGGTACAGGGCGTCGTCAGCCCGCTTGATAATCGACTCTACGGTGTCGCCTGATTGCCTTTCGGTAAAGCCTACGCTTATCGTAACGTCAATCATCTCCCCGGACGAAAGGGCGATATGCATCTTTTCTACACCTGAACGTAGACGTTCGGCAATGACTTTTGCGTTGTCAACGGTTGTGTTGGGCAAGAATACCGTGAATTCTTCGCCGCCATAACGCACCGGCATGTCGCTGGGCCTAAGACAACGGGTGATTTCTTTTGCGACTGCAATCAGCACCTGGTCTCCGGCAAGGTGGCCATATGTATCGTTGACCTGCTTGAAATGGTCGATATCTAGCATGAATGCGGAAAGGTTGAAATTCCCGTCGTTGCTGCGCTTGAGCTCTCTTGTATAGGTTTCTTCAAGCCAGCGTCTATTGTGCAGGCCAGTCAAGGAATCTGCTTTTGCATTCTCTTCGATACAGCGGATATGGTACTGCTCTTCACAGACAACCTGATTGTTATGGCGGAGTCTATTGCTCAGAAGCTGTAAGAAGTTGAGACACAGATCGTGAGAAGCGTTGAGCATTGCAAGGGCAATGTCTGCCTCAACCACAAGGAGCGTACTTTTTTCTTTGGCGAAGACCTGGGCGCTGGGCTTTACGTTTTCGAAGATGGACATTTCTCCGGCACAATGGCCCGGTTGTATATAGTCCGAAAAGGAGCCCCCCTGGGAGTTCAAAACGACTTCCAGTAAGCCGTCAAGTAGCACGAGTAGTCTTCGCTCGGGTTGGTTGGGGTCAATAAGCAACGTACCTGGTTCCGCAACAATCTTTTTGCATCCGAGTAGATACCCGGCCAAGCTCTCAAAAGAGACATTTCTGAAAATGTCTGTCTTTAGAAATTGAGCCCTTGAGATAGGCAGTGTTTCCAGTTCGTTCAAGCTCATATTGGTTAGAAACCTAGGCTCATCTGTACCATGTAGATACGCTGTTCGTCTTGTCCAGTGTAGTATCCCAGTTCTTCTGCCCAGGTGGCAAACTCAAAGGTGAAGAACTGTAAGACTTCTAGAGCAACACCACCTGCAGGGTAGCCGCCCTTGAAACCGCCGGAAAGGCGCAGGGCAAGAGCACGTACACCGTAATAGTAGCCGGGCCATGCAATCAGGTTCTGCTCCACTTCAAAACCGAAATTAATATGCGAGAAAGGCTTGTAGTTGTTCGTGGCATTTACGATGTCGGCAAAGTCCATGGCGATGTTGAACTTGCGTCCGTAACCTGTGTTCTTGTTGAAGAACCTGGGGCTATAGTTTGCACCGACGGTCCAGTTGGGGGTGATCTTGTCACCGGCAAGTTCCTTGAAGTAGATGTCCCTAAGAGAAGTACCCACTCTCACTTCGCGGGTGAGCTGGTAAAGCACACCCAAGTCCAAACCCATGGAGATGGAGTTGAAATCAAAGATGTTGTCCGTGGCGTCGTGGTAGCGGTCTTCAAGGGTGTCCTGCATGGTGTCATAGTTCAAGATGTCGATGGATAGCATCTCCACCTTGTGACGCTTGACGGCCTTTGCACCGATACCGACAGAGAGGTTGTCCGTAAATCCGTAGGATATACCGCCTTGCACAACTCCGTCAACGTAGAAGGTGTCGATAGCCAAATTGGGAAGTATGATGCCTGCATCCAGGTAAGGAGCCACGTTAGCGTCGACCCAGATTGCGCCACCAATACCGTGGAAAGCAAGTTCGGCGTCGAACTTGAGCATCATGGCAAGGCTCCTGTGGTCGTAGCGGTTGACTTCTTGCATGAGTTCTGGATGCATGGACAAGGAGTCCATCAATACGGAGGAGGCCTTTTTGCCTGTTTCCGCTGCCGCATTGGAAGCACCCTGGTAAATCCTCTGCAAATCCTTGGCCACGTTATAGGTATGGAAGTATGTCTCGAAGGGGCCTGCTCCACCCAGGTTCAAACGCATGTCGCCATAGTTGCGGGGGTAGTAACCTGTTTCGGGGTATTTGTCGTAGTTTCCCAGCTTGTTGATTTGGGTCAAACCGGCATAGTTGAAGTAGATGGCTTCCTTGTCGTCTACCACGGCTACGTGTGCGTTACCCATGGCTTCGGCGCGAAGCGAATGGTGGGTAGGTGCCCTGAGAGCGAAAGCGAAGGTGGCAAGGCACAGTGTCAGGAATATTAGAACTCGTCTCATTCTTGATACCTCACTCTCTGTGCTTCAAGGGCGGTTAGGAATTCCGCTTCGGAATAGCGTACCCAGCAACCGCCGATATTCTCTTGCCGGTATTTGAGGTCATAGTGGCCCTCGTAGTCCTTTGCGACGGCATTCTTTAGTGCTTGGAATGTTTCAAAGGGTAGCCCCTTGGGATTGTACTTCAAATTTTCGGCGAACTTGAATCGGTGATCCCCGTTCTCAACACGTTTGCGGTATTCCGGGTAAATAAAATCCCATTCTTCGCTATTGGCGGCGGTTCCGTCCATGTCTATATCCGCGTGCCTGTACTTCTCGTTGGGGCCCACCGAACGGATAATCATCAAGTTTTCGGTTCCTTGCCTATGGGCAATGGCGTTCTTGGCAATGGTCATTTCGTCGTAAACGAACTGGTCTGACTGGTCCCGGGGGTCTTCGTCGATTTCGCCGTCGCCATCGTTGTCCTGACCGTCGATAATCTCTTCGTCATTGCAGCCATCGCCGTCTTCGTCTACGGATTGGCTATAGCCTGTAAAGGAGATGACGGTGGACAGCTTCTTTTCGTTCTCTTCTGGTGTGGAGCCTACTTGGGTAATACTGCTCATGGCGTCGCAGGAGGCGCCCATGGTGATGTTCTTGCCTTCTTCGGATAGCATGGTGCCAAATCCGGGCAGAAGCTGACCTGCCACCATACCCATGGATTGAGGCTGCTGGGCGCATGTGCTGAAGAATTCGTGGAGCGTTTCCAAGGTTTCCGTGGACTTGTTTCCGTGTAGGCCGTTGAGGATGTCACCCAGGTTGCATTGTGCTTCGCCAGTTAATGCGTTGACGGATGCGCAGGCCGGAATGTCTGGCATGACCTTGCGCAAAATAAGCATGGTCTTGAACAGTTGCAGAACCATGTAGCTATCGGAAACGTTCTTATAGCTTACGACTCCATCAAGCTTACCGGTGGTGTCATAGTAGACAAAGACCTTCATGAAATCGAGGATCGTATCGATGCTGTACTGGTACTTTGCTGCTGTTCCATCGCTCATTTTGGAAATGGGCATGGAATTGTTTCCTTCTGTGTTGACATATCTGAGAAGTTCAAATGTGTTGATTTCCTGAAGGTTCAGCTTAGCCTTGGCAAGGCCGTACCAGGCCTCTGAATGGCTGGAGTCCGCTTCAATGGCTTTGCTGAAGTAGTATTCCGCTTCAGAGTAGTCGTTAGCACGAAACTTCTGATACCCTTCGTAAGTAAGGGCATCTGCATCGCCTGAATCGATGTTCACTGAATCTGTAGGGTTGAATAGGTTGCAACCTACAATCCCCAAAATCAGCGTACCTAAAAAAATAAGTGATAGTTTTATCTTCATAAGCCGTTCTAGGTGTTCTAGTCCATTTGTAAAAATAACTTTCTTCTTACGGAAATGAACGAGAAACCTTCCTTTTTTCCTTTTTTTGGGGTGAAAATCCGTTTTTTTGCTGTTTTTTAGGTGAAAATGCCGCTTTTTGCAAGAAAACGTGAAATCATCTGTCGAAGTAAATATATTTGGTGCCATGAGTTTGTGCGAGGAGTACTTTCCGACCAAGGCCTATACCAACGCGGTGAACCGGTTGGGCTCGCTCCTGTCCAAGGAGCGGGACCGTCTTGACGATCTGGCTCGCACACTTGGGCGGAAATATGCCGTCAGTCCTGACAACCTGGCCGAACAGGTTCCCGGTATTGTTGGATTTGCCAAGGAATACCACCGGGCTTATTCGCTCTATCTTGAGGCCGTGTTGCCCCAGCACAAAAACGGGATTCAATGTGGTCCGGCTTGCGGAAACTGCTGCCATCATTACCCCATGTCCGTGGAGCCCTTTGAGCTTGTCTACCTCTACACGGAATTGAGGAAACGTGATGACTTTATGTCTGTCATGGAGGATTGCCAAATACGTGCAACGTTGTTTGAATCATTGCTTGAAAAGCGTATTGCCGGGACTGATTCCGAAGACGAAGCTGAAGATGGGGCCCTGCACGACTATTTTTCGCAGTGGAAAGCCTGTCCGTTTTCTTCACCTAAAGGAGACTGCGGGATATATCCCTTGCGTCCTGTATCGTGTCGTATGTATTTTAGCGAAACCCATCCGAAGTTTTGCGTACCAGAATACCTGCAAACAGAAAAGAACGAAAGCTTTGTGGTGTACATGCCGGACCACGTTGAAGAGGCTCTTTGCGGCATCTCGGAACACTACGAGGGCCTTTCTTTACCGGAAAGTTATTTTGGCGGGCTTTTGTCCATGAACCTGTACGAGGGCATACTCGGATGATTGGCGAAGGACAGCTGGATTTATTTGGTCAACTGGACCTTTTCGGGGCGCCCACACCCCGCGAGGAGGCTTCGTCGGTTAGGGGAGTGTCTTCGGAAAGTTCACAGAACGGTTTGGTGACCTTCAAGTACAATCCCCGCATGAAAAAGAGCATACGGTGCGTAGGCGGTTTCTTGTTTGGGCATCCGGAAGTGCTATTGCCAAGCTACATGAAGGCTCCGGAGTTTGCCCAGGCCAGGGAAATTGCCGCTGAATGGGCAGAACGTGCCATCCGCCGGAAAACCCAGAAGAACAAGGCTGTCATAAAGGATTTGGTGAACCGTTTCTGGACGGTTGTGGATCAAATTCTGGCGGATAAGGGCGAAAAGCCCCTAGAATCTCGGGGACGAGTTCCGCCTATTCGGCCGAAGGGCACATACCACGACCTGAATCAGGTGCTGGCGGCGGTGAACGACACGTACTTTAATGGGGAACTTACTTGCCGGATTACCTGGAGTAATAGGGTAGGAGGCCTTAGTTTCCATTCCATGCGAAAGGACCCCTTGACGGGAGAAGATTTTCACCTGATCAGCATCAGCAAGGGCTATGATGCCAAGAATTGCCCGTTCTATGCGGTGGCTGGAGTGGTGTATCACGAATGCCTCCATGTGGTGATTCCGGTGGAGGAACGTGGAGGTCGGCGCATTGTTCATGGACGTCAGTTCCGCCAGCGTGAAAAACGCTACATCTATTACGATGAATGGAACAAGTGGCACAAGGAAGTGCTTCCCAAGAATATCCGAGCCATGAGACGTGGGAAGGAACTGTAAATTCGGAATTCGGAGTTCGGAATTGCTAGGTTTAACCACTTTTTTTATTTTTATACACGATTTTTTCCCGAGGAATGAAATGACTGATCCGAGAATTACGAAACTTGCAGAAAATCTGATAAACAACGCGATTGGCCTCAAAAAAGGCGAGAACATCCTGATTGAGACTACGGACACTCCCGATGAGCTTTCTACCGAATTGGTGAAGGCTGTGTCGAAGGCGGGTGGAAATGCCTTTGTGCATAACTACCGTGGCCGCGTCCGTCGCGAAATGATAAAGTCCGCTACGGAAGAACAGATGAAACTCCAGGCGGATTTGGCCCTGGCCGAGATGCAGAAGATGCAGGCCTATATCGCCATTCGTGGAGCAGACAATGCTCTTGAAAATTGCGATATCGACAGCGCAAAAATGCTCAGCTACCGTAAAATTACAGATCCCGTGCTGAATTACCGTGTCGATAAAACTCGCTGGTGCGTGCTTCGCTGGCCGAACCCCTCCATGGCGCAGGGGGCCAAGATGAGTACCGAGGCTTTCGAAGACTTCTATTTTGAAGCCTGTCTTGCGGATTATCCGAAAATGGCAAAGGCCGCCCAGAATCTGGTTGACCTTATGAATCGTACCGACAAGGTGCGCCTTGTGGCCAAGGGTACAGATCTGACCTTCAGCATCAAGGACATTCCGGCGATTCCCTGCTGCGGCAACATGAACATTCCCGATGGAGAAGTTTATACCGCTCCGGTCCGCAACAGTGTCAATGGAGTCATTCAGTATAATACGCCAACCCTTTACGACGGCAAGTACTTCAGCAACATCCGCCTGGAATTCAAGGACGGCAAGATTGTGAATGCGACCTGCGAGTCGGGAGATAACGTGGCCATGAACGGCATTTTTGATACCGACGAAGGCGGCCGTTATGTGGGCGAGTTTGCCATCGGTTTCAACCCGTTCGTGAATAGCCCCATGTGCGATATCCTTTTTGACGAAAAGATTGCTGGCTCTATCCACTTTACGCCGGGCCGATGCTACGAAGAAGCACCGAATGGCAACGTAAGCGCCATTCACTGGGACCTGGTGCTCATCATGCGCCCGGAATACGGTGGTGGCGAAATCTGGTTCGATGACAAGCTTATCCGCAAGGATGGCCTGTTCGTTGTCGACGAACTCAAGTGCCTGAACCCCGACCAACTGGGAGTCTAAATACGTCATTGCGAGAAACGTAGTGACGAAGCAATCCAAAAAAAAGCCGCCCTTTTCGGGACGGCTTTTTTTAGATGTCATCCCCGCGAAGGCGGGGATCTCCAATCTTACATCTTCAGGAGAATTTGTACTCCTTCGGAGTACAATGCTCTGCGGCTCGGCAATGGGAATGCAAGCATTCCCGCTGCGCTCGCCTTAGGAGCATTTCACCGATTTACATCTTGAGAAGAATTTCTCCGATTTGGACGGCGTTGAGAGCTGCGCCCTTGCGGATCTGGTCACCGGTGAGCCACAGCGTGTTGCTGTTCTCGTCGGCCAGGTCCTTACGGATACGGCCCACGAAGATGTTGTCCTTGCCGGCGCTTTCCAGCGGCATGGGGTACACATAGTTCTGCGGATCGTCCTTGAGAGTCACGCCCGGAGCGTTCTTGAGAGCGTTGCGGATTTCTTCCACAGAAACCGGACGTTCCGTTTCGAACCACACGGATTCGGAGTGAGAACGGAGCGAGCTCACGCGCACGCAGGTGGCGCTCGTACGAACGTCAGAGTGCATGATCTTGCGCGTTTCGTTGAACATCTTCATTTCTTCCTTCGTGTAGTCGTTTTCCGTCATCTTGTCGATCTGCGGAATCACGTTGTACGCGAGCTGGAACGGGAACTTGTTGATGTGCGTAGTCGTACCGGTTTCGAGGATGTCTTTGTACTGCTGCTTGAGTTCTTCCATGGCGATGGCACCTGCGCCGCTCGCGCTCTGGTAAGAGGAAATGTGAATCTTCTTGATGTGAGAAATCTTCTCGATCGGGTTGAGCACCACAACCATCATGATGGTCGTGCAGTTCGGGTTGGCGATAATGCCCTTGCCGCCGTTTTCAGCCTTGTAGAGCTTGATGTCTTCGGGGTTCACTTCGGGCACGACCAGCGGGACCTTCGGGTCCATGCGGAAGAAGCTGGTGTTATCGACCACCACGGCACCGTTTTCGACGGCGATGGGGGCGAATTCCTGGGAAATCGCTGCACCGGCGGAGCTGAGCACCAGGTCGATACCCTTGAAGGAATCCTTGTTCAGGA
>CAMHOW010000028.1 GCA_946186895.1 uncultured Fibrobacter sp.
GGGTAGTTGGCCGCTTCGGCACCGGCGTTGGTGATGGCGTTAAAGATGGTGGACTTGCCTACGTTGGGGAGGCCTACGATTCCGCATTTGAAACCCATGATAAATCTCCTAAGGCACAAAAAATGTGCCGACATTCTGTTTTCGGCGCTAAATGTAGCATATTTCACTTGCTATCTTTATGCTGTGCAGCAAACCAAACCGCCATATCGCTTGTTTTTGGTCATCGCCATAGGTGTTGTAGCCTTGGGTTATGTAATTCATACCTACAAGAACGTGGCGGCGCAGAATCAGGCCATAGAGGAGTCTAACCGCCTGGTTGAAGAGTTCAATGAGTGTCAGGAGGCCGCTGACTGGAAATGCAGCGAAAGAGCCGTCCGAGCCCTTTTGGAGAAAACTCCCGACGACAAGAACTTGCAACTCCATTTGGCCGGTACTCTTTTTGAGCAGGAACGCTATGAGGACTGTATCGCCTATATCGGCACCTTGAGCTATAGGACTGAGGAACTGGAATTTCTTGAAAAGAAGTCTAAGGCGCTTTTGAATGAGATGTCGGAATTGGGAATAGCTCGCTCCATGCACTTTCGTGTGGAGTTCGAGGGCCGTCCCAACAGGAACGACGTTTTGGAGGCTCTTTCCGTATTGGAAGTGGCTTACGATTCCCTGTGCCGTCTGTTTGAGTTTTACCCGGAAAACAAGATGCATGTGGTCTTGTTCCAATCTTCGGCCTACCAGGGGATGGGTCCAAGGCCGGAATGGGTTGGGGCTATCTTCGACGGCAAGCTGCGCATTCCTGTGGGAATGATGCAGTACCGTGAAATCTACCGCCCTGTTATATTTCATGAGCTGACACACGCATTTGTAAGGGCCATGACCCGCGCGAAAGTTCCCCTGTGGCTCAATGAGGGTATTGCCCAGTTGGTAGACGGCTCCAGGTCGGAGAAAGGCCGGCCTTCGGGTTCGGTACCCTCTTTGGATGCCCTTGTCGCTCCCTTTGTAGGGGAGTCCAGAACGAGTGAGGCTATAAAGCTGTACTGGTATTCCCTTGAAATGGTGAAGAGAATGTTTCACGTAGAGGGCAGCCTGGCTTCAAGGGTGCAGTTCTTAAAATTCAAGTCCTGTATTCAGGATTTCTACCGCAAGGACGTGGATGAATCCCTTAAAGAGCATTACGGAGTGACATCTCGGGAACTATGGGAGCAGGTATCCCGTTAACGTTGTCTTGAGTGTAAAATTTTTCTTTGCCAGGCTTTTTTCTCCAGAAAAAAACGTCTAACACATAGGTTCGCCCTTTTTCAAGGAGGATTTATGGACGAAGAAAAATTGCTGCCTAGGGAAAAGATGCAAAAAAGGGGTGTGGATGCCCTGAACAACGAGGAACTCTTGGCGCTTGTGTTGGGCAGTGGGTGCCCTAATTGTGATGTGTTCCAGTTGTCCCGCAATCTTTCCGATTACCTTGCGTCAGTAAACAGGTTTCCGACTATTAGTGATTTGATGAAAGTCCGTGGCCTTGGACGGGTAAAGGCGTCGAAGGTGCTGGCCTGTCTGGAACTTTCATCGCGGTACATGTTGGGGGCGAGGGCCATTTCTGTCACGAAGCCAGAGGATCTTGAATCCAAGCTGTCCTACCTGAAATACGAGAATCAGGAGCACATGGTTCTTGTCACCCTGAATTCGTCCAATGTGGTTATCAACGTTCACGAACTGACGCGTGGTCTTGTAAACCAGACGCTAGTGCACCCTAGAGAGGCCTTTGTCCACGCTATAGAGGATCGTGCGGTATCGGTAATTGTTGCCCATAACCATCCGTCCGGTAGTTCGGAGCCCAGTACAGAGGATTTGCAACTCACAAGGAATCTGTGTTCTGTGGGGAAGATTGTCCAGATTCCTGTAATCGACCACCTCATCATCAGTCGCTGCGGGTTGACTAGCTTATGCCGGTTATACCCCGATATTTTTGAAAAATTCCTTTGATTTTAAGGCGAAATGGGTAAATTTTCGTAAACAAGTCAAAAAAAGCGGATGAAATGTGAGTTATTTCTCTCATTTTGCATATTCCAATATGGAATAGTTGCGTGTAAAAGCTATATTTCTACAAAAGTATTGGGGAAAAACCTCTTATTAAGGAGACTCTATGAAACGAGTAATTGCGGGATTGGCTTTGGCGCTGGCTGTTGGCGCCTATGCGGCCCATCCTCAGACATTGAACAAGGAAGGCTTTGTCGGTGTGAATAAGACTCAGTCTGGTCAGTCCCTGGGTCATTCCAAGCTGGCTTTCTTTGCTCTTATGGATTATGCCGATGGTTTCGATAACCTGAACGGGGCGAGAGGTCCTGACAAATCTGGTTGGGGCGAGGTTTCCAAGTTTGCGGCAATAAGCGCAAATGTCGGTTTTGCCCTTGGCATTTGGCATTACTTCGACGTGGGTGTCGCCGTTCCTGTCTACTACGATATGTTCAACCTCCCTACGGTTGACCCCAATAATGGCAACCTTATCAATGACGACGGCCGTAAGACCGGCGGTCTGGGTAATGTGAAGGGCGACTTGAAGGCCCGCTTCCCCTTGCCCGAAGATCAGCCCATGGACATTGCCGTGTTCTTCAGTGCAGCGTTCCCCACTGCCGACCAGAACAAGCAGGGCCTTTGGGTTCGTGAACTGGAATACATCAATAAGGAAACTGGTGAAGGCCAGGCTTTCGGTTCCAATTCTACCACCATGAAGTTTGGCCTTGCTGCCACGGCAGACTTCTCTAAGCTCGACGGTGGCGATGGTCTTCCGTTCTTGATCCACGTGAACGGTGGTTACCGCTATACCAGTAGCGAGGGCAATGTCTACATGAACGTTCCCTTCGTTAGTGCCGCTGCCGAATTCTATTTCGTGGACTTCCTCTCAATCTTTGCTGAATACTTCATGGATATCGAACTGGATAAGTTCGCCTACAACGCGGGTGTAGAAGAAAATCTTGAATTGCAGCAGTTGACTGGCGCCCTGGTGTTCCACACTCCGGTGGGCCTGGATATTCATGCTGGT
This sequence comes from uncultured Fibrobacter sp., assembly GCA_946186895.1. Taxonomy (GTDB): domain Bacteria; phylum Fibrobacterota; class Fibrobacteria; order Fibrobacterales; family Fibrobacteraceae; genus Fibrobacter. The sequence continues at coordinate 3,029 of CAMHOW010000028.1, forward strand.
GCTTCTTACTACCTGGGTGGCGATAAGAAACTGACGAACCTGAAGACTTGGAAGTCCGAGGATCGTCCGAACGGCGTTACTCTTTCTGCTGCACGTGTTAACCCCGAATACACCGTCTACGGCGGTCTGACCTGGAGCGGCTACTTGCTTCCGCAGGACCGTGACGGCGATGGCGTGACGGATAACGAAGACAAGTGCCCCGATGATAAGGGTCACCGCTTGAACCAGGGGTGCCCGTTGGGTAATCCGGACTCCGACGAAGACGGTGTTTGCGATGCTTGGGTAGCCGAGAAGGGCTTTGAATCCGAATTTGCCGATGTTTGCGAAGGTGTTGATGAATGCCCCAACGAACCGGGTGAAGGTGAAGATGGTTGCGAACTGGATGACCCCGACCCGGATAAGGACGGCGTCTGCGACCCGTGGGTATCTCAGAAGAAGATGACCAAGAAGTTCAAGGACATTTGCGACGGTATCGATGAATGCCCGGCTCAGCCTGGTCCGATCGAGTTCAACGGTTGTAAGACCAAGCAGCCCGACCCGGATGGCGACGGCATGTGCTCTCCGTGGGTGATCGATGAAGGTGTTGCAAGCAGCTTCAGCAATGTCTGCGCCGGCTACGATATGTGCCCGGGTGAAGCTGGTACCAAGGCCAACAAGGGTTGTCCGTGGGATGATCCGGACTCCGACGGTGACGGCATTTGCGATCCGTGGGTGACCGAGAAGAAGATGGGTTACTACTTCGAAAAGGCTGCTGAAGATCAGGAAATTGCCAAGAAGTGGTTCATCGAGAAGTCTTGTAAGGGTATCGACAAGTGCCCGACCGAATCCGGTCCGGCCAACAACGAAGGTTGCCCGCTGGGCGAACCCGATACCGATGGTGACGGCCTCTGCGACGCTTGGGTAACCGAGAAGAAGATGCTGGAACAGTTCGAAGACATCTGTCATGGTGTTGACCAGTGCCCGACGGAAGAAGGTCCTGAATGGGCTAAGGGTTGTCCGATGGATAATCCGGATGCCGATGGTGACTCTCTCTGCGCCTCTTGGGTCTTTGAAAAGTCCATGCACGATCAGTTCAAGGATATTTGCCCCACCAAGACTCCTGACCGTTGTCCGACTGAAAATGGCCCGGCTTGGAACAAGGGTTGCCCGTTCGATGATGATCCGGACCCGGATGGCGACGGAGCATGTTCTGAATGGGTTGCTACCAAGAAGCTCCAGAAGCAGTTCGAAAACGTCTGTAAGGGCATTGACCGTTGCCCGGATGAACCGGGTGCCGACGGACATGGCTGCCCTGTTCAGGCTCCTGAAAAGCTGACAGGCGTGACCTTCAAGAGCGGCAAGGCCACTCTCGAATCCAACGCCAAGACGGTGCTGAAGGGTGTTGCTAAGAAGCTCACCACCGAAGACCGCTATAAGGATCTGAACATCGTTATCCAGGGTCATACCGATAACGTTGGTAAGTCTGCCAAGAACCAGAAGCTGTCTCTTGACCGTGCTAAGGCTGTGATGAACCTCCTCATCAAGTCTGGTGTGGGCAAGAACCGCATCAAGGCTGTGGGTTGCGGCGATACCGCTCCTGTGGCTGACAACAAGACTGCGGATGGTCGTGAAGAGAACCGCCGTATCGAAATGCACTACGTGACGCCGGATGATGACGGTACGGCTTGCGTAGCCACCTTCACGGAATAAGCTCTCTTACTGAAACTTTCAAAAGCTCCGGGTTTATCCCCGGGGCTTTTTCTAATTTATGGTCATGACGAAAATAGACGAGCTACTTTCTGCAGGAAACTTTACCAACCATGACGTGGTAGGGCAGTTGCCCGAAAACCTGAATCACAAGATGGTGCAGAAGGCACGTTTAGGCAAGAAGCCTGTCCCGCGCCACACTCAGGACTTGCTCACCGAGGCCATGAACCGCTTGCTTAATCCCGAGACGAGATTCCGTCGCGAGGATTTGTTTCCTGCTGGGGATGCTTGATGCCAAACCTGGTTTCTGTAAAGGCGTTGTCCTACAAGTATCCGAAGTCTTCTGACTTCGCATTGGAAGGAGTGTCCTTGGAAATAGAGGAGGGCTCCTTCTTTGCGCTTCTTGGGCCCAATGGCGCTGGCAAGACGACGCTGCTGCGCCTTTTATGCGGCCGGCTTGCGGATTATACGGGAGCCTTGGATGTGGCGGCAACATATAGGAACGAAAAGGGGTTCCTGGATTCCCATGCGTATGGCGTGCTCCTGGAAAATCCCGGCGTGTACCCCCGCTTGACCGTGGCGGAATACCTGTGCTATTTTGCTGGCTTTTATGGGGTGGAGCGCAATGAAGCTTTGTCACGCAGTGAGGATGTTTTAGATAAAATAAGCGGGCCCGCTTTGAACAAGAAATTGTCCCAGTTGTCTCTTGGGAACAAGCAGAAGTTGCAGCTTGCCCGTGCCCTTGTGCATCGTCCGAAGGTTTTGATTCTCGATGAGCCTGTTGCCAATCTGGACCCTGAATCCCGCGAGCGGGTGTGGAATTATATCGGAACCTGGCGCCGTGAATTGGGCGGTACGGCTATCGTGTGTTCCCATATTCTGGCAGAAATGGAAGCCGAAGCAACACATTATGCCATTATCGATAAAGGCGTGGTATTGCGTTCTGGGCGCTTGCAAGAAAGTGATTCAACAAACGCAGCAGAGGCCTTGCGGTATGAGGTGGAACTGTCCAAGCCTGTCGATGTTGAAAAGCTCCGCAAGACTTTGACTATGGCGGGAATACCTGTGAACAGCTTGAGTGCCCGCGGAACATCTCTAGCTGACATATACCGCGAGACGGTGTCCCGCTAGACCTGCATTAGAAAGCCTGGGAAAGGTCGAAGGCGAATCGGCTCCAGGCGAAGTTTTCCCACTGGCCGAGATTCTTCATCTTCTTGTTGATGGCGTAATCCAGGCGGAATGTTAGGAACTGCCAGTGGTAGCGTATACCAAGGCCGAAGCTTGCATCGGATTCTTCTGCGTAAACGTTGCTCTCTTCGTCCATGACCTTGGCCCAGTCAAAGAACTGCACGATCTGCCAGCGGTTCCAGGACTTGATGGGAATCTTCCACCGTAATTCTTGGTTGAAGCGGTAGTAGAAGGGGGTGAGGCCCGTGTTGATAACTTCTTTTTCCTCCGTGGTCCCATCGGCGTAGGAGACAGTTTCTTGAGAAGTGTAGCTGGCGTAGATACTCCTGAATCGATATCCGCGGACAGAACGGGAACCACCCTGGTAGAATACGCGGGCATCGTCTTCTAGGGCGGAGTTGAAGAACTTACCGACGCTTCCGCTGAGGGCTCCGTAGAATGTCCAGAACAGGGGGTAGTACAGGTTGACGGTTCCCTCGGAATAGGTGTAGGGGTTACCGATCATGGTGGGATTGTCTAGAGAGGCGGTAAGGTTAAGGCCCATGCCGACCGTCGGCGCAAGGCGTATACCCTTGGTGGGGTTGAAGTAGTCATCGGTAAAGTCGAAGGTCAGGGCGATTTCTTGTTTCTGTTTGAAGAGCTTGTCTTCGTTCTTGTTCACGTAACGGGAGTCAATAGTTCCACGGAAGCGGATGTGGCTGGTAATGCCGAAGGTAAGGTCCGCACGGTTGATGACTTCGTAGCGCTCTTCTATGCTGTCGGGGTAGGCGGGAGGGTTGATTTTTTCGTGGTTGAAACTGAGACGGTCGTCAAAGCGGATGGCAGTCGGGATGAACGAGAAAGATGTTCCGAACAGGAGCGGGTTGGCGTATCCGACAGAGACTTCTTGCTTGTGCTGGGCAATTTGCGCCCCGGTAGAGAATTCGTGGAAGTGTCCGATGAAGTTCTTGTGCTTGGCATAGGCCTGGGCGCCGAACCCGTATATTTCTTCGTAGAAGAACCCGTAGCGGGCTTCTCCGGGAACGCGTTCCGTGACGTCTAGGTGAACGTCTGACAAACCGTCTTCTCGCAGGGAGTCACTCATCTTGATCTGGGTGAACATCTGCGTTGAGAAAAGCTTGTTCTTGAAGGAATTGTATTGTTTACCGTCAATGGTTTCGCCTTGCGGGATTTTCCATAGGGACGAAAGCCAGGCAGTGTCTGTGAGTCCGGTTTCCTGTTGGGCGTTTCGATCTCTGCGGTCGCCGATTCTCTTGGCCGAACTGGTGATGTTTCCCATGATGACCTTGGCACCTGGCTGCACTGTGATTTCAACGTAAATCTTCTTGGCTACGGTATCAATTTTTTCTAGGTGGTCTAGATAGACATGCAGGTATCCGGCCTTGCGGAAGGTGGTCTGGATATACTGCAGGTCTTCGGAAATATCGTTGTCATCAAAGACGCGGTCGTGTGACGTGTTTAGCGAAGACGTGTCAATTTCAACGCTATCAATCTGGGGCATCTTTAGGATGGTCCCTGCAAAGCGGTAGCGCTCCCCTTCAGAAAGTGTGATAAAGTAGCCGCTCCGGATGCTGTCTTGCGCTAAATATTCACGGCGGATATCCATCTGGGCGTCAAGGCTGAAGTAGCCCTTGGAGTAGTAAAGCGACCGGACGTTCTCTAGAGAGAGACGCATCATGAAATCCTGCTTGGTGGTGTCAAGTCTTCCGAACTCTTCGGGAATGTCCATCTGCTCTTCCAGCTGGTAGTTGGAGAAAACCTTGTTTCCGTCAAAGTTCATGTACCAGGGGTGCTTATCCCCTTCTTCGGTCCAAGCGAGGGCTACAAGAGCGAGCAAAATCGTCAGAAATTTTTTCATGGCTTCGCTCCTGTCTTTTGAGGCTCTTGTTCAGACGTGGAATCACGCGGAGGCTCAATAGATTCGCAGTGTCCGATACCAAGGAGGCACGGGTTCCAGAATCGGTAGGTGTAGTTTACACCGATGTTCTTTTCAATACGGTTTTCGTTACCCTCTGTACCGGTGTTAGTCAGATACTGTTTTGATACCAGGAGGCCACTCAACGAAAGTGTGGGGTTGATGTGGTTTTTGTGAGAGAATTCTTTTTCTCGGAATACAGGAAGCGTATAGTTTACACCAAATTGTAGAGCCTGGTCATAGGTGGGGTTTTCACTCTGGTCTTGGGTATACCCGAAGATAAGGCTCAGGTCCTTGACCCAACGGTCAAGAGAAACGGGAACCTTGAAGTAGCTGGAATCCCTATCGTTAGACGTGTTGCTGTTGAAGAGCATGACCTTCATGTCGATATCACCGATGTACTCGCCGCCAAGAGTCCTGTTGGCAGTGGAAGAGAGGAATTTTCCAATAGCCTTTCCTGCAAGCTTGTTCCAGTCCGTGTTTTCATCGGTATCGTCTGCGATACAACCTAGGAATATATTGTAGTAAATTGCGGCAGAGCTGGATTCCCTTCCGCAGTTGGAATTGGGAGTGGCCTGCGGGTTGGTGAGCGTGCCCTGAATGTCTAAGTTGATGGGGCATGTTTCGTTCTGGTTGTCGTCTGTCTCTGTACAGTAGGGGAGTTCCTGTGAACTGGAAACATCAAGGACGCCCTTTTGCCAGGGAACATCGGACCAGCTGATACGGAAGTAGTTCAGGTCAAAGTTGTAGACGTCCTTGACACCGATAAAGCCGGCGTTGGCATTGGCCACGTCGCCTCGCAATAGTGGCCTGTTGGTGTTTCCGAGAACCCAGATGTCAAAGGTGAAGGGGAAGGCCGCAAACGGAGAAAGAATTTCAATAGAATCCCTCTGGGTATCCGTCACGTGGACGGACAGGTTGATGGGGCTTGCCGACGATATCTTTGCTTCCTTGGATTCGGTCTTTCTCAATTTTGCAATAGCGTTGTTAAGCATGGCAAGAATCTTGTCCAGAGAATTCGGCGTGACTTCTATTTCCAAATCCTTCTTGTACACGGCCTTGTCGATAGAAATGTTTCCTTCGATGCTCTTGTTCTTGATGAATCCGTCTATGGAATGGGGAATCACGAACTTGATATCGCCTTGGCCCAGAACCTCGGCGTCGCCATAGGATTCGTGGTTGAATAGGTAACGTATAGAAGACAGTGTAGTGGATACGACCAGGGCTTCGTTGTTGTCTTCCATATGGCTAGAAATGTTCTCAAGCTGCAGCGTGTGGAACTTGGTTCGTATGGTATACTTTTCGGATTCCAGGTCTATACCTTGCAACTGCATCTTGTTCAAGTCGAATTGCACTGTACCCGATATGGTTTCGGCGCTATCGTTTTGCGTAGAGGCTTCGGTAATGTTCAAGAGTCCATTCTCTAGATGCCCGCGAGCCCGAATCGGGAACAGGAAGTTCATCTTGGGCGGTTGGTAAAGCGTGGAGTCAGTCTGAAGGTCTGCGGTAATGCCGTTAATGCCTTCGCGAATCTTGGCCGTAAGGGCAATCTGCAAGTCGGTCTTCTTGATTTCGCTGACGGTACCGGGAATGAACCAGGAGCCGTTCATGTTCACGTTGCCTGTAAATACCAATGCTGTGTCGATAAAGCCTTCTGCCCATAGGTTACCGCCATTGTCGGTGTTGTGGGAAAGGCTTACGTGTCGCTTGTCGTTGAATACGTTGTCCAGGGTGACCTGGGTGGTTCCGGTCCAGCCTCCGCCACCGATTCCCAGATAGGCGTTGAGCTCTACCTTGCTCCCTTCGGCAAAGAGGTTCATCTTCTTGATGTTGAACACGTAAGAAGGAATCTTGCTGAATTCAATGTCGGTAAATTCGATGTTTCCTTGCAATCCGATTTTTTCTTCGTAGGCGATATCACCGTTGATAAAGCCCGAGGTGAAGGTTGTGTCGTTGATGGGGTCTAGCAATAGCGGAATGTTGAACTTCTCGGAGGCGGCCCAGGCGTGTACTACCTGAACGGGCAGCATGCCTGTGGGGTTGAATTCCGGATTCGAGTCGTTGGGCAAGATGAATATGGCTTCGCCTTGTACCTTGTTCTGGCTCTGGATGGCTTCAGCCTTGTCGATGAAGATGGTGTCGCCGTTCTGACGGGCGGAAATGTTGCCCTTCAGGTTGTAGGGGTCAAAGTTTCCGTCCATGCTTACGTCGGCTTTACCCACGTTGGTATCGAAGTTCTGTGTCCATCGGCCGGTCACCTTGCCGTTCAGCTTTTCGTTCAGCCTAATCTTGGCGAAGGGTATAGAGGATATTTCCACCTGGTCTGCCGTGACATCGATGGTGGTGGAGTCTATGATGGATACGTAGGCCCTGGCGCTTCCGCCATGCCGCTGGGTTACGTTCCAGGAAGTGTGGGGTGCCGGTTCGTCCCAAACCACATCGCCTGTGAAGTCGAATGTTTCTTTGGGCGTATAGATGATACCCTTCGAGAAATCGATGCCGTGCTTGTCGATAAGAAGTACTGTCTGTATAGAATCCGCCTTCATCTGGTAGGCGTATTCCACGTTTGGAATCTTGACGAATATGCGGGTCTTTCCATCAAAGACGGTGCCATATACCTTGAACCTCTCCTTGAGGACTAGCTGCCTCTTGGTCCAGTCCAGGGCCCAAGGTTCAAGGGGTGACATGTCTCCGGTGTAGGTGACGGGAATGTCGCTGTCCAGATCGATGCTTGCCTCGACCACGGAGCCTTGTCGGGTCTCCGCCTTGACGTTGATCTTGTTGCCCTTCTTTTCTGCAGAGTGGATGGTCATGTCCAAGGGCATCATCTGGGGGCCGAACTCGGCACTCATCTTCTCGACCTTGCCGGATGCGGTTCCGTTAAGTTTCATGTCCATATCTGCGGTGAGGCTTATGGTTCCGCCTTCGTCGTTCTGGAGCAAAACATCGGAATGGAATTTTTTCTGATCGCCCTTAACTCGTATGGTGGCGTTTAACGGCATCAGTGGCCAGAACTCGCCGATACGGGTCTTGATAGTAACGTCGTAGTTGGGCTTGCCTGTCTTGGGGTGTAGGCTTGCCTTTGTCTGTACATGGAGCTTGCCGATGGTAGGAGCGCCCTTGGGTATCTTGACAGGCAACCAGTCCTCGACCTTCTTCACGTCTAAGGAGGTCGTAGTAGAAACCGCCGCCAAATTGTTCTTGGAGGTTGTGGCGTCTACAGTGATAGAATCGGGGCCTGCAACTACCTTGCCCTTCATCTTGATTTGCTCGTCCTGGAAGTCAAGGGATACAGCAACCTTGGCGGGGTGCTTTACATAGTCGCCCTTGATACTATCAGCGCTAAACTGGGCTTTGGTGGAGCCCTCGCTCTTTAGAGAAATGTCCTTAGCCTCCCAGTGTTTGCTGGAATCCAAGTCTACCGTAAGTTTTCCGACGCCGACATTTACCGGCACGTAGAATTTTGCATGCTCTGGTAAGGAGGGCGGCGAGCTGTCTGTCTCTACGTTCTTTTCCTTGGGCGGCCCTGCGGTAGAAACCATGACGTTGACTTCGCCGGCCTGAAGCTGGATATTACGATTCTCTTGGAACAAGGTGATGTCAATGTCTGTGTTCCGCAGGATAAAGGTGTTCTCGCCGGTCTTGACGGCAATGGAATCCCAATGGTGTGTCAGGTAGCCGTCTTGTCTGTGCCCGTGAGGCGAAATTTCTATGGAACCAAAGCTGTGTGAGCTTGAAAGGAACACGTCAAGTAAATAGTCCGACAACCAGGTGCATAGAGCCAATACACCCACAATCGCCGTAGTGATTACGGCGGGTCTAAGGAATGTCGAAGTTCGATTCTTCAACTACCTAGAATTATAGAAAAGGGGGTACTTTTTGGTGGGGAAGTCTTTTGAAAATACGCTTGTAACTCGTTGAGTATCAATGAGTTACGTGAATAACGTTGCCGTCTGGCTTGCCTAGATGTTGTTTTGTAAACTTTCGTTAACGTTGCGTTAAGATAGGGGCCATAAAAAAGAGGAACGTAGTCACAAAATGTTCCATTTGGGGTAATTTATTTATAATTTTTACGGTGATGAGCGACAATGGGAAAAAGAGGTGGATGGGTGTAGGGTTTGGTGCCCTGCTCATCTTTTTGGGGATTCTCCTGAATATCCTGCCTTCCAAGATTGTAGGCGCCTTGGGATTACCCCTTTTCCTTGACTGTACCGGAACCATTCTCGCGGCCATGCTGGGTGGCGTGCTGCCTGCAGTACTTGTGGGTTTTGCTACGAACGTCGTGAAGAGCTTTTCTGGAGCATTCTCCCTGTACTACGGGGTGATCAGTATCTTCATTGGACTTGCAACGGTTTTCTTCTACAATAGAAAGTTTTTCTCCAGTATCCCGAAGTTGTTTTTAACCATATTCTGCTACGCCTTGTTGGGCGGCGGCCTTGGTTCCGTATTTACCTATTACCTCCATCGACAGAGTTTTGGAACGGGTGTGTCTGCACCTTTCGCACAGTACCTTCACGAGGTATTGGATACAAGCGTGTTCCAGTCGCAGTTGATGGCTGATGTGACAGTAGATCTTTTTGATAAGGCAATGACTGTCGTTTTTGCGATAGTCATATTCCACTTTATTTCACGCCGGGTTAAGAACCACCTGAATTATGTGTTCCAAAGGCCCGTGAAGGGTAACGATTCCGAAGTCGAAGTAAGGCGTTCCTTGCTGGGCAAGGTGATGATGGTCGTGGTTTTTTCGGAAGTGCTGCTTGCCGCCTTTGTTGCTAGCATCGGGTATTACCTCTATAAGGAGAAGGCTGTTGCCAAGTACACCTCCATTGCTTATGGGTTGACTGATGCTGCTGCCATCGTGCTAGATGGGGATCGCTTGATGACGTACCTACAAGAAGGCCGTGAGGCGGAGGGTTATGCCGAGACGGAAAAGAAGTTGTATGACATTAGGTCTGGTTTCCCAACGGCAAAATATCTGTATGTCTACCATATTGCCCAGGATGGTTGCCATGTCATATTTGACTTGATGCCGCTCGATGGAGAAGAACCTAGTCAGCCGGGTGACGTTATTCCGTTCGATCCGAGTTTTGAAGAGTATTTGCCCGCTCTCTTTAAGGGCGATACCATTGAACCTGTAGTTTCCGATGATTCCTACGGATGGCTGCTGACAGTCTATAAGCCGTTGAAAGATTCTAGTGGCACGACGGTGGCTTATGTGGCGGCGGACATAACGATGGAATCCATCTTGATGGACGAGATATCGTTCCTCATCAAGGAACTTTCTCTGTTCTTCGGTGTTTCGCTGGTAATCATGTGCTTGGTTACGGAATTTATGAAGCGGGGCATTGTGATTCCTATTAATCGCATGTCCAAGGTGGCAATTTCTTTTGCCCATAATTCTGAAGCGGGCCGAAAGATTAGCATGCGCCGTGTGAAGGCCATGGATATCCGCTCTGGCGATGAAATCCAGAACTTGTACAATGCTTTCTCTACAATGGCAGAAGATTTTCTTGCCTATATCATTCAGATAAAAGCCCAGAATGATCGCATTACCCGCATGCAAGATGAAATCATTATCAGCTTTGCAGAACTGGTAGAAGCGAGGGACGAGGGTACCGGAAACCATATTAAGAAAACGGCTGCCTACGTGGAAGCTATTGCCCGCCAGCTGATGAAGGAAGGCTTCTACGCTGACCAGCTTTCCGAAGATTATATCGCCAGACTCAAACGTTCAGCGCCGCTTCACGATATAGGCAAGATTGCCATTTCGGACTTGATTCTGAATAAGCCGGGCAAGCTGACCGACGAAGAGTTCGAAATCATGAAGACCCATACCACCGAAGGGTGGAAGATTTTACAGAAGATTGTGGAGAACACGGGTGACACCATGGAGGCGGAATACTTGAAGGAAGCCGTCGAGATGGCCCATTACCATCATGAAAAGTGGGACGGTTCGGGTTACCCCACAAAGATCAAGGGTGAAGAAATCCCGCTTTCGGCCCGCATTATGGCGGTGGCCGATGTGTTCGATGCCCTAGTGGCTGAGCGTGTGTACAAGAAGCCCTTTACGTTTGAAAAGGCCATGGCTATCATTACCGAAGGGGCGGGCAAGCATTTTGACCCCAATGTGGTGGAAGCCTTTAGCCACATCGCCGCGGATCTTTACGAAGAACGGACGAAGCTCTCTGCGAATGCAGAGCTTAGTGCTAGCTCGTAAGTCGGTTTAGGTGATCTCTAGTAACTAGGAACTGGCCCGCAGGGCATAACTGCACCGTAGGTGCCACGCTAGAACTGGAAGTAGATGAACGGGCAGCTGTCCGCGCTCATGAACTGGTAAATCACGAAGATAATGAATGCCGTGGTGAACACCATCAGCGGTATGGGCTGCGAGGCGAACATAATGCGGTAGCGGCTCTTGAACTTCTTGGGAATCCAGTGGATAAGCATGCCTGCGATGAACACCAAAATGATGTTGATGTGTTCCCAGGCGATGGTGCCCAGGTTGTCCCATTTCCAGGCGGTACCCATCTGGTTGATCATGTTCTTGGCTGTATTCCAGGCCACTTCGTTGGCCTCAGCCGGGTCTAGGTTAGAGCCTGCGCGGAAGAAAAGCCGGGTGAAGGTGATGAATACGAAGGTGAGAGTCACGTTCCAGGCGGTATAGAGCCAGTGGAAAGACTTTTGGCTGAATAGCCTAAAGATCATGACGCTGTAGATGCCGAGGAACAGAACGCCGAACCATACGGCGGTAATGGCGCAGATGGGCGTATGCAAGTGCTTATAGACGATGGCACTGACGGCAAAGAACAGCAGGGACACGGTGGCGCGGAATCCGGGGCCACGCTTGACCCAAATCTTGTTGAACACCTGGCCGAAACCATTGAGGCCACCCCAGATGATGAAGTTCCAGCTGGCGCCATGCCACCAACCTCCTACGACCTGGGTGGCCATAGCGTTCATGTTGGTGGTAATAAACTTGCGGGATTCCGGCTTGATGTAGGCGTAGATGGCAATGTAGAGGAAGAATACGCCAAGTGCTACGCCAACCCAGACGCTCCCGGAAAGGAGAATGGCTACCAGGCTCAGGAATCCCATCCAGAAGAAGGTGCCTACAGAGGCCCCACGGTTACCGCCCAGGGGAATGTATAGGTAATCGCGCCACCAACTGGAAAGGCTGATATGCCAACGACGCCAGAATTCCGTGGGGCTGAGCGCCTTGTAAGGACTGTTGAAGTTCTGTGGCAGTCTGAATCCCATGAGGAGTGCCACGCCGATGGCAATGTCGGTATAGCCCGAGAAGTCGGCATAGACCTGCAGGGAGTAGGCGAATAGGGCAATTAGGTTTTCAAGGCCGGTAAACAGTAGGGGTGTGTCGAACACGCGGTCCACAAAGTTGGTGGCCAGGTAGTCACTCAGAATAATCTTTTTGGCAAGACCGTTCAGCACCCAGAATACGGCTATGCCGAAGGTGCGACGGGGGAGGAAATACTTCTTGTAGAGTTGCGGTACGAACTTGTCGGCACGCACGATGGGGCCCGCCACCAACTGCGGGAAGAAGGTCAGGTAGAAACCGAAGTTCAGAATGTTGGTCACAGGCTTGATTTTGCCCCTGTAGATATCGATACAGTAGCTCATGGCCTGGAACGTGAAGAAGGAAATACCCACCGGCAGAATAATGGTATCCACCAGGGAGTGGGTGCCGAACATCTTGTTGGAGGCTGCGGCGAAGAAGTTGTAGACGTGAAGCTCAATTCCCGTAAAGTCGCGGAGGGCGTCCAAGAAGAAATAAGAATACTTGTAATAGCATAGCACCAGAAGGTCGATGATGACCACGATGATCATCCATAGCTTCTTTTTCCAGTGCTGTTCGGCCTTCTCGATCCACTTGCCGATAAAGAAGTTCGCTACCACGCAGAATACAAGAATGCAGACGTAGCTTCCACTGGTCTTGTAGTAGAAGAACATGCTGGTGGCAAACAAAAAGGCATTGCGGAGCAGAATGCGATTCTTGACCAGGGTGAGCATCGCAAACACGACGGCAAAAAATCCCCAGAAGTAGAACTGCGTAAACAGCAGCGGGCTGTTGGGGTCAAAGGAAAAAGTGCGGGTGAGGTAGGGGATTAAGTAGTCAAGCATGGTGTTTACTTATTACCTCTCTCGTCTTTCGCATTAGCTGTTGTCTGAGCTGCGGGTTTGCTCTCTTGCTTCTGTGCGGGCAGGTTGGCAATATGGTCTTGGTAGGCTTGGATGAGGGCCTTGTAGAACAGGTCACCTAAGAGGTTGTAGCCGGTAAGGTTAAAATGGACCTTGTCCTTCTTGGCAAGGCTAGCTTTCTCCCACTTGGCCATGGAACCCAGGCCACCCATGATGCTGAACTTGTCCCAGACTCCCGCCTTGTGCTTATCGGCCAGCATAAAGAAAGACTTGCGGGCCACTTCGCCGTTCCCATGCTGCACGAACTTTTTCCGCTTTACCTTGCGGAACATGTCGTTGTTGGTTTCGAAGATGAAGGCCACGTTGGGATTCACCTTCTTGAATCGCTCAATCAGCTTGTCGTAATCTTCGCGGAACTGCTTGTCGTTAAAATGCTGCACATTGGCGTCGTTAATGCCGATGGCAAAAATCACCAAATCGGGCTTGAAGTATTCCATCTCTTTCTCGAACTGCGGGCATACTTCTTCAAAATAGTCGTGGACCTTTGCCCCGTTGATTCCCACGTTGGTATAGATGATGCCTGGGGCGTCGTTCTCGGAAAGAATGCCTGTCAGGGTAAAGCGTGGGCGAGCGTTCTTCTTGACGGAATCCGGAACGGCGGCAGGCTCTGTGAAACAGTGGTCATCGGGGTTGTTGGTGGGGTCCTGTTCCCCTTCTTCGTAATTGATGTTCGCCTTCTTGGCGGCTAGTTCAGCGCACCTGTTGTTGATGGTAGTGTCTTTACTCTTGGCTTCTTCCCGGGCGAGGCAGGCGGTATCCAGAACGTCGCACTCTCCTTGGAACATAGAATCTAACGCCGGCTGCGCATTCTGTAACTGTGCGTTTTGCAGGTTCAAAACGTTAGCGGGTATTTTCGCTTTTTCAACCTTGCCGGTGTCGTTGCCGTTTTTCTTCAGGGAATCCTTATTCAGTGAATCGGTCTTCAAGGAATCCGCTGCCCTTGCGATGGAATCTTGCAAGAGGGAGTCGTTGATGAACTGTGCAACAGATGCTTGCTTGAGGGTATCGACCCAACGGAACTGAATCTGGATGGTGTCGATGGGGCGGGGGCTTGTGAACACGTAGCTCTGGCTTACGGTGTCGTGTACCCCGTAGATGTCGGTGGAATCGACCCGCAGCACGGGAACTACGTCGTTGTTGTCGCTGTAGCCGAACAGACGGAAACGGGTCTCGCCCCAGATGGGTGCGGAGTTATACTTGTCTAGCATTAGGGTGATTTCGGCGCGAGGGTCGCTGGTGCTAACGGCAATGCCCAACAGGCCTAGGGGCTTTGAAATTTCACGTTGGACATTCTTGTTCTTGTCCCAAATGCCCTTGTAGTAGCTAGCGTAGCTGGAGGGCGTGTTGGTGCGGGCGGCAGAGTAGGGGAATATGAATCCGCGGCCTGCAGAGGCCCCCGGGTATTCCTTGATCATGTGCTCGCGGATGCGGCCCGAAATGACGTCGGCTTGCAGGTGGGATCCGCCCACGTGCATGATTCGCACTTGTCCCTTGTTTTCGAACACCAGAGAGTCCATCTTGTTGAAGAAGGGGGTGAAGGCAGCGTTCCCCTTGGGAAACTGGATGACGTTTATAGTGGTGTCTATGAAGTCGTACTTGGTAAGGTCAAGACTGTAGCTGCCGGGAGCGATGGTCAGGTCCTTTGCGGAAACGGAAAGAACAGCGAAGGCGACGATGAGGAGTAAGCGGATCATGGGGCGGCATCCTCCTTCGTTACGCTAGAATCCTGCGCGGGGGTGTTAGGGGGTGTCTCTTGCCCTAATTCCGAATTCTGAACTCCGAATTCCGAATTCTCCTTCCACTGCTGCAGTTCCTTCATCTTCTCGTCGTTGAGGCCATGGCGGTCACGGAACTTGAAGTAGTCGTAGTGCATGCGCAGCGCTGAGCAGAACAGGTCTCCCATGTAGGCGGCCCCCCTGCGTGTGAAGTGAATGTGGTCAGTAAAGCCGAGGGCGGGCTCACGGTTGGCCCACTTGATCATGGAGCCGTTCCCGCCCATCACCCGGTGCATGTCCCAATAGGCGGCGCCGTTTTCCAGGGCCACTTCACGGAGGGTCTTGATAGTGAGGGGGAGACCCGGGTAGGTCTTCCATTCGCCGTCCACTTGCTTAGCCATGTCGGCGGGGCCGATGAACAGGATGTCTGCATCGGGGTTCGCCTTCTGGATGGCGAGAATCTGCTTGGTGATGAGCTTCTTGGTCCAGTCCACGTTGCTGCTGTTGGTACCGGGTACCAGGTTGCCGCCGTATTCCATAATGATAAGCCGTGCGTTCATGGCCTTGTAAGATTCAGCCAGAAGTTCGGAATCGATGCGGTGGAAAACCGTGCCCGAAGAACCTCGCATGGCCACGTTATCGACGGCCACACCGTAGGCGCCGTCGGCGGAAATGGCGTAGATTTCGGCGCTTCCGTCCAGGTAGATTTTTGCGTTGGAGGTGGTGTCCGGGAGTTTCCAGGTATAGACGTTGAGCTTGGTGAGGCGTTCCACCTCGGGGGAGGCTGCGGTCTCGAATGCGGTGCGGGTCTTTACTTTGAAGGTGCTGTCTTCATTGACGCCTACGGTGTCCTTGTAGGTACGCTGGTAGACTAGCCGGAGCCGCAGTGCTCCACGCTTGCCGGCGAGAACCTTCACGGTAGAGTATCCGCCTACGTGAGGGAATGTGTTTTTGCGGTCTTCACGTTTTTTGATGCCGATGACGGCGGATCCTTCCAGGTCGGCAAACTGGGCCAGAGGGCCATAGCGGTTGTGGTCCGCCTCTTCTTCTTTAGGTCCGAAAAGTATGTAGCGCTTGAGCTCGCCTTCGTTCCAGTGGCTTGTGGTCTGGGAGGGAATGGTAAGGATAGGTGGCATCATGCCGGGGCCCGCTCCGCCGAATTCCTGTTGCAGGTCTTCGCGGATGGTGGCCGATATGCGGTCTTCTTCTAGCTGGGAATCTCCGTAGTGAACGATGTGGACCACGTTGGAATCCAGCTCTGCCAGTTGCAGGTGCAAGAAGAACCTATCGAACCAGGTGGGATCGTCGTTTGGTAGGTCGAATCGGGTCTTGCCGTCCTTGAAAAAGTCCTCGTAGTACTTGAGAGAGTCGCTGTAGGCGGCGAACTCCTTGCGCTTGGTGGCTTCCATCATCTCGCGGATGGCTTCTTCGGGGTCTACCGCGGCAGAATCGGCGGTGGAGTCCTTGGGGGTCTTCTTTTCAAAGATGTCGGTGAGCTTCGGGTAGCGGAGCGTCACGTTTGCCACCTTGATGCCGCCGTCAGGGTAAACCACGGCCACGATGGCAAGGACCACGAACAGGCTGATGATGGAGAGGAGGACTTTGAGCGGGGACATCATAGACGTTCTACAATCGCATCCATGTTGCCGACAAACATTTCGCCGGTGCGCATGTCCTTGTATTCAAATTCACTAGCGCCTGCCTTGGAACCGTCCACGTACACGACTATTTTGGCGCCTTGATAGTTGGCCTGGTCCAGCTGCTTGCCCATCTTCATGGCTGCAAGCGGGTGTGCCACCGAGAAGGGCTTGCCGGTACTTGCGCTGCGGAATGCCTGGGCGGTTTCGAACACCTTCTTCATGTCGTTGGTAAAGCTTGCAATGTAGAAGTCAACGCTCTGCTTGGGGCTGGGGAGTAGCTTGTGTTCGGCCAGCAGGTCGGCGAGAACCACGTCACCCATGCCGAAGCCCACGCCCGGAATGCGTTCGCCACCCAGCTTTTCGGTGAGGCTGTCGTAACGGCCACCGCCAGCGATAGCGCGCATGGATTTGCCCTTGTCAAAGACTTCGAATACGATACCGGTGTAGTAGGCGAGGCCGCGAACAATGGAAAGGTCCAGGTTCACGCATTCGCCGTAACCTGCGGCGGTAAGGGTGGCGAACAGGTCCTCGATTTCTTGGAGGGCGGCGGTAGCGTTTTCGCTATGCACCTTGGCCTTGACTTCATCGATGCTCTTGCAACTCATGAAGTCGTCTAGCTTTTTCACCTGGTCTTCGCTGAGGCCAGCGTCGGCGAGAGCCTTGGCGAAAGCCTCGGGACCGATTTTTAAGCGGCGGTCAAGCACCGGGTAAACAAGTGCCGGGTTCGGAGCGCCAATTTCTTCAAGGTAGGTGGCCAAAAGCTTGCGGCTAGACACGCCAATCGCAAATTCGCCGTCCTTGAGGCCGAATTTGCGGAGCATGGTGGCGATGGCCGCCATCAGGTCGGCTTCGGCGTAGATGCTTTCGGTGCCGATAATGTCCATGTTCAGCTGGAAAAATTCGCGGAGTCGGCCCTTCTGTGCCTTTTCGTAACGGAAAAGGCGGGGCATGCTGAACCACTTGAACGGTTTCTTCAGTTCCCGGGCCTTCTGGATCACCAGACGGGCAAGTGTCGGAGTCATTTCGGGGCGCAGAGCGATTTCGCGGTCGCCCTTGTCTTTAAAGTTGTAAAGCTGGCTTACGATTTCTTCGCCGGACTTGCCTGTATACAGCTCCAGATGTTCAAACATCGGGCCTTCGTATTCTTCGTAGGCAAAAGATTCGGCGGTGCTCCGCCAAGTGTCAAAAATGTAGTTCTGGATGCGCTCGGCTTCCGGGTAGAAATCGCGGGTGCCCTTGGGCAACTGAGGGATAGAAATGCTCATAGTGGGCGAAAATTTAGAAAATTGGGCGTTTTGCGGACATAAATGGCTTGTGAAAGTCCGTTGAAAAAGAGGCGTTTTACATTTTTTTGTAATTAAACGTGCTTTTACGTTATAAAAAGAATATATTACTGACGGGGAGTATTTGGGAGGTGTCTATGAGTCTTCTTCAAGGAAGAAGTTTTGTGGCGTTGTGCTTTGTGGCCGCCAGTTCCTTGTCGGTTGCCTTTGCCAAACAGGTGAATGTTTCTACCGTTGCCGACTTGACTTCGGCTACTTTGAATGCCAAGGCGGGGGATACCGTCTGGGTAGCCCCGGGCAAGTATGAACTGCCCTCATCCAACTGCCAAAATGACAAGTTCGTGAACGAGACGGGGCGCGATTGCGGCCTCATCTGGCTCGGTGCCGACGGCACGAAGGCCAATCCCGTTGTCCTTGCCGGTTCGGATCCAAAAAATCCTCCGGAGATTTTCAGTTCCGATTACAAGCACAACTACGGCATCCACGTAACAGGGAATTACGTTGTTCTTAAAAACCTAAAAATCCATTCCTTCAGCAAGGGCGTGGTATTCGACAATTCCGTCGGGGCACTGATGGAAGACTGCGAGGTGTACCATACTGGAAACGAGATTGTCCATGTTCGTGATTCCAGCCAGCAGGTGACATTGAACCGCAACTTTATCCATGGCTCGGGTTACGAAATTGCGAAGTACGGCGAAGGCATCTATGTCGGAACCTACAATACGGGGTGGGCATCTTCCCAGCAGGCCGACAGGGATGCTGGCTTTTGGGGGACTGACGCCTCACAACACCGCTATAGCGGCTACGACTGGCGCGTGAACGATACGAAAATCACCTGCAATATTGTCAGCGGGACTACGGCCGAGAACATCGACGTGAAGGAAGGAACGGTCAGGGGTATTGTCCAGGGCAACATGTTCATTGGGGACAGTCTTGATTACAACGGCGAGGTGTCCTATGACGACGCGAATATCGACATGAAGGGCGCTTACTGGACCGTTACCGGAAACTACTTCTATAATTCCAAAAAACAGGGACTGCCTTATTACAATCCCCATTTCAACTATTTTGTGGAAGAAGTGGTGATGCCGTCAAACGGGAATAAGACTGGGAGTAATATTGAAAAATACGAGAAAGCTGTTGGCTACGTGGTCAGCGTCGATAAATACGCCCAAAATGGCTGGTGCGATGCAAGCGGTACCGACAAGAACGATTGTGTGGAAAGCAAGAACCAGGTGGTAGAAGAAATCAGGGATGTACGCAATGATTGTGAGGAACTTTTCAAGATTCCGGAGTCCGGCATCGCGTATTCGTCAAGCTTTACGCCGCCGTCCAGCGCGTCGGTCAATCCATCCAGTTCTTCGGCGGGGAATGAATCCTATGAGGCCGTGCGCTACGAGGCGGAAGATGCGACTTGCACCGGGTGTACTGAAAAGACAAATCAGGCTGCATCGGGCGGTAAATACATGCGCACTGAAACGACGGGTAACATCACCTTCAACGTCAATGTACCTACTGCTGAGACATACACGGTCACAATCCGTTTCAGCAACACTGCTTCAAACGCCAAGACTCAGGATATCTACGTAAACGGAACCAAGGTGAAATCCCAGGAATTTCCGGTGACCCTTGAAGGAAACTTGGGCGGGGCTGCCGCGGTCTTTGAGGATATGCCGGTTCAGGTATCGCTGAAGGCGGGGGCCAATACCTTCGCTATCATCAAGAATTGGGGGCATGTGGATGTGGACTATATCGAGGTGAAGGTTCCTAATCAGAGCGGTCCGTCGTCTTCTGCGTCGGTGACATCGTCTGCGACCGCCCCAACCAGCAGTTCCTCGGTGCAGCCCAATTCAAGCGCCTCTGCAACGGCAATACCTTCCATTGCGGCAAATGTTCCCCTGTTCAGGGCCTATGCTATTGGCAAGTCTATTTGGCTCGAAGGTGCCGTGCCGGGGCAGTCCTTCGCCGTCTTGGATATGCTGGGTAGGGTGCTACACTCTGGCAGAATTCCTGCAGCGTCGGGCGTTTCTGTCAGCGTGACCCGCGCAGGTGTTTACCTGGTGCGGGTTGGCTCTGGGGTGCAGGTCGTGAAGGTACGTTAATCAAGTATGCAACGGAGGGAAAAGGCATACCTTTTGTCGTAACCCTGGATATACACATAAGTTCCGGTAATGTTCATTATGCCGGCTTGATAGGATGATGTAGTAGACGTTGAAGGTACATACTGGACCATAGTCCAGAAATAAGCACTGGAACCTACAAGGTCTGCCTCCGCATAGTTAGTCCAAAATCCAGCGGGGAGGGCGGCAAATCCATAGTCGTCGGTAGTATTTTTCTCTTTCCATCCTGAGGTGGCCATTAATTTTTTTGCTGCCCCGTTCTTACCGCCTGCCATTTCAACTAAATCATTAAAATCATCCTTGGTGGGCAAATGCCATCCCTTGGGGCAGGCGCCACGCACCGGTATTTTTGCCGTACATAATGTGTCATAACCGCACCCGGCTGTGGCATCGGAGAACCGGCCCATACTGTCCATGGCGGCACTCCAGGTGTACCGTCGCCCGTACTTGGAACAGTCTTCAGGGTCGTCTTCGAGGCAATAAGACTTTGCAGAGTCCTTGTTGTAGTAGAAGTTCAGGTTCTCTGCCATCCAAACCAGGGTTGTGTCGCCTTTCTCTTCCCTTGTTACGGTGATGGTGACGGTTTTGTAAATGTTGCCGTCGCGGAAATCCGTCAAGGTGTTCTTTTCGGCGGCGTAATAGCTGCTGTCCTTGTAAACAAATTCGGAGCTGGAAGACTCAGGTTCGAAGACTTCTTCTTCCGAAGACGAAGAAACGGCTTCAGAGGACTCGGAAGATTCCAGATCGTCTCCCTTTTCTTCAGATACTTTTTTTTCGCCCGTTTCCTTTTGGCCTTCTATTTTTTCCGTATCCTCGGGATCGCTGCTGGAACTGCTATCTCCACAAGCAGAAAAGTTGAACAGGAAAGCCACAAAAATGGCCAATACACAGAAACTGAGCTTGTTAAGTATGGGGATCTCCTAAAATGCGACCCCAAATATAGTTTTTTGCCGTCTTGTTCCGGAAAGGTTTATTGCTATATTGTGCGATATGGATATCAAGGTCGTAAATGAAAGTTCTAGGGGGCTGCCGCAGGAGCTGCTTACCGCAATTTCGGAATTCAAGTCGTTCGACGAGGTCAATGACATCGCCGAGGCGTACAATCTAGTGGTCAGGTCGGTGATGTTCGCGTACGACGGAGATGATAAACCCACCGGGCAAGAAATCACGGTGGGCGATCGGCTCTAGCGGATTTACGGAGAAAGATTTTTCTTTTCCTCTATTTCACGCAATCTTTCTTCAACTTCTTCAAGTTCGGCACAAGTGCTTACAGCACCAATTGTAACTTCGCCGTATTTTTCTAAATCTTCTTGAATGTTTTTTTTTAGGGTTTCCCTTAATTTAAGTAATTCTTTTTCTGACATTTCTGGAACATAATTAGCCATAAGAAGCTCCTTTACCTAAGTATAATGTAGTATATTCAGGTTTTACTATTCTCTGCTGACATAGCTTCTTACTTGATACGTGCATTTTGATATGTCTGTCGTAGAGGGCTTGTTTCGGTGTAAGATATACTCAGACAATAGCATACCGTCATAGAAGAATGATGTGTTGGGCTTGCGTGTGCTTCTTCCAAATGTCATTCCAATTACCTTTCCGTCACGGGAAACCGTTGCACCACTGAAACCACCAGGTAACCGCACATTAAAGGCTTTCGCTACGTACTCAGGAAATGTTGAGTCGGCAACGACTTTTGCAGGAAAAGACTTTACTTGAACCTTGGGGTTGTCCTCAAGATAGCCTGTTACAGTGACTGGTTCGCCTGCGTTGACCTCTCTATCTTCAATTTTGCATGCGTTGAGTAATACAGTGTTGTCAACCTGGAGGATGGCCAAGTTCATATATTCGTTTTTATCTTTGTCAAAAATAGTGTCCGCAGAGTGCTCTACTCTGGCTACCATAGGGATGTCGTTTACCATTACTACGATGGAATCCAGTTTCTCGGAATGGCGGGCGACGTAGCCTGTTGTGACAATGTAGTGCTCGTTGAATGCGATACCTGTACCGTAGATTTTTGTGATTTTATGCTTTATCGTGTCGGCGAATACGGCTGTCATCAGGATGCAGATGATGAGGATGATTGAGTGCTTCAGATTTGTCATAGTTGCCCCCGTTGGTCTTATTCTCTATATAATTATCGAGGGCAACCCCGCCAATGTAAAGTAAGTTCGTAAAAAAATTCTGCAAACGTAAAAAAAGGGGCTTTCGCCCCCTTTTTTGTGTTTTTCGGCTTCTTTTACTAAATCTCCACAGTAAAATCGTTTGCAGATAGGTTCTCCAAAGCGAACGGGGCTTCTGTATCGCTTCCATATCCAAGCGGGTTTAACATGACCTGGGTATTTCCAATCATCAGCTTATGAGCATCATGGGTATGACCACATCCCCAGTATTTGACGCCAGAGTAGTCAAATTGCTCAATGTTGAAATAAAAATATCTGTTATCTTGAGAACCATGGTATTTCGGGTTCGTGGCGCACGGCCATGGAGCGAAATGGGTCAATACAATCGTAGGCCTTGCCTTGGTGATGTAATCGAGTTTAATCCTCTCGTCTTCACTGATCTTTTCGAGGTTAACATCCTTTCCCCAGTATTTGCCATCAAACCACTTTGTCTTCCAATCGTACTCGATGAGATCGATATACCGAGGGAAATCCCATATGTCCCGATAGAAATCCCACATACCCATCGTTCCGCCAATGAGGATATTGTCAACCATGGTAAGATTTTCACGGTAACCCAAGAGAGTAGCGTTTCCTAACTTGCGGGTAAAGTCGTATATACGCTTCATCTTTTCTTCAGTCGTGTCGATATCCTTGTCCCATTCCACTGTCAAGTCGTGGTTGCCAAGAACAAAGACGAATCTCTTGCACGACTTGGATAGGAACGACAGACATTCCTTGATTGTTTCAAGTGAGTTTCCAAAGTCGCCTGCAATCAACAGTAAATCTGCATCTTTGCCATACGCTTCAATTTGTTTTTGCTTTTCCTCACGAGCGTAGTCGTAATGAATGTCTGAGAGAAACTTTGCTTTCATAATCAATCCCGATGGGCGTTTTTAGTTTTTTGAATATATCTTATTTTATCCATAAATGCAAGCGTTTGCGCAAAAAAAATGCCCGGGCAGCGGTTGGCTGCCCGGGCTGATTTTTACTTGACAAAGGCGCTAAGCAAGAGCCTTGCTTCGTCGCCGGTGGCGTACCGCACCTTGCTTATGGTGTGGTATCGACAACGGCGGCAAACATCGCAAAAAATGCGACCGCTACCATCGAGAGGATGTCCTGTCTAAGACGTTTCATCGTAGGGAAATATACAAAATGCCTAGACTTTGTGGAAATGTGGCGAAATCATCAAAAAAACGGCAGGAAAACGCCAAAATGTTGCGCTTTATTGGTGATTTTTACAAAAATTACCTTGCGTACCATTTGAAAATAGAGTATATTTTAGTTTGCGCACTATTGGAGCGGGAGGGACTATGGAAATTCAGAGAAAAGCTTACAATCGCCTTGTGGAATGGAAAAAAGAATCCAATGGGAAAACCGCCCTGTTAATAGAAGGAGCCCGTCGAATCGGCAAATCAACCGTGGCCGAGCGGTTCGGTGAACGGGAATATAAGTCGTATATCCTTGTCGATTTTAACAAGGCTTCTAAAAAGGTTCGTGATAATTTTGAGACGAACTTGAACAACCTTGATGTTTTCTTCCAGGTCCTTTCTCTGGAATACAACAAACCGCTGTTCAAGAGAGAGTCGCTAATCATCTTTGACGAAATTCAGAAATTTCCAAAGGCACGGGAGTCGATAAAGTATCTTGTGGCGGATGGTCGTTACGATTTCGTCGAGACTGGTTCGCTGATTTCGATAAAGGAAAATGTCGACGGCATAACGATTCCCTCCGAAGAAGAAAAATTAAAGATGTACCCTTGTGATTTCGAGGAATTCGCCAGGGCTTTGGGCGAAGATGTTTTGCTCACGTACATTGGCAAATGCTATGCCGAAAAGAAACCTCTAGAAGATCATTTCCATAAGCGTGCGACGCGACTTTTTAGAGAGTATATGCTGGTGGGCGGTATGCCTCAAAGCATTGTTGCGTACGCAGAGAACAATCGGGACTTTTCGAAGAGCGACAAGGAAAAACGGAAGATTCTGGACCTTTATCGCGACGATATCAGGAAGGCTTCTAAGCGTTACAATTCTAAGGTCTCTGCGATTTTTGAAAATATCCCGGGCTACCTTTCGACCCACGAGAAAAAAATTGTCCTTACAGAGATTGACAAGTCTAATGCGGCGACCTTCTCCAAATATGACGAGCCACTCTTTTGGCTTGACGACTCGATGATTTGCAACCTTTGTTATAAATGCGATGATCCCAATGTCGGCTTCGCTCTGAACAAGAACGATTCGTTGGTCAAGTGCTATCTGTGTGATACAGGCCTTTTGGTGAGCCTTGCTTTCAGTGAAAATGAAATTGCGTCGAACCAGTTGTATAAGGCCATTATGGACGGTAAACTCTCGCTGAACGAGGGAATGCTCCATGAAAACATGATTGCGCAGATGATTCGGGCCAAAGGGCGAAAACTGTTCTTCTATACAGAATACGATGCCGCAAAGCATCGCAATTCCATGGAGATCGATTTTTTACTTTCCAATGAAAGTAAGGTCAATTTCAAGGTGTTCCCGGTAGAGGTGAAATCCTCGAAAAATTATACGACAACGTCGCTCGGCAAGTTCAAGAATAAATTCAAGAAGCGCGTAGGCGAGTCTATTATAATCCACCCGAAACAATTTGCGATTGATGACGGGGTAATGAAGGTTCCGTCGTATATGGCTTGGTGTATTTAAGTTTTCCCTCGGCTTATAAAAAAGAGCCTGTAGGAATTGTAAAATTTTTGCACGGGGCTTGCCAGCTTTCTGATTTTTAGATACATTAAAGCCCGACGACGCATCTCGCTGTTTTAAGGCGAGGTGCGTTTTGCGTTAAGGGGTTTTCCTAACCACCGACACGCAGAACGCCTCTAACAATCAACCAGCCACGAAAGCGGCTACAACGAAGGAGGCTTTAATATGAGTCGTAGTTACAAGAAACCATTTGTGAAAATGGCTAAGGATGTAGAATTTCAGAAAATGGCGAATCGAGAGTTTCGCCGTAAGGCGAAAAATGTATTGCGCGGTTCTGCTGACCCTGAACGCCACATGCCGGAGGTAAACCGTAAGGAGGGTGATTGTTGGGGATGGCCGTCTGAAGGGGTTAAATTGCCTCTTACTGATCCGAAGGGGATTAGAAAATAAGGATAAACTGCGTAGATTATTGTGATTTCTTTACGTTTGTTGTTACAAATGTATTGACAAATGTGTGTACTTTAGTTAAATTAAGGAGTAGAGCTAGTGGCTAGATGGGATCCACGGAAGAATGAATGGTTAAAGGTGACGAGGCATGTTTCTTTTGAACAAGTTGAAGAAATTATGCGGAAGAAAGAAGTTCTGGATGATTACAAACACCCGGATCAAGAGAAGTATCCAGGGCAGAGGGTTTTGGTTGTCAGGATTGACGGTTACTGTTGTAATGTTCCGTATAAGCCTGAACCTGATGGAGATATTTGGCTTAAGACTATTATACCGAGTAGAGTCTCGCAGAAAAAATATGGAGGAATATGATGTTGTCTTTTAAGGAACATGCGGAAAAATTCAATCTCGATGAAGAGGAGCAAGAAATCCTTGCCGATTTTGAAGCGAATCATGCTGGCAAGCCGCAGATTACCGAAGAACGCAGAAAAGAACTCGCATCGTTGGCTAATGCCTCTTACAAATTAAGGGCCTCTGCGAAGAAGCCGTACACTATTCGGTTGCATTCCGGCGCAGTCGATGTAATCAAGGCCTTTACGGACCGTTTCGGAGGGCATTACCAAACGCTTGTAGACGACGCCGTAATTGAACTAGCTACAAAACTCAAGGCTGAGATGGTGTAGGGGCGAAGCGTCTGCTAAATCATTTTTTTTGCTTGCTTAGCTTTTCTTATTTTTATTTTTTCTTGAGTGATTTTTCCAATAATAAGATTGTCTACAATCTTGGGCAAAGATGTATCCCAAATATTTTTGGGGTCTTTAAGCCACTGATTAGCTTTTTTTCTGAATTTCGAATCGTTTATAACATTCAGTACTATTTCCAAATGAAATGTCTTGAACATTTCAAAGCTTAGAAGTTTTTCGTTAAAATTTGTACGATTAACATTTCCTGTTAGGAAATTTAGGGTGTATTGTCGGTCAATAGGTGATAGAATCTCAGGCAGATAATGAGCTAGGACCTTGGAATTCCCTACAATTTTCACACCAGATTCCATAACATCAACTTTATCATAAATTGTTTTCAAATCATTAGATATATCGTAAAATGTTTGCTTAGTAGCGCCTTTTTCGGAAACAATTTTCTTTATGCGCTCGATTTGCGAAATCAGAGGCTTCAGGCTTTTCTGAAATTCGTCATAATCTTTCATTTTGGCACCGCCTGATCCCATTCGATGCATTCCCCACGAAACTAGAACGGCATAAACCATTTCAATTTTTTCATCGCCCTTTGAATCTAGCGCTCGCCTATGAAAATGATAACTGGGCCCACGAAATACATTTCCGTTCTTGAAGGATTCATGATATTCCTCCATATGTTCTATCAGGTCATCTTTTCTTTCGTTCCATTTAATTTCGCTAATCGGATCGTTTTTAGCCATTTTTATTTTCCTTCAGCTTATGAAAAGCCTCTATGAGGTGTACTTCCTGAATATACCTTATTTTATTCGTGAACGCAAGTGGTTGGGAGGGAACATCGTGACCGAGCAACCTCCTGCGTAGCGAACCCATTTTTTGAGGCGAGAGGGCATACCTTAATGAGGCGTCATTAAAACGACCTGTATGGATCCCCTCCCGCACTTCGCTTGGTCGAGGATGACGTTCGGAGGGTAGCGGCGAACAAAGTGAAGTTGCGACCGACGGTCTTTTTTGCAGGCGCCCCGGCTCGGAGGCCGGGGTGACAACGCCCTTGAGACTCGGATTATTTAGGGGGTGTTAGGGGCGGAGGCCCCTACTAAATCGGGATTGTTATATTGTTTTTGTTCTCTAATCGTCGCAAAAATTGTCATATCCTATTTGCACAAACGGAGGGCAGTCTTCGCAAATTTTGTTGTCGTAGCCTACGAAAAATTCGGAGTTGCTGTGTCGTTTGGTGAAAAAATGGTATGTCTCGGTATTAGTGGAATCTGGTTGCCTGTAAGATGTGATATTGATAGTCCAGTTGAAATTTTCCAGGTCACGGTTGTCCTCTCCCCAATAAAAATACTTACTGGTGTCTTTCTTTGAATAGATCAGGGAATCTCCGGCTACGATTTCAACATATAGGGAGTCCGTATCTGCGGATGCGTGAACGCTAATTCCGCTTCTGCATAATAACTCACCAAAAAAGATTGTATCCAGATCGCAGGAACAAAGCGCAAGGAGCAGAAAGGTAATCAAAATGCGCATAAGGACCATCAACTGTTTTTTTCTACTAGCTTGTAATCGGCTAGTTCGCTGCATTCTTTCGAGGGCGGTGTGTTGAACAGTGTGAAACCGTCCGGCCGTTTGGTCAGATAAATGGCCGTAACTCCGCTGCCGACATCTAGGGTGTATGGGATTGCCTTCAGCCATTGATCATTGCAGAAAAATTCAATTTGGAGCACGTAATTGGATTCAAGCCTGTTTCCAGCGAGGGTTGTTTTTAGGTCCTTTGTTCCAATCTGTTGTAATACAGTGTCTTTGTCGTGAAGAACGGTTATTTTTAGAGAATCGGCGATAGGCGGATGTTCCGTATGGATACCAACATGGACTTCATCGTAGTCTGCGTCGGGAAAGCGTTCGCATTGGCAAAAGAGCAGAGGCAATGCCAAGATGAGTATTTTGGCGATGGTGGAAGATTTCATATGGGTAATATACATTATTAGGAGTTTTGTTGTGCGCCGCGTATGTGGCCTCGGTTTGTTCTAGATGCCGGGTGAGGCCCGGCATGACGTTGGTGGGGCGTTGCGGGGTACTCCCCGCAGAGGGGGTAGGGGAAGACCCGGCTAGATGGCGGCTCGTGGGCCGCCATGACGACGGGGCTGGAGCGAGGGGGAGGCTTCCCCCTTTGTAGTGAGAATTACAAGGAGATCCCCGGTCAAGCCGGGGATGACAAGAATGTGGCGGGCCTCGCAATGACAAGTTTGTGTCTCGCAATGTCAAATTAGGCCGAGATTCTTGGCATTTTCATTCCGAATTCTGAATTCCGAACTCCGAATTACCTATATTTCTGGCCCGTAGTTGCATTTTTGCCTTGGTCCTGCGTCCAGATTCGCCAATTCCACTGGGCCTAAAGCAGGGAAACTCGGGCATAAACATGTAATTAGTTAAACAATCAAAAAAAAGGAATGGCTATAATGGCTACTATCACTAAAGAAAAAGCTGCAGAACTCACCGCTAAGTTCGGTGCCAACGAAAAGGATACCGGAAACGTCCGCGTGCAGGTCGCTATCCTCACCGAAAAGATCAAGAACCTGACCGAGCACATCAAGAGCCACAAGAAGGACTTCCACTCCCTGCGCGGTCTGTCCATGATGGTTGCAAAGCGCAAGAACCTCCTCAAGTACTACGGCGAAAAGGACATTGTCGCCGCTCGTGCTCTCATCAAGGAACTCGGTCTCCGCGGCTAATCTGCGGACTGGAGATAAT